>JBJEEE010000088.1:0-67415 GCA_051872775.1 Bacilli bacterium
TTATCTAATGAATTGATAATATTTTTTGTTGCATTTCTAATTACAATTTAGATATTTAGTAAAATGACATAAAAAGATTCCATCTTAAATCCCCCCACCCACAAGTTACAGAAGCTTAAGGCTGCTCCGATCAAGGCCTGACCTGGTTCACACTGGAACCTTGGATGAAGGTATTTAAAATGGAATCTATTGGTATTATATACTTATTTTTACGATTTGTCAACTATAGAACTATTATTTCTATTTCTAATTTCTTTAAAAAAAGATTTTAGTAATTGCCTTGATTGTTCTGCCATTACTCCTTTTACTACTTCAAGTTTGTAATTAAGGGGAATCAAACTTAAATCTGTTATACTACCAAAAGCACCAAACTTGGGCTCATTTGTACCATAAACAACTTTCTTTATTCTTGACTGAATGATTGTTCCTGCACACATTAAACATGGCTCAACTGTAACATATAATATACAGTCATCTAGCATCCAATTACCAAGTTTTTGAGTAGCTTTTCTGATGGCTATTATCTCTGCATGATCAAACACTGATTTATTTTTATAACGTTTGTTATGAGCTTTAGCAATTACTGTATTTTGATAGACGATTACACATCCGACTGGAACTTCTTCTTGTTGATAAGCTATTTGGGCTTCTTTTAATGCAATCCCCATAAAATAATCATCATTTATACTATTTTGCTTCATAATTCTTATGTGGTACCTGATGACAATGACGGCACCTTGCTTCATATTTTTCTGATGCACTTACTAGAATTATCGGATCATCATAATCGGCTGGATGACCATTGATGATGCGTTGAGTTCTTGTAGCTGGAGCTCCACATACTTGACATATAGCTTGAAGTTTCGTCACATATTCAGCTCGTGCAAGTATTTCTGGCATTATGCCAAAAGGTTCACCTCTAAAATCTAAATCTAGACCTGCGACAATTACTCTGACCCCACTATTTGCTAGACGTTCTAATATCTCAATCAAATCATGATTAAAAAATTGAGCTTCATCGATAGCAACCGCATATGGTAACTCATTGATATAATTAAGTATTTCTTTGGGTGAGTTTACCGGAATCGAATCAACTTTCTTTTGACTATGAGATACAACAGCTTTTTGATCATATCGATTATCAATTGCCGGTTTAAATACCATTACCGTTTTTTTTGCATAATGAATTCTATTAATACGTCTAATTAATTCTTCTGTCTTCCCCGCAAACATACTACCACATATTACTTCAATCCATCCATCTTTACATTTTAAATCCATTAATAACACCACCTATTTGTAATAATACTACAAATCAAAGATTAAAACAAGTAATTTAATTACTTTATTCAATATATTTTTTTATTTGTTGACATTTTTCGACAATTATTTTTATAACTTTGTGATATAATGCTTATAGGAGGTATAAATATGAGCGAAAACTTAAAAGAAAGCATTAAACATTATTTTAATAATGATATTGATTTATGGGATTTAGTTGATGATATTACGATTGCTTTTAATTCAGATATTTCTAGTGTTTCTGATTCAATTAAGTATTTAGAAAACAATACTTCTGATGAAGCAATGCTTGTTACCATTTTGCTTTGGCTTTTTCCTCATAGCCCTTTTGAACATATCGAACATTCTAATAATTCTTTTTTCAATTTGTTGTTTTCTATTGAAGCACCCCATAGTGAGTTTTTTGACACACAAATCAAATGGGATTACCTAAACAAAAATGAAATGACAATTGAAAAAGGGATGTATTTAATTATGATAAATGGAACAAAATATGATATTTCACTTCAATTACCAGATGAATTCACTAATACTACTTTATATTGTCATAACTGCAATGAGGAAACAAATAGTGAATATTCAGTTATAGTCCCATCAAAATCATTTTATATTTTTTCAAAATAAAGGAACTCCTTAAAAGAGTTCCTTTGTTTTTTTTAGTGTTTTCTTATTATGATAGCTCCTACTGCTACCGTTATTAGCAATACAATATGTAGGGCTGCTTGACAAGAACAGTTTTGCTTACTACTATTTTGATTTAGTAGATTTTGATATGCATCATCGATATCTGATTTTATTTGTTTTAGTTCAGAAAGAGATTGAGCGTCATTAATCTTATCACTGTACTCTTCTTTTAGACTATTTAGAGCATCTAATTGTGCTGCTGTTAATCCTTCTGTTGATAAGTTATCTAAATATTCATTTAGATTTACTTTTTCTTGATTTAATTCATCAGTGATTGTTTGAACGGATGAAATAACACTAACAGCTTGTTGTACTCGCTTATCAATTTCATCTTTAGTAGTAGTTTCACTAATATTATCTTTAATAGCATCTAATTGTTGATTGATTATATGCTGATTATCTAACGAGTAATCATTAAAATTAATCTTAGCTTTAGTGATTTGATATTGTTCTTGTGCATATGCTTTTACTATTTCATAATCAATTTTAGTTTTCGCAGAAGATACTATTAAGTCAATTTCTTCTTGCGTTTCTTTTTGATTAATAGATGTTACTACATCATTTACAATAGAATCAATAATGTTTTTAAGGGATTGATTAGTCTCATATTCATGGAAATTATCAATATATGATTTAACTTCATTAACTGCTTCTGCTTGATAGTTCGCGAGTTCTTCTTTGAACTTCTTAATTTGGGCAATTTCTGTAGTTGTGGAGGCAACACGTGAGTCAATATCATCTTTAGTTGTAGTTGGCGTTATATCTGAGATAATTGTGGCCAGTAAATTATTTATTAATTCTTGGTTTGAAGTTGAGTAATCTTCAAATATAATTTCTTGTTTTAATAAATAATACTTATTATTAGCATATGCTTTAACTACTTCGTAATCAATTGCTTTCTTCGTTTGATCAACAAGGTTATTTATCTTATTTAAATTTGTTTCTTTGTTGATTTGTGAAATTGCACTTGTAACAAGTTCAGTAATAGTATTACGTAAAACTTCATCTTCAATTGTATCTGTAATGCTTGATAGATATGTTTCTAATTCATCAGTAGCATTATTTCGATATTCATTTACTTCTTCTTCAAAAGTAGGAACTTCATCAATTAAGGCTTTATATTTAAGCAATGTTTGGTTAACATCATCAATTGTTTCTACCTTGGCTAATTCATCAAGTGCATTATATAAAATATCATCAATGACTGCTTGTGAACTTGATGTATAATCGTTAAGTTCACTGTATGAGGTAATTTCTGCTTGAGCATTTTGAATTGCTACTTTAAGTTCATCCGCAAGCGTAGGGATTTGATTGACTTTACCTTGAGCAGATAAGAATATATTATCAATGGATATTTTTGTTAATTGATTAGTTGTTACTAAATTCTCATATTCTTCATTGATACTATCAAAAACACTATTAATTAAGCCTTGATTAGTTGTACTATAATTAGCAAGAATAACACTATCTACAAATTTTTGATATTCACTTTGATAATATTCTTCTAATTCTTGATTAATAGTTTTAACAAGGGATATTTCTCCTTTTGCAACTAAAACAATTTGATTTATCTCAGCTTCATCGATTGCATTATTAATATTGTTAGTAGCTTTTTTAATAATATTGTTAATAACAATTTGATTATCAGAAGAATAATCATTTAAGTTAATTCCTGAAGAAAGACTAGCTATTGCTTCTTGTCGCAATGCTTCAAGAGTTTCTTTTAAACTTACTATTTCTTGTAGAGCATTTTCTAAAAGATTATAGTTTGTAACATACGTTTTTGCTTCAGCTGATAAATTATCATATAATTCTTTTATTTGATTTACTAATGACTCATCATTTAAAGAAAGTGGAGACGGAATTGTATTAATTAATGCGACAACAGATTCAGCTTCATCTTGAGGTGTTGTGACCATTTCATCATAGTTTGTAATGTAGGCACTTTGTCCTACAGTTACTGTTAAAGGATTAAACGGATTATTAGTGATTAGACGATCTAAATATCTAATTATCACTAGTGTTTCTCCTTTTTGTAAAGTAACTGATGCGGTTGATGGAGAATCTGAACTAACTACTTTTACTTGTTTATTACTTCCAATAATAAAGTAACCATAAGTAGGAGAAGCCGTTGAGAATGCTTGTCCTAGGGTCATCGTAACATTAGATGCTGAGTTATTGTAGTATACACCTGCACATGAAGTCCAATCACAAGCCGTTATTTCGCTTGAGTTTAGGATAAAGAAATTGTTAACCGCAATAAATAATACTTGATTTCCAATCGTCAATGTCGCATTGCTCCATCCTATATAACTGGTTGTTCCTGTATATTGTCCCTCATGATCTGTTGACATACATGAAGGATCATTTCGATAAACTAGGCCTTCTTGACCTTTCTTTAGTAAACTTAAATTAATATTTACTTCTTGTTTATATGTTATTCCATCTTCAGTAATTTCTAAATATAGAGGCATTAAATACTCAGTTAAATAATTCTTAAGACGTTTACCCGTATCAATATTATATTTTTGAGCATCATCTAGATTTTTGTAGGACCATTTCATATTAGTTCCTACTGGTAAGATTCGATCACTATTTACACAGTTATCAAAATCAACAAGAAAGGCATCAACTTTACCTTTTAATTCTTTTAGTTTTGCAATTTTGCTGATGGCATTTGCGAGTACTTGATAGTTTGTAACATATGATTGTTCTGAAGTAGATAAAGCATCATATTGTGATTTGATAATATTTACCTTTTCTTCATCGTTAAGCGTTATTTCGGCTGGTAAACTATTAATATTTGCAATTACTACTTCATAGGAATTAGTAGGAGTATTACCATATTTGACAGGATTACTTACCACATTAGCTCGGTTAACACTTGATACATAATAATCGTATGTTAATGCGTCAATATTAGAAATTTGAGTGTTTTGGGTATATTCTAAAACATGATTAATATTCGATGTATCTAATGTTTCTCCCTTAGGTACTTGATATACCATATAACCAAATACATTATCAACTTTATTCCATGATAAAGTGTTACCACTTAAATTCAAATTAGATACTTCGATAGATGGAATGATGTTTGCATATCTTTGGATGACTGCTCCTGGAATACGTTTTTGCCAATAGTCATTAGTAATTAGATTAACACCATTTCTTATGATCGTATTGGATGTGTTTAATAGAGTTGAGTATTTATAGAAGCAAGTTCCCTTAATTTCATCATACATCCCTGCATTTAATAATTGATTTTTCACTTCATCATTATTTCTTTGCCAGTATGACGCACTAGAGCCTGAACTTTCAGCCATATATATACCTATACCCATATATAGATTTACTTTCTTATATTTAACGCACCAACTCCACCATCTTGTTAACTCATAGAAATTAGCTCCTGTGTGTTCCATTCCCCAGTATGCTTGTGGTGTAATATAATCTATCCACTCATTATCAATCCACTTTTTAGTATCTGAATATAAATAATTGCCATAATGAGCAAATCCACTTGTATTTGAGGCAATTGGTGATATTAGATTACCATTACTATCATAAGAAGGTGAAGAGGCATAATTACCATTTTGATATATTCCAGATGGTGAAATACCAAGTTGAACGGCACGACCTTCTTCAAGATTCATTTGATGAATTGAATTTGATAATTTTTCAATAAATGCATCTACATTTGCTCTTTTTTGATTTGCGCTTAATTCAGTTTTTACTCCTGAAATGTAGAAATAGTCATCAAAATGAATGGCATCAGCATCATATCGATCTAGAAATTCCATACAAGTTGAAACAATGAAATCTTGAACTATGGTTGAACCTGGGTCAAGAATTTTCGAACCCTCGCTGTTTGTTAGTATTAAGCTAGGATCATTACATGGATGTCCTGCAGGATAAGCTTCACCTACATATGATGAACTGCTAACTCGATATGGATTCATCCATGCATGAAATTCAATTCCACGATTATGGCATTCGGTAATCAACCATTCAAGTGGATCAAATTCCTCAAAATTAACATTTTGCCACCATGTTGCAATTGGATTTAAATCAGAGTTATATAAAGCATTATTATGAGTACGAACATGGAATACTATAGCGTTCATTCCCATATTTACCATATTATCTAATATAGTATTAGCATCACTTTTAAATTTTGCTTCGGTTGTATATGAGGGAATATCACCAACGAAGGTACTTACCCATACGGCTCTATATTCAGCAGTAGGATAATCATATTGGTCTAGTCCATATACTTTTTCGGAACTATTTCGATACTTTAATTCTGAACCAGTAGAACTAGTCATAACTTTTAAATTGTTTGAAGCCAATACTTTAGTACTTTTGATTAAAGGCAGAATCATTAGCCCCATTAATATTATCATTAATATTTTTGATTGTATTTTATTCTTCATCTTTTAATATCCTTTCTACGTTTCTTTTCTAATTATATCACATTTGCAAAATTTTACAAAATATTATGCAAAAATAGAATATGTAATATTTGGATGTATTTTTTTTATATTTTAATAAATAATAAATTGTGAAGGAAGGTATTTTTATGACAGACAAAGAATTACTTTATATTGAAGATGCTTTAGCACACGCTAAACATTTTGATGCATTATGTTGTGATGCATGTGATAATATGCAAGATGCTACTTTAAGAAATTTTGTTAAAGATGTTCAAAAAGAAGTACAACTTGTTTATAATAATTTATTTACAACATTAAAATGGTAGGAGGAATAACTTATGAATGATCGTTTTTATATGGAAACATTATTAACGTGGACAAAAGCTTATTGCGATTTACTTCTTCATGGCACAATTGAATCTTCATCCGAGCATGTTAATTCAGCAATGAGTCAATCGTTATTTGAAGTTTTGAGTTTACAAAATGCAATTTATAAGCATATGGAACAAAAGGGATGGTATAAGACTAAACAAGTTCCTATTACAAAAATAGAACAAGCCGCAACACAAATAGCAAATGCATAAAGTTCGTTATCTTAACGAACTTTTTTTGTAATAATTAATTATGTTTTACATATAATATCATGAAAGGATTATTACAATATGAAAAAAAAGTGGCTTAAAGTTTTATTTTTTTTATTTATACTATTTTTATATTTTCTTCCCTCTTTCATTTTTAAGGCGGATATAGATTACTATAATACACTAAAAGGACCACACCTTTTTCCTTGGCTTTTTGTTGTAATATGGTCAATTATATACATAACAATGAGTGTTTATGTGACTTCCATAGTTTTCAGTAATCATAGCATCAACACAGCAGAATATAAACGAATTTATGTTTTTTTAGGAATAAACTATTTATTACAAGCAACATTTTTACCAGTTTTCTTTTACTTACATAACTTATTTATTGCCTTTGCACTTTGCATTTTTACATTTGTCACTATCCTGATTATATGTTTAGAGACTTTACTTGTAAACAAAAAACTAACCTTGCTTACGCTTCCTTATGTTTTATGGTCTGCCTTTGCTAGTGTATTTTCTATTTTATTTTATCTCCAAAATTAAAAAAACGAACAACAAAGTTTTACTTTGTTGTTCTTTATTTATAGGAAATTTTTACTTATCATTTTAATGTAATTTTTTGAGGATTTGTAGCATTTAAATGTCTATTGTAGAAGTGAGTTAAGACTTTTTGCATCATCAAAAAGTCATGTGTTCCAGCCGTCTCATAAGCTGAGTGCATAGCTAGTTGGGCAAGTCCAATATCAACACTAATTACACTTACGCTACGTAATAAAAGGCAGCCTAAGGTTCCCCCACCCCTTATATCAGAACGATTAGTATATTCTTGATAAGGAATATTTACATCATTACAAAGTTGTTTAAATATACTTCCGGATAATGCATCAGTTGTGTAGCTTAAATTAGAATTATATTTAATAACAATTCCTTTATTCATAAATACTGCATTTTCAGGGTCGCTTTTTTCAGGATGATTTGGATGAACGGCATGAGCGTTATCAGCAGAGATAAGCATTGTATTTTGATATAGCAAAGGTTTAATACTTTCTAAATTTAAAGATGAAATAATTAAATCAATGATATCTTTTAAGAATGATGAAGCTGCACCATTATTTGAAGAACTTCCAACTTCTTCATGGTTAAACCCAACCCATATATTGATATTATTTTCATTTTCTCCTTCAATAAAAGCTTTTAAAGATGCATAAAAACATTCTAAGTTATCAAGTCTTGGTGACAATATTAATTCATTTTCGCTACCTGCAAGCATTGGTTCTTCCTTATTATATAAGAATAAATCATAATCAACTATATTAGTTAGGCCTAGTTCCTTTTCTAGTATTGACTTTATTGTTGTATTACTCAATCCTAGAATTGCTTGCATATCAATTTGTGGATTGTAGCTAAAGCCATTATTAATTTCACGATTCATATGTATAGCAAGATTAGGGATAATTTGGGTTTGGTTTAGGGTTACTACTTTACTAGACAAAGCACCATCATTACTTACAATTACCCTCCCCGCAATCCCGAGGGGACGATCTACAAAAGTCGATAGAATTAAACCACCATATACTTCAGAATTAATCTTAGTATAGCCGTTTGATGTAATAATACCTTTAGGTTTAATTTTTAACATTGGTGAGTCATTATGACTTGCGACAATTTGAATACTTGGAGTATCTAATTTTGTACCAACTTTAAATGCTAAAATGGCACCATCATTTTTGATAATATAATATTTATTTCCTTTTTCAATCTTAGGATTAGATAAATCTAATTCTTTAAAACCTTGATCAGCTAATTTAGTTCTTGCAATTTCTACAGTTTGATATGTTGTATGTGCTTCTTTTAAAAAGTTAATAAATTCTTTCATTAGATAACAAAATTACCCTTTCTAAAAATTTGGACTTTCTCTTTATTGTGGGTTGTGCCTACTATCTCCATATCACTACTTCCGAACATAAAGTCAACATGAATACTAGATACGTTATATCCAAGTTTAACTAGTTCTTCTTCTGTCATTTTAGTCCCATTTTTAACATTCATTGCATAGGCGTTTCCTAAAGCTAAATGGCATGATGCATTTTCATCAAATAAAGTATTATAGAACAAAACACCTAAATTAGAGATTGGTGAATCATTGCTTATCAAAGCTACTTCGCCTAAACTACTACTTCCTTCATCTGTTTCAAGAAGTGTTTTTAATAATTCCTCATTTTCTTTCGCATGATATTCCACTACTTTACCGTCTTTAAATGTCAAAGTAAATTCTGGAATTATATTTCCTCTTACATTAAGAGGTTTGGTACTTACAACAGTGCCATTAATTTTTTTATTATGTGGCATTGTAAAAGTTTCTTCTGTAGGGATGTTAGGCGCAAAGAATATACCTTTTTCTGACATTTCACCACCACCAGCCCAAATGTGATTGTCTACTAGTCCTATTTCTAAATCAGTGCCAAGGCTGTTTTTGAAATGAAGTGATTCAAAATTAAAGTTATTTAACACTTTATTATGTTCATCAAGTTTCTTCATATGTTCATTCCACCCTTGGACCGCATCTTCACCAACATTAACACGTGATGTATAAAGAATAGATTCAAGCAGCTTATCCATTGCTTCATCTACAGGTAAATTAGGGAATACTTTTTGAGCCCATTCTTCATTAGGATAGGCAACTATAGCCCACTGTGTTCTACTTGCCATTATGTATTCATTAACAAACTTTAGTTTTGGTGCACGTGCTTTTGAGGCTTTATCAATTCGAGTAGGATCAATTCCCTTAAATATAGTTGGATTTGGTGATGTTATTGATAATGTGGCAGCTCCAGATGATATAAAATATTCTTTTTCTTTAATCACATACTCAGGAACTTCGATTAAAGCTTCTTCCGATGCTCTTTCATAAAAGAGACGACTAGTTTCATCATCACTCCAATCAACTAAAACGGCGGATGCACCTGCATTGTATGCCTCTTCAACAATTAATCGTGTAAATGTACTTGCGATTATTGGAGAGTTGATAAATAAAACTTGATTTGGTTGAATATTAACGCCTACTTTAACCGCAAGGCGAGCAAATTCTCTTAATAATTCTTTATTCATTATATTTTTCCTTTCTATACTTTATTATTTTTTGATTAATATCTTCTAAATATTCCCATCGTTTAATCTTTTCTTCGAGTTCATTTTGTTTAGCCTCAAGTTGTTCATTTAAGGACATTAACAATTCATAGTCAGTACCACTATGATCTATGTCATACTTTATCTCTTTAATTTGATTTTCAATTATTTCAATTTCTTCTTCGATATGATCATACTCTTTCTTTTCTCTAGAAGTAAAACGTGGTATTTCGATTGATGATGATTGATTTTCTTTTGATTGTTTGACATTAACATTCATAAGGATATCCTCATGCTTAGTAAGAAAATCAGAAATAGAAAACATATATTCAGTTATTGATTTATTATTAAACACCATTAAATGATTACATACTTTATCTAAAAAATATCGATCATGTGAGATGACAATAACCGCTCCTTTAAATGATTCTAAATAATCTTCTAATACTTGTATTGTATATATATCAAAATCATTAGTTGGTTCATCTAGTAATAATACATTTGGATTAGTTATTAATACTTTTAACAAACCAAGTCTTCGCTTTTCTCCTCCTGACAAACGTGATATTGGAAGTTGTTGCATTGTTGGAGTAAAGAAATAGCTCTCTAATAATTCTGATGCGCTTATTTTCCCATTTAAAGTATCAATATATTCTCCATATTGTCTTAGATAATCAATTACCTTCATTGATTCATCTTCTATATGATTTATTTGTTTAAAGTATCCAATATTAATGGTCTCTCCGATTGTAATCTTTCCATTTTGGGGCTCTATTTGCCCTACAATTGAATTTAAGAAGGAAGTCTTGCCACAACCGTTTTTACCTATTATCCCTAATCGATCAAATCGATTAACAATATAACTGAAATTAGTAAATAGAATTTGATTATTGACTTCTAATGATAGATCTTCAATGATAATTGTTTTACGACCTATTCTGGTTGTTTTAGATCCCAGTTCCATTTCTCTTTGCGTATTTGATATGTATGTTTGTACCTCTTTGAGGGTTGATTCAGATTCATAGAAACGTTCAATTCTTTCCCTACTTTTAGTGCTACGTGCTTGTGGATTCATCTTCATCCATTTTGCTTCTTTTTTTAGAATTGAAGATAGTTTTCTTTCGTTTGCTTTCAAGTATTCTAAACGTTCAGCTTTTAATTCAATGAAATGAGAATAGTTAGCAAGATAATAATATACTTTTCCATTTTCAATTTCCATTATTTCTTTTGTCACTCGTTCAAGGAAAAAACGATCATGTGTAACTAAAACAAGCCCTTTATTGTACTTGATGAGAAACTTTTCTAGCCAGCATATCATAGCAATATCAAGATGATTAGTGGGTTCATCTAGTATTAACATATCCGTATTACTAACTAATACACTCGCTAAATGCAGTCTTTTCTTTTCCCCACCTGACATGTTATCTACTAACATATTATGGTTAGTTAAGCCTAATCTATTCAGCATTGATAATAGTTCATAATCATTTTCGGATTTACTCAATCTTTTGATTTCTTCAAAAATTGTTTTACCTTTTATATACTCGATATCTTGTGATAAATATCCTATTCTAAGATTGCTCTTGCGATAAATAATTCCACTAGATGGTTCTAGTGTACCAACCATTAGTTTCAAAATGGTTGATTTTCCAGATCCATTCAATCCGATAATCCCAACTTTAGAATTATCGTTTATAGTGAAATTAACTTTATTTAAAACTAGTTTATCAGTATATTGTAAAGAAACATCGTTAAATGTTATTAACATACTACTCACCCACTTATATTTTAATTTTATCACATTTTCCCTTTTTTTTCATAAATATAACTTATAAATATATAAAAATAAAAACTGCCAACAATGTTGACAGCCATATTTAGTGTTTATTAGTTGTTTTCTTTTTTTACTGCTTGACTAGCTCTCTTATTGAAACGTTCAATTCTACCTGCAGCTTGAACAAATTTTTGTTCTCCTGTATAGAATGGATGACATTTAGAACATGTATCAACACGTACTTCTTTTAATGTAGAACCAGTTTCAAATTCATTACCGCATGAAACACAAACAACTTTAACTTTGTGATATTGTGGATGAATGCCTTTTTTCATAGTTTTACTCCTTCCGCCATGATTTTCTTAAACCATAGTAAGTTTATTTTACTTTAGTATTATACACTATTTTACCCTTTTTTGCAAGTAAAGTGTTATATTATTTGTTTTTAGAAAAAAAACGAGATTTCATAAGAAATCTCGTTTAATTTTGGATATTAAATTTCGCCTTTAAATCCTTTAATAGTATTGATATAACTACTAATAATTGTATTGTAATCTTCTTTTGATGCAAGTGGGTTAGATGCATTATATTGATTTGCAAGATCAGGAAGATATGTTTCAATATAAGTAGCAGCTTGAACTTCATTTAAGCCACCATGATTAACCATAGTTTCTTTAGTTGCTTCATAAACGATTACCGCAAGCATTGGTCTTAGAATTACAGATTCATTCATATGTCTTAATAGTTTTTCAGTTTTTGCTGTTTCGAATGAATATAATGAACTTGCAATATCTGTACCATCGATTAATCCTAAATCACGTAAATCAGCAAGAGCATTAGTTAATGCTATTGTTTCATTAAATTCATCTTCTGAACTTAATGTGCCTAGTGGACGATTGAACTTACTAGATAGGATTGGATTTGTGCCACTTTCTAGTTTTGTAGCAATGACGCCATCTTCACCACCAAAGCAACTAATATCAAATACATTACTTACAACAAATAATTGTAACATTTGACGTAATCCAACTTGATTTGCACCAGCAACTTGTGATGGGAATAATCCAGAACCAGTTGATACTACATTTTCATATACTGTAATATCTGGGTATGTTGTGCCTAAATCCATTGTATAGATATCAGTAGCACCTTCTGAATCAAGTTCAAGGGCATTTGCGCAAGCAACAATTATTGCCATCTTAGTTAATTCTTCTTCAGTCCAGAACATTTCATCATAACCAGTATAATCAACTCTTGAAGTTGCATATTGTCTCTTGAATGCATCAGAGATCATTTCTGCAAGAACAAATGTCGATTTACCTGATTCATCAGAATTATTATTAACTGCATCAGAAACAACACCTAAGATTACTTCACGCATAGATAATGCTTTAGATACGGCAATTAGAGTATCTGCAAGTTTAACATAGTCTTTGCTAGTTTCAATTACTACGTAATCAAAGTCACAAATCTTGTCAGTTGCAGGATCTAGATAAGATGCCATATTAACGATTACTTCTCTAACAGCGACAACTTCGTTATATGCAAGAGCATTATCATCAGGGATTAATTCAGTTTTAATGCGAACATTTGAGTTTGGAACTGTAAAGTTAGATTGATCAATTAGTTTTGTTAACCAATATTTGTAATCAGCTTTTACAGCTTCAATACCATCTTTTCCATTTAATCCAAACATAACATCATATGCACTAAGTACATCATTAAATGTCATATTTGAAATTCCTTGAGAAATAACAACATAGATTTCGAATAATTCTTCGAATTCTTCTGCCCATTTATCACGAGGAAGAGTATCAATGTCAATAATTCCTTGAGCATCAGCAGGTAAGTTATTATCTACTTTAGTCTTGAATAATTCTTTAAACATTTCGCTTCCAACATAAGATTCAGATGCTTTATCAACAAAGGCAACGAACTTAGTTTGGATTGCACTATTTTCAAACATTGAAGTTGTCATATTTTCAATATCGAAGTTAGGATCAGCACATAATGTAGCAAGAGCAGCACACATTTCAGTGAATGATGCAAATTCTTGATCCCAATCACTAACTACTGATAAATCGATTGATGAAGTATCAACGAATGATAATTTAGAAAGAATCATACTCATTACTGCTTCTTCATTTCCATCTACAGCATGAAGAGCGAATAAGTTATCAAGTAATACATCAATATGACCATCTAATGCAGCAAAGTCTAAATCAGCTCCAAAGAAGTTAATATAAGCAGCTTCTTTCATAACTTTTAGAATTAATAGATAATCATCCATAGCTTGTTCATTAGTATATGAAGGATCATTTAGAGCTGTTAACATGAAGTCAAGAGCATCAGTTGTAGATGATACTTTGTTAATAACTTTTCTCATAACACGTTTCATATATAATTGAGCAAGTTTAGAATTTTCTAATACTGCACCATTATTAGCAACAGCAAGTAAGAATTCTTGTGTCATCATTGTTGATGGATCACTAATTGAAATATTTTGAAGTTCAGATTCAATGCCTCTTAAGAATGTTGTGATAATGCTTACTTCGTTAACGTAATCAACGTTAGCAGCTGCAAGTTCATCACGATCAAGATTAATCTTCATAGCAAACTTAAATGCGGCAGGAATTAAGTCATTTAATAAATCTTTAGTTACAGGACTAGTAACAACTAAATCAGCAAGAGCAACAATTGTGTCAACATCTTTATAATTAATTGTTCTTCTGAATAAGCCTAATGTTTCAACATAAGATACAATTTGGAATAAGTCAGGAAGAGCGACATTAACAAATTGAGAATTTGTCATTCCAGTAAACATTGCAAACTTACCATAATTTTCCGTTGCAACTTTTGTAGTTCCAACAATAACTGGCATAAATACTTGAGCAAGTAAGTCAGATTCAAGTGCTTTATTAACCAATGAAGTTACATCAGCTTGGAATACTGGGTCACTAACAATACTTAAGTCTTTATTCTTAATGTATGTTACATATGTTTTAACAAATGTAATTAATTGTTTAATTAATCCTTTAGCTACGCTAATTTCATTAGATGTGCTAGCAGCTTCATAATTTAAGCTTATAACACCGTATTCAGCAATATTTCTAACGAACTTATCGAAATACTTCTTATAAGAACGTAGATTTACATTGTTGTAAATTACTGCAAATACTTTATCAGTTAATTCAGAATTTGTGAAATCAACACCATTATTGGAGAATGCACCCATTTCACTTAATGCTCTTAATGCAACAATAATATCATCACATAAACTATATACTTGTTCGTCTGTCTTTTCAGAGAAAGTAACATTAATCATACTAGATAATTTATTTGTAGCTTTTCTTACAATAACAGGCATGAATTCTTTAGATGTTGTAGATTCAAAGAATAATTCAAGTACATCAATAGCAGCATTCATAAATTCAGTATTACCGAATAGATGAACAGAGAATCGTAAGTTACTGTCACGAATTACTGTACATAGCATTGGTAATGCTTCTGCAAGAAGGTTGAAATCAAATTCAACATCAATTGTGTTAACATCAATATCACTTAAATCTACTTTTACAAGTTTTTCAAGGATATCAACAGCAGCTTGTTTCTTAAGTTCTAGAATTTGTAATTGACCAAATAATCTTACTGAAGTTTGAGCTGCAGCCATTTGACTATCTGATAATTGAGCTTTTGCTGTATATACTTGATGTAATTTAGATTCGAACAATGCACGTACGGCTTGTGCGAAGATTTCAACATCACTATCTAGAGCTGCTTTTGTATAGCCTTCAAGTGATAAGTATTCTTCATATGTTCCAAATAAAGATCCATATTTGCTTAATACTTTATTATATACAGGGATGAATGTTTCTACAAATAATTGAGATTCAGCAATTGTTTCAATTATTCTTACGAAACGTTCTTTTTGAACATTGCTTAATAAGTCAACAACTTTTCTTGCGAATGATCTACGACTTACTTTTACAGTGTTAATTAAATCTTTAATTTCTGCTTTAACAGCCGATAATGTAGTTAATTCACATTCAGCTAAAATGTCAAATGTTTCACTAACAACTGCTTTAATAATTTGTTTTTCTGTTTCACAATCGAATGCAGCAAAATCAATATTAGCAGTATCAATATTAAATTCAACGAAGACTGCTTTTACAAGTTCATTGAACTTAGTACTAATGATATTCATACTTAATGCAGTATCAACTATTTCTACAGCTACTTCGCTTGTAGGGAATGTCAAATCTTTATCAAGTACAAAACGATAGATACGAGATTCATAAACATCTTTTACTAATGTGATTGAAAGTAATACATCATTTGTTAATTGTTCTAATGTTAATCCATCAGTAGTAAGAACATTTACAATTGATTGTAATCTTCCGCCTACAAATTCTTTTGCTTTGTTGACTACAGTTGGAACAACGTATGGAGCAACTGAAGTTTGAGCTAAAATTTCATATGCATCAACTAGATATTCACCATATCCTTGTGCATCAATAATTGTTTGTTTAGTTAATAACTTACCAAAGTCATTGATAGTCTTAACTGGGAATTCAGAACTACTTAAATATGGAACAAGTACACGATATGCTTGAGCAACTTTATTAGCATCACCAGCTACATCGATTGTTTCATATGAAGCACCATATGTTCTTAAGCCTTCAAATTTGTTGCTTAATCTATTAATAATCTTTGCAAAATGTAACTCAATGTAGTTAGTTGAAGCTAAGATATTTAATAATTGTTCAACATGATCAGCCATTAAGCCGTCAGCACCTACATAATCAATTGTTTCACCATCAATAATACCAAATACATTCATAGCTACTGCAAGTCTGATAACTTCAGGTACTTTAACTAAATCAGCATATAATTCTTCGTTAGTTGCACTACGGTAATCAACATACTTAACGTTATCACCTAAGCTTGGAACAGCGAAAGTATTATATAAAGCAAGTGCATTTTGTTCAATTATTGTTAATTGAGCAACATATTCAACGATTTCAGCAACCTTATTCATTGCAGCATCATTGTTAAGGAATGCTTTTGAATCAAATGATACGAAGTAGTCACTAACTTCTCTCATTGTGTTATTACCTTCAGATGCCATTAATTCAATAAAGGCACGGAAGATATCTTTTGCGACGATTAAATCATGTTCAAAGTCTACATTTTCAATATTAAATGCATCTTGTTCAATTGTTACATTACCAAATGTCTTGCCATAAACAAAGTCACGAAGTAATAGAGCAACTAAATCATTATAATGACCATCTAATAATTGTAATTCAACTAAGTTATCAATAATTGCGTCTACGTCTGATTCTAATGCAGAATATGCAAGTGAACCATCACCAATTGCGTTATAATCAAGATTTACTAATGTTTCAATGATTGCCATAATATATGGAGTATCATGGTTGATCATTTCAGCACTATAATTATCTAAATCAAGCGCAGTCCAATAATCATTTAATACATTCTTTAATAATGGAAGGATAACAATAAGAATTGCAGCACCAGTTTCACCATAAAGAGTTGTATTCATATAATTCTTAATTGCAGCAAGTTCAAGATCTAGATTTTCTTGTCTTAAGAAGAAGTTAATTGATACAGAAATCTTATTATCAATATCTTCCTTATTCTTAATTGGGAAGTCTGGATTTGTCAATACTGCAGAAATGTTTTTAACCATTTCAACAATGTCATCAGCATCATCTGCAAGAGAGATGTTGTTTCCATTAACTGAACTTAAATCAACTGATGTGATTAAGTTATCTAAGCCATTAACGAAGGCATCCATTCTACCAGGATTGTTAAAGTAATTTAATGTAAATAAGTTATTAATAATATTAGTGAAGTTAAATGTTCTATCGAATGGATAATCAGCATTACCAATTAAGCAATCATAGATATTTAGACTTTGAATATTAGATAATACTACATATACATTATGTAAATCACTATTTAATTCAGATACATTACTATAAATATTATGTAAATCTGCAAGTCCTGCAAGTTTTTCACTAGATAGATACTTTTCAGAAATAGGCATAATTACAAATGCGAATAAATCATCTTTGTATAATACATCAATGATATCAGCAAGAGCTTGAATATTTTCATTGAATGATTTATCAATTCTCAAACCTTTACCAGCAATAATACTTACTACTTTAGCTATTTCTTCATAAGTTGTTATCTTGTAATTTTCAAAAATTGTGAATACACTATCAAGAATTGTAACGATTGAATCATATTCTTCTCTGAATACAACTGTTCCAACAGCTCTTGATGCATCAATTCCTAATTTATCGAAAATAGAAAGAACAACGTTATTACCATTATTAACTAAAACATTAAGGTTAAGTACTTTTTCAATTGCTTCATATAATGTTGCTTTTGCATTGTAATTGATTTCTGCTTTTGTGAACATTTGTTCAACAACACCAAATTCAATTAGTTTTCTTAAAGCTACAACTATTGATTTAACATCTTCTGTTACTTCATTATTGTCAACTTTATCAGTAAGATATGTTAAACTTAATCCGCTTGTTTCAAGTTTAGCAAGACCAAAATCAACAAGATCTTTTGATAAAACATTGAATGTAGCAAGGTTAGAGATTGCTGCAACTACATCAACTAAATTATTAGCATTTTCTGAAGTTGCATATTGTTCTTGAAGTTTGAATCCTCTAGCTTGTAAATCTTTAATATTGTCAATAGAAACTAAGTCTGTTTCAACTAAGAATTTATCTACAGCACTAACTAGTTCTTGGAATAAATCATTTTCTGCATCCCAGTCAACACCAACAAAGTCGCTTTCAGAAACTCTAATGTCAGATTTTAGTGCATGTGCAAGACAATTTGCAAGTGATGCAGCCCATGCATTTCTATTTAAATTATAGATTCCAAGTGATGGAATTAAATCAATTACAGGATTTAAGTATTCAACATTCAAGAATTGAAGTTGTTTTGTATTAATAATTTCGAATAAACCAAACTTACATAAAGGCTTAAACATTTGAACTAATACATCAACATCATTCTTAACTACTTCCATTTGAAGTGATGAAGCTAAGAATAATAAATCTAAGTTAAAGTCATATGCCTTATTTATAGCAAGACAAACAACTTGAGGGAATAAGCATTCAACGCTATTGAAACTTAATACAAGTTTAATAGCATCAGCTATTAATGCTACGTTAGTATCAGTATAAGTTTCTTCTAAAGTGTGTTTCTTTTCATCTTTGAAGAATGATACAACTTCGCTATATTTGTTGAGGTTATTATTATCAAGGATTTCACCTAATTTCAATACTAATGATTGAAGAGTAACATTATCTGATTTCCATTGTTCATCAGTTAATGAAATTACAGAGTAATCAATTTCTTGATCTATCTTCAATGCAGTAACGGCTTTATCAATTAGAATATTTACCCAAGAATTTCTATATTTAGTGAATACTAATGCATTTTCTATTTCAGCAACAGCATTTGCAATATATTCTACTTCAATTGATGAAATATCTTTTGTATCAATGTATTCTTTTACGCCAAACGCAAGAAGATTTTGAACGATATTTAGGATTGGAGAAACATCGTTTGCTAAATCAGATGATGCATATGAACCTTCTAAGAATGAAATATCATATCCAGCATCAGCGGCTTTAACTACAGCATAATGTAATACTTTAGGGAATACTACATTTACAGTATGAGTGCCGATTAAATTAGATAGAACAACTTTAAGAGTTTCTAGATTATTATTGAAGATTTCTTCTAGATTGTCTTTATAAGTGCCTTGAGACATATAAACTTGAACTGCTGTTAAATATGTTAAGCCTTGTTCTTCTAATAGATCACATAATGCCACTAAAGCATTTTGTAATTTTTGATTATCTTCTGCCCATTGTTCAGCTGTGATTGCATTAAATTCAGATGCTTCAACACTAATTTCAAGTGATGCAAGTACTTTATTTAATCCAAGAGCTAACCAATTGCCACGAAGTTTACTATAAACATTAACTTCAGCTAATTTTGCAACTATTTCAGATAGTGCAACTCTATCATATGATAAAACAGCAATATCAAATAAGAAGTCACGTACACCTAATTGAAGAGCTTTTCTTGCGATTTCAACTACGCTTTGAACGTCTTCAACTAATTCAGATGAAGTAAATGTATCATTGTGCATTGCTTCTTTTAAGAAGTCAAGATCACTACCTGTAATCTTATCAACACCCCATCTTGAGATGATAGGAAGTAATACTTTAAGGGTTTGTGCAGATATTAATGTATCTACTACATTAAGTGCTAATTCTACATTTTCATTCGTTACAAATTCTTGTTTTGTATAGTTCTTGCTTTCTACAAATTCTTTAACTTGAGTTGAAGATTCAAGACCTAATGTGTCTAATAGAGTTTGTACTTCAAGTAATGTATTATTAACTACAGTCATTTCATTTGATAGATCTAATCCTGCAAATGAATCTACTGTTACTCTTTCTTCGATCTTTAATGCTTCAAGTAATTTGTTAGATAATACTACTAACCAATTAGCATTAAAGTTAGAATATAATACTGTATTTTCTAATTCAAGAAGAGCTTGTCCAACATATTGTAATTCAATTGTTGAAAGTTGTTTTTCTTTGATGATTTCTTCAATGCCAAAGTCAACTAAGTTTTCAGCTGCATTTAGGACAGGAAGAACATCATTAGCTAAATCAACTGCATGATAATTTCCTTCTAAGAATGAAATATCTACGCCAGCATTTTCAGCTTTTACTACAACGTAGTGTAATACTTTATCGAAGATTACATCTGTTGTATTTGTATTTAATAGGTTAGAAATAATTTCGCTTAATAATTCTTTGTAACCTAATAATTCTTTATAATCAGGAGCACTTACGTAATTTACAATTGCACTCTTATATGTTAAGCCTAATCTTTCCATTAATTCAGCAACGCTAACTAAAGCATTTTGAAGTAATTGATTATCTTCTAACCATTGTGCATTTGTTAATACATCAAGTTCTTCTGGTGTAACATTAATTTCAAGAGCGCTTAAGGCTTTATTTAATCCTAGAGCAACCCAATCAGAATGAAGTTTATTGAAAATATGAATGTTTTCAATTTGACTTACGATTGTAGCTACAAGTCCGCCATCAATTGTTTCCATATCGATGTCAAAGATTGCATCAAATACGCCTAAAGCAACACAATTTCTAGCAATACTAATAACTGTCTTAACATCTTCTACTAATTCTTCAGCAGTAAATGTATCATTGTGCATTGCTTCTTTTAAGAAGTCAAGATCACTACTTGCAATCTTATCAACACCCCATCTTGCGATTACAGGAAGCAATACTTTAAGGGTTTGCATTTGTTGAATATCTTCAACCGCATTTAAGACGATATCTAAAGTTTCATCAGTAACATATTGTCCATTGATGTAACCTTTATCTTGAATGAATTGTTTTAAATCGTTTGTTGAAACGATATTAAGAGCTCTTAATAAAGCATCAACTTCGCCAAGGGCATCAACTAAATGCATAATTTCATTATCTGGATTTAATCCAGCGAATGAATCTACTGTTACTCTTTCTTCAACATTTAATGCGGCAAGTAATTGGTTAACAGTAAGAACTAACCAAGATTCTTTGTCAACTGCATAAATGTTTAATTCATTAAGCATTGTTAATACATTTTGTAATTTAACAATTTGGATTTGATCAAGTTCTTGATAGAAGAAATAATCAATTGTTCCAAATTCTACAATTTCTTTTAACATTGCTGCAACAGTTCTAATATCAGCTGATAACTTTTCACCTGTTAAATCAGATTCGAAATGTGATTCTAAGAAGGATACATCAAACTTATCAGTGGAAACTTTAGAAACACCGAATTTAGCAAGAACTGGAAGAGCAGGTTCAATTACTCTGATTGTTCCAACTAAATCAACAATTTCTACTAATGCAAGAGCATTTTCGTTATTTGCATATTGTGCAAGAGTATAAAGTTTATCTTTAAAGAATGATTGAACATCTTCGATTGTATTAAGGTCATTAGCCTTTAATAATGCTTCTAATCTATCAACGATTTCAATTATTGTATTTACATCATTTGACCATGTAGTAGCATTCATCATTGCAAAGTCTTCAGCTGAAACAGTGTTTTCAATCTTTAATGCTTTAAATAATTGGTTGAATCCAAGTGCAGCCCAATTGTCAATTGCAACAACAATAGTATTTAATCCAGTAGCTGTAACTAAGATATTCTTAATTAAATCATAATTAAGTTCTGGAAGTTTATTAAAGTATACATAATCAATTACACCAATTTCTACGGCATCTTTGATTATTGATGCAAGTGATTGAATATCACTTGATAACATTTCACCAGTTAATTCTCTATTTTCAAGAGCATCAACAAGGAAGCTTAAATCAACATTTGCAATGTTAACTTTTTCAGATAATGCATAGCGAACTAGATCATCAAGGGCAGGAGACAACGCTTTAATACCGCCTAATGTTTCGATGATTTCAGCAATAACTAATACATTTTCATCAGTTACATATTGTGCAAGTGTATAATACTTGTTATTAATAAATTCAGTTAGTTCGCTAGATGAAGTAATACTGCTTTCATCAAGTAATTCACCAATTAAACCAACAATATGAGATAGACTTTCAAAGTCTTGATCCCATTCAGCTCTATTCATAGTGATGTATTCATTTGCACTTACATGATATTTATTTTCATCTAATTTTAGAGCTTTAAATACTTGTGTAAAGATATTTTCAAACCATTTAGCTTCTGATAAATGGAATAAATGTAATTCATTAATATTAGCTATAATATTTTGAATTGGTTCAACATTTATTACTGATAATTGTTGAGTGAAATAAATTTCTATAGCACCAAAGTCTAGAACATTACGAACCATTTCAATAACTGTACGTAAATCATCTTTGATGTCACTACTGATATATTCATGATTATCAATAGCAGTGCTTACAAACTTCATATCAGGAAGAGCTTCATTACCAATGATTACATAATCAATTAGAGATGACAAGCCTTTTACAAGATATGGATCTATAAAGTTAATACCAATAATTGTATCAACAACAGATAAAATATCGCTTACGTTTTCATCTGTAACATATTGTGCAGATGTATAACCTTTTTCTTTAATGAATAAATTGATATCATCATAGAATGTTAAGTTGTTATTCTTAGCGATTTCGCCAATACTATTAACGATTGAAGCAAGAGTTGCGAAATCTTCATGCCATGCATCATTTGTCATATATGCGAAGTCTTCAGGTTGAACTCTAACAACAGATTTAGCAAGTTCAAAGCCAATATTTGATGCAAAGGAAATCCAACTATTGTAATCTATTTCAAGAACATGTAATGTGTCAATCTTTTCAATAATAGATGAAATATATTCAAATTTAACTTCAAATGGTTGTTCTTCGTATACTTTATAAACTAAGTCTAAAGCACCGAAGTTTACACCATCAACAACGATAGCCATTATTGTGCGAATGTCTTCAGCAAGAACACTACCACTTAATGTACCATCTTCAAGATATGGTTCAACAAATGATAAGTCATACTTTTCAGGTACTTTACTTAATCCATATTGAGCAAGTTTAGGAAGCATTGATTGTAAAGGAACAATTGTTGTAATTGTATCTACAATTTCAGTGATACTAATTACAGCTTCATCAGTAATATAAGTAGCTGAAGTATATCCTTTTCCACTTACAAATGAAGTTATTTCTTCTAATGATTCTAATTGCCAATAAGCTAGTAATTCTGCAAGTTGACTAACAACAGATTTAACTGTTTGAAGTGATTCAGTTGCGATTTCATCTGTAATTGTTGCAAAGTCTTCAGCTGTATATCTTACATCAAGTTTAGCAGCAGTCATTACAGTGTTTGCAATGAATTCCATCCAAGTTTCACGATTTACTTGGAATAGTTCCATTTGATCAATTTGATCAAAGATTGGATTTAATTTATCTAATTCAACCTTTTGAAGTGTCTTTGTTTCAAGATATTCAAATAGACCAAATTCAATCATTGTTTTAGCAATTTCACCAAGATTAATTACATCATGGCTTAATACTTCACGTGTTGCAATTTCTTTTATAAATTGAACATCAATATCTTTAAATAATGCAACATTTGCAAGTTTATCAACACCAAATGAAACAAAATCATTAACAATTGGATCAATTAAATTAATAGCAAGAACGTTACTTAATGCATCTACAACACAATCAATTAATGTGTTAGTGAAGATATCATAGTTGCTATATTCTTTATTTGAAATAAATTGTTTAATACTTTCGATAGAGTATCCAGCAGGGAATAATTCATCTAAAGCACTAACTACAGCAAATAAAGCATTACCAAGTTTTTCAGTATCATTTGTCCATTGTTCATCTGATAATCCAGCAAAGTTTTCAGCATTATAACGTACATTGAAATCTTTAATATTTAATTTATCAAGGGCAAAGTTAACTACAAATGCAGTCCATTCACCAGCAAATTTAGCAAGAATATTTACATTTGCTAGTTGATTTGCAATATCTTTAACAACGGCTTCATTAAGATTGCCAATTGTTTCGTTCTTGTAAAGTTTTACGGCACCAAGGTCAATTAAATCAATTACAATATTTGCGAAAGTTACGATGTCGTTTGCAATTTCATCATTAGTTAACTTAGCTTCATCAACAAATCTGATATCATAACCTGCTTCATATGCTTTATCAATTCCAAAACTTAAAACTTGAGGAAGAAGAGCTTTAACTGTACCCATATTTGCTAATTCTTTTACAGCACTAACAATATGGCGACCATTAACTTCTGTAACAATTACTTTTACATCTGCTTTTACTTCATCAAGATATTTTGTAACATCTCTATAAACAACTAGATGGTTGTCTGCAGCAAAGTTTTGAACAATTGTAAGTATTTGTTGAATACTTGTGAATTCATCATTCCAATCAACATTTTCAAGATCACTTGCGGAAAGTGTAAAGTCAGTTAATTTTGCAAGTGCAAATGCTTTATTGATTAGAGTGCTCATTAATTCATTTTCATGTTTTGTTACTAGATTTAATTCGTTAATCTTACCAACTACAGCTTTAGCGGTTTCTAATAATCCGTAAACATTTTTAGATTCAACTTCAACAGTCTTATTAACTATGAAGCATGCGATACGTTCTTCAACAAGAACATTAATAATTTCTACAAGTTTATGAACGTCAGCTTGTAATTCTTCAGCTGTTAAATCATTAATAAATTGTAAATCAATTACTTGTTTTGCTAATTGTTCTAATCCATATGAAACAACATCTGGAAGAATATTTGCAACTAATTGTGAATTTACAACTTCATCAAGAAGTCCAGCAACAAGGCTTATATTATTATCAGTGATGTAAGCTTTTAAGCCTTCAACAACGTTACTACTATTCTTAACATTGTTAATAAAATCAGTGATTTGTGCAACATTTTCAAATTCATTTACTGCTAGAATATTAAGAACAATTGAAACAACTCCTTTAATTGTTGCTACTTCATTGTCCCAATTAGTAATTGATTGTACATTGAAACTTTCAACACTAATAACATCATTCTTTGGTAGATATTTTTCTAGTGCAAATTGAACTAATTCATTTTCATATCCTTTAACAAGATTTAAGCTGAATAATTTATCAATTATTTCATTAACAGCTGTATCTTCAGGAAGAACGATAGCTTCACCTTGGAAACTTGCTCTCCACATTTCAACAAAGTCAATATCATTGACTAAGATTTCAGCAATTTCAGTTACAGAATATAAGTCTTCAACTAATTCTTCTCCTGTTAGACTACCTTCCCAGAAATCTTTAGAAATAACATTATTAGATACTAATTGATTAACTACTACTTGGAATGCGATTGGAGCGATTGCTTCGATTGTATTTAATTCAAGAGCAGTATTTAATATTTCTAAAACGCGGTTTGCATTTTCTGTAGTAACAAATGAAGTTGTTAAGTAACCTTTTTCATTAATGAAGTCAATTAGTTCAGCAGTAGATTCAAGGTTATTTACTTCTAAGAATTCAATTATTTGAGTGATTAAAGCTTTTGCAGTTTCTGCTTCAACTGCCCAATCAACTCCTGCAAAATCCTCTGCAGTAACTTCTTCAATGTTATATTGTGCAAGGAATTTACCACTAACATAATTGATAATCCATGCAAATACTTCATTTCCACATGGTTTCAACATTTCCATACCAAGCAATGCATCAAGAATATTATAAACATTCTCAAGTTTATCGGTATAAACAATTGAACCATTTACAAATATAGTTTGTAGATCCATTTCAACTAATTGACGAGCAATGTATGTTAAGCGTCTTACATCACTTGCAAGTAGTGCAGAATCTAGATTTTCTAAGTCAACAATTTCAACTAAACCTTTAAATTCTTCAGGAATAGATTTAATTACATAAGTTGACATAATATTTGGTAATAATGCTTCTACTAATTTAGAACCACTTGTTTCAACAAAATTACCATTTTCGTCTTTTTCAAGTGTACCTAAGACAATTTCAACACCACTCATTAGTTGTGAGAAAATCTCAGGTTGAGTTATGTATTCAAGATCAAGAGTAACATTACCAGCTTCATCGAATAAAACGAAGTTAGGATCTTGTAGTACATTTTCAATTGCATGAATAAAGTTTACAAGCATTTCTTGTTCGCCATCAAAGTTGATATTGTCTAATAAACCTTTTTCAATATCTAAAATCTTTGTTGCTTTAAAGATAATACGAATAACTCTACCTTCAACACCATCAAGAATCTTAGAATCAAAGATTGTGTTGATAATATTGATTAATGCATCTGTTTCACTATATTTTAGTGAACCTAGTCCATTCTTAGCTACATCAAATAAACCAAGAGTTTGCGCATCTTTGATTGCTTTAACTATTTTGATAATTTCTTCTGCCATTTCTTTGTTAGAAATATTGTTGAAGATATCTTTAACAAGATTATCATCATCAAATTCATTTGTAATTGGAAGAAGATATTTGTTAACAGCAGGATCAATCAATGAAAGTGTTAAATCAGAATCAACTAATTCTTCAAGAATACTTACTAGAATATCAACACCGTCTTCGTTATCAAGTAATGCAATGAAGTCAATATTCAAGTCTTTCATATTAACTTCATCTAGAAGTACAAATTGTTTGTATATTTCTAATATGTTTTTGATTGTATCAATTTCACCAATGTTATCACCATCTGTAGTCCAGTTAACATTTTCAAAAATAGATACTTTTGATGTGCCATCAGCAGATGTTACATATAAATCATCAACGTCTAATAAATTGAATTTAATTATTGCAGCAAGAACTAAATCATTCTTAGTCTTATCATCACCTAATAGATTTAGTGTTAATACACTTTGAACAATTTCTTTCATTGCATCGATTGCTTCTTTGCTTTCGATATCCATTTGTTTTAAATCAAGAGATAAAACATTAATCTTATCGACTGCTAGTTTTGCAACTTCAATAATTGCATTGATGTCTTCTTTCCATTGTTCAATTGTTAAGTCTTTTAGATTGATGATGTTTGCAAATTCAGTAAATCCGTTTTGTTCATTTGCTAAGTAGCTATCTACAGCAGATTGAGCAACAGGAATAAGAATATTGTTAAATACGGTCATTTCTGTTAAACGTTCTAATAGTTTAACTGTTACATCTGTTTTGTTAACAATTAATGATTCAACCAAGTCATTAACATTAGCATCTGTAATTTGTGCTAGATCAGTATATCCATATTCTTTAAAAATTGTGTAAACATCAACAAGACCATTTAGTTCTTCTTTCCAAGAAATATCACTTAAGTTTAAATTCTTAGGATCATAATTTCCTGTAAGATTTTGTACTGCTTCAAGTTTAACACCTGTTTTAACTAAGATTGGAAGAAGAGTGTTAATGAATTCACCCTCGCAAAGAGCATTGATAACTTGGTTTAAAACTTGTTCATTCATTGTTAAAACGTTGAAATCTTCAAGTGGGAATAAATCAAGTTTATATACTTCTTTAACTGTATCAAGGATAGTTTCAACTTCTTTGTCCCAATCAAGGTCTCTTAATGCTAGGAATGCAGTTGTTTGCATTGCCTTATCAAGAGCAGCTTTTAAGAACTCAATTTCACTTGCATATTCAATCGCTACTGGCATTGCTTCTGGAAGCAACTTAGAATCTTTCAAAACGTCTAATGCTGCTGCAAGTTGTTCATCAGTCCATGTACCTACTTCGATATTTCCTTCAAGTGCATTAACTGCTTCAAGATAAACGATTAATTCTTGACGTAGTTTAATGTTTTGAGTTGAAGTATTGATACTAGCCATTGAATCAAATAATAGCGTACTTAATGATTGTCCAAAGAAATATGAAGAGCTTTCTACAAATTTCCCAACAGCACTGTCTTTGTATTCATCAACAAAGTCAAATGCCATATCTACTGGACCATTTTGTTCTGCTACATTTTGTTGTGTTTGGTTACCTGTAACAAGATCAGAGATTAATTCTCTTGTTTCAGGAGTTGCAGTTTTCATAATTGAATAAATGCCTGAAATAGGTGCAAATAGTAAGATAATTAAGAAAACACCTTTTAGAACACCTGCAACGGCACCCCATACGCGTTTCTTACTCTTCTTAGGCTCAGGTAGTTCTTCTTCAGATACAGTTACTACTGCATCATCAGCACCTTCCACACCTTTTAAGACAAGTATTGCATCGTCTGCTTCTTCGTTATTAGCATTTTCTTCTGCTGATTCTTCCGAAGCATTTCCATCTGCAGCTTGTTTTTTAGCTTTGTGTTTCTTAACACCATGAATAATTAGTATCACAATGTGACTAATCAATCTGATGATAGGAGTAATAATTACTACTACAAGCGTGCTAACAACCAATAAAACGATTGTTGCGATGCAAGAGCAAAGATTATATACAAAGCTATATGTCTCTTTTCCTTCTACTAGTAATGCACTTAGGTTTAGTCCCTCTATTGATTTTAAGTAATCAAGAATAGTCTCCCAAACCGTTGCATCCTTTTGTGGCAAATTCAAAGTACTTCTAATTGTATCAACTAAACCACCACTGTAATTTAGTAATACACCAGAATTACCAAAAACAAGCCAAGCCAATACTAGTAAAATGATGAAGACAGCGATGCACGATAGTTCTCTTTTTAGACCTCCTAAAAAGCCCCAAAGTGCGAATAAGATTACTATTCCGAGCAATCCCAACCCGAGAATTAGTAATATCAGATTAAAATCCATCATAATTCACCTCTTTTATGTATGACTTTACTTACTTATTGTACCAAATTTTTTTTATTTTTGCAAGTGATTATTCTTGTAATGAGAATTATTTACTAAATTTTTAATAATTACTAGTAAAAATTTTTTAGTATTTTTGTTTTTTTCCTTTTAAAAATAGGAAATATTCTACAAGCAATTTTTGAATTATAATTATTACATTTTATTGTTTAAATTACGTATATATGCAAAAAAAGAAGATAGTTCATATCTTCTTTTTCTCATATTAAATTATACCAAGAAGCTCTAAAACGGACTGAGCTACTTCGGAATTATTTAATTCATCTGCTAGTTCTGGATGAGCGTTAATATCGAAGTTTTCTGGATCTTGACTGTATTCTGCGTATACATTTTCTATGGTTGTTGCTTCTTGAGTAAAGTCTATTGCGTCAATATCAGCTGCATCTATTTCAAGATATTCAACAATCATATCTTTAGCGAGTTCGTTTTCTTGGACTTGACTTAACACATCACTTACTGAACTAATAATCGAGTCATCCGCATTATTTATATCAAAATTAGATATATTACGATTCAAATCTATTAGTGAAGCAATACTATTTGCCACTTCTTTTAAAGTTGCTGGTTGTGTAAAATCATATTTATTAGTACCATCACTGTTTTTTGGCATAATGTTTAGATTGTCTGGTCCAAGCATTTCTTCAAGAATACCACCAATGATTTTAGAGGCAATAACGGAGTCGCTTGCAAGAATCATTATTTGTGCAACCTTATCTCCTGTAATTGTTTGATAACTTTCACTACCAGTAAACGATTCTTGACATTCATCAATTATGCTAAATATTACATTTATTTCATTAGCCCAACCATTTTCTTTTATTTTGGCTTTATCATCATCAGTTATTACAATTTCATATCCTGTTGAAGCGATTCCCTTCTCAATAATCGGATAAATCGCATTACCAAAAATAGATGATTCGCCTAATGCAGTTACTAAATTTACTAGTTTTGTTTCATTTTCTTCATTTCTTTCATCTAGTAGACTACTAAAATCAAGATTTTCAATATCACCAAAATCTAGTACCGCCGTAAATACATTTGCAAGTTTTTGAGGTTCTGTATTCCAATCTATTTCATCATAATTTAATACAATACCCATCTCATCAAGTGCTTGTTTTAGACCAGTAAAATCAACGATATAATCTAAAATTTTATTTTCTTTACCAGATATTATTCTAAGACTGAAAATATTATTTAATAGTGAAGAAATGTTTTCGGAAGTAATGTTAAGTGGTTCTGTAGAATCTACTACATTCATTTCTACAAATAAATCAAATATAGAGAAAAACTTTTCTACTTCTTGTGAAAACTCATCTTTAGATAGTGTTTTTAGAAAAGCAAAATCAAATAATTCTTTTATTTCAAGTGGCATAGAATCACCTAATAACTCATCAACATTAGCATCAAAGAAATTAACAAGAACACCAACAAACAAAGTAGAATTTGCTATTTCATTTAATAATGGTTTAAATACATATTGATTATTGTCATCTTTTTGTAATAAGGACTCAAACATTGGAGTTCCATTATCCATAGCTGATTTTAAATGATGATTATATAGATATAAGCCTTGTTCTAATATTTTTACAATGTTTTCTTTTTCATTAGGCCAATCCGGAACGATTCCATTCATCAATACATCATAATCAAAGGAAGGACTATTAAGGGTTTTAAGTCCCCATTCCATTAATGATGATTCATTGCCTTCGATAATTTTTAATTCTAATACTACTGTTAATGCACGAGATAGTGATTCAACACTTTGATCACTTGTTAAATCTAGTTTTGCATTGTTACTAATCACATCTTGTATATTTGTATTTTTGACTAAATCTTGATATGCTATTAATATATTCTTAACATCATATCTTAATGTATCAATCATTTTTTCCGTTGTTAGTGCTTCTTTTAATCCTGACATTTCTTCAGGTAAGCTTTCTTTCAATTGATCGGTTAATTTAGGGATGAAAATTTCACTAATTAATTGTGATTCTAATAATTTGTCAATAACGTTATTTATTGCATTTGGTAGGTTTTCGTATTCAAGTGCTGTTTCCATATGATCTAAATCTAGCACTAAACTTGAACAATCGTTAATCGCAATTTGTGCTACTTCTAATATAGTTTTAATTTCTTTATCAATATCAAGATCTTTAATAATCGTGATGACTTCATTACTAATTGTTGGGTTTCCATTCTCATCTTTTGCATTTTCAAAAGACATGATAATTGCATCTTTAATCAATGGTGAGAATTGATATATTAGTGATGTATTTGATAAAAAAGAATTAATTAAGTCTAAGTCATTTTGAGATAATTTAGAAAAATCTACCTTATTATTGCTTTGCACATCTTTCATAATGTTATTTGCAATTGGTACAAGTGGAAGCACTAGTATAACTTCTTTAACTAAATTAGTTGTTGTTTTATCAGTTTTTATCGACATTATTTGGCCAAGATATTTGGCAGGTAAGGTTATTCCTGTTTTTTTATCTGCACCAATTTTAGTTATTTGATATGTTTTGCTGCTACTCAATGCTCGTTGAATATCTTCATATGATATTTCAGTTTCACCAGATACTGTTTCTACTGCACCAGTATTATTTTCTAAATACTTTACTTCATTAATCGTTACATCAGCTAGGTTTATAAAACCAAAAATTGGGAAATAAGCAACAACAAATACAATTAGAAAATTAACAAACGCAATCCCCATACCGATAAAGCGAGCTGATGTTTTTACTTTAGATTTTTTGTCATTAGGCACTTCTAAATCTTTGCTTATAAAACTCTTTAAGATTGAACTTAAAATAAGTTTATTAATTAATGTAAAAATTGCACATACAAACAAACCAGTATAATATACTACTTGTTTCAAACCAGCAGATATTAAAGCTGTTAGTAACTCTACTGATTCTTCACTAAATGTAAATTGTTCATTTGTAAAAGAACTAATAATATAATCAACTATAGATATTCCATCAATTCTTATATTTGTCATTGCTTTTGATATTGGGTTTAATAGTAAAAGTAAAATGATGAAAGGAATTAAGAATGAAATTAAATTTACTAGTTTTTTTCTCCATCCCGCAATAAAGCCGGATAAAAGATGGCATATTAAAGCAAATAAAACGATTATATCAAGCACAACCAAGGCTGTTTTAATTATACTTATCAGATTCATATTTTCCTCCATAATGTGTATTACTATTATTATAACTTGATTAGTGTTTTTTTTCAAGTATTTCTACTTATTCTTTCTTACATTTAATTCCTATTTTACATAATTTCCCCATTATATCATCATATCCTCTAAATATGTATTCTGCTTGATTAATAATAATCTGTTTCCCTGATATTACTCCCGCAACAATCATAGCAAATCCGCATCTTAAATCGTTTGCTTGTACCATTCCACTGATTAATGGTGATGGATTAATGGTAATTAAACCTTGATTCATTTCGATACTTGCTTTCATTTTACTTAGTTCTTTTATATGAGAGTTACGAGATGGATATATGGTTTCATTTATCTTTGATGTATCATTTCCATTTAACAAAACTGTTGATAATATTGGTTGTAAATCAGTAGGGAAATAAGGATATGGGCCTGTTGATATATTGATGTTTTTTATATTTTCTGGAGACTTAATCTCTATAGAATCCTTTAAAATGGTAGTTTCTCCACCTAGTTTATTAATCACTTCTATAACGTTTTCTAAATGACTAACATTAACTTTATTAATTTTAATCTGAGAATTAGGTTTTGCCATTGCAAGAAACATATAGCTTCCTGCTTCTATACGATCAGGCATAATCGAGTATGTTGTTTTATGCAGTTCTTTTACTCCTTCAATCACGATAGAACGCTTATCAATAAACTGTATTTTAGCACCCATCGATTGCAAGAAATGAATTACGTCTATTACCTCTGGTTCAATTGCAATATTAGATAGAGTTGTTTTCCCTTTTATCAAGACCGTTGATAGTATAGCATTGATGGTACCTCCTACTGTTACTGTACTGAATGTATAGTTTATTGGGCGAAGTTTTCTTTTTTTAAAATATATTTTTTCTTTTTCTGTTATATCTAATCCCATTTGTTTATATAATTTTAAGTGAAAATCAATTGGTCTTTTTCCGAAATTACATCCTCCAGGATAAAGAGTTGCAAAGTTATTTTTACGATGTATTAAGGGGGAGATGAGATAATATGATGCTCTTAGTTTTGATACAAAGCAACTATCTAAATCCTTTTTAATTCTGTTAGCTCTAATTACTAGTTTACTTTCCACATAGTTATAGTTTACACTTACTCCCAAATCATCTAAAATTCTGATCATACTTATAACATCAGTAATGAGAGGAACATTATATAGAGTTATCTCTTCTTTTGATAGAAGTGAAGCGGCTATTATTGGTAAACAAGCGTTTTTAGAACCACTTATTTCTATTTCACCTTTTATGATACTTGGGCATTTAATTTTTATTTTCAATTTTACACATCCTTTTTAGTTAGCCATACATTATAATTTATGTTTTTTTTCTACTTTATAGCACATTTTCTTGTTTTTTATTTAAAAATATGATATTATATACATAATGTATAATTATATATAAATCAATATATAGAAAGGAGTACACTATGAGATACCGTATCGAAAAGGATTCCTTAGGAGAATTAAAAGTCCCTGCAGAAGTATATTATGGAATTCAGACCCTTCGTGGTAAAGATAACTTTGAAATTACCAAACGTGGCATATGTCGACAAATGATTAAATCATTAGTTATCGTTAAAAAGGCTGCCGCGAAAGCTAATCTTGATGCAGGATTACTCAATGAAAAAGTTGCAAAAGCTATTATGGCTGCTTGTGATGAAATATTAAATGGTCGTCTTCATGGACAATTTGTTACTGATTTAATTCAAGGCGGAGCGGGTACTAGTATGAATATGAATGCTAATGAAGTAATCGCTAATCGTGCCGAAGAAATGTTAGGAGGTAATCGTGGTGAATATTTACTTGTTCATCCCCTTGACCATGTAAACTGCAGTCAATCAACAAATGATGTAATTCCAACTGCTGGTAAAATAGCTATTATCAAACAACTCAAAAAAACTATCGTAGAATTAAAAAAATTATATAACGCTCTTTTAGATAAAGGTAAAGAATTTGAAAATGTTATTAAGATTGGTAGAACCCATCTTCAAGAAGCCGTACCTATTACTTTAGGAAGAGAATTTACTGCATATGCGGGAGTATTAAGTCGTGATATTAAAAAACTTGAATTAAGTATTGACTATTTATCAGAAGTAAATATGGGCGCAACCGCTATTGGTACAAGTTTAAACGCTAATTCCAAATACTTAAAGAAAGTAGTATTTTATTTGACTAAGTTTTCAGGTGAGGAATTGCGTGGTGCTAAAGACTTAGTTGATGCTACACGTCATCTTGATAGTTTTAATTTTGCAAGTTCAATGTTAAAAATTACTGCTGTTGACCTATCTAAAATGGCCAGTGATTTACGACTTATGTCTTCTTTAGGTGAAATTAAACTTCCTTCGATTCAACCTGGTTCATCAATTATGCCAGGAAAGTTTAATCCTGTAGTACCTGAAGTAGTAAATCAAGTAGCATTTTATATTATGGGACTTGATGTTACGGTAACTAATGCTGTTGAAGCTGGTCAACTTGAACTTAACGTCTTTATGCCTGTTATCTTGATGTCATTATTTGAAGAAATAACTACCCTTAGACGAGCAGTTCGTACCTTTAGATCAGCCGCAATCGAAGGACTTAGTGTTAATCCTGATATTGACCAAAAGATTGACGAACATAATGTCTCTTTAGCAACTGTACTTGCACCTCATATTGGCTATGACACTGCTTGTGAAATAATCCTAGAAGCCAATCAATCTCATTCATCAGTTAAAGAACTAGTAGTTCAAAAAAAGCTTCTTACTAAGGAGGAAGCTGACACCATTTTCAATCTTGAAGTTATGACTAAACCTGGAATTGTGGGAGAAGAACTAATGAAACAAAAGAAAGAAAAAGGTGATGAAAATGAATAAACAAAAAAGTTTAAAAGACTTAAAGATATTTATTAGTGTAGATATTGAAGGGACTTGTGGCATATCAAATTGGAAGGAAACTGAACTTGGTGAAGCTGAATATAATTATTTTCGTGATGAAATGATGAACGAAACAATTGCTTGTTGTGAAGAACTACTCAATATGGGTATTACAAATATAACCGTACGTGATGCTCATGATTCTGCTCGTAATATTATTCCATCACGTCTTCCCAAAGAAGTAACTTTGATTAGAGAGTGGACTAACGGACCTTGTGATATGATGGCAGGCCTTGATGAAACCTATGATGGCGTTATTTTCATTGGTTATCATTCTCCCGCAAGAAACATTGGCAACCCACTTTCTCATACCCTTACTACTTCTTTAGTTCATATCAAGATTAATGATAGTATTGTAAGTGAATATTTATTAAACACTTATTATGCGCAAACACAGTTTAATGTTCCTGTTATTCTTGTTTGTGGTGATGATGCCTTAACTAAAATTGTTAAATCAGATAATCCTAATATCAAAATTGTTTCAACCAATGTTGGGCTTCATGGTGCAGTCATTACTAAACATCCAAGTCTTGTTTATGAAGATATTAAAAATCAAACTCGTAAAGCCATTGAAGGATTATTAAATGGTACTGATTATTTGGTTAAAGTTCCTAATGAATTTAGAACGCAAATTCAATTTAGAACACATGCTAAAGCTTATAAGGCTTCTTTTTTCCCTAATGCTAAGTTTTTAAATAATGATCAAGCTGAGCATTACACGACCAATTTTTTGGAATCTTTAATCTTTATTATGTTTAATGAATAATAAAAGACTGAATAGTGAAATTGATTAGATTTCATTATCCAGTCTTTTTTTATAAACTTTAACATTTAGTATCGTTTTTATTATTTATTAATCATTTTTCTTATGAACTTTTCGATATCATCTTTTATTTTTTCTTCTTTTAGAGCAAAGGCAATACTTGCTTTCACATATCCTGCGTGATCTCCTACATCAAAACGTGTTCCGTTGAAATCAATTGCATAGACATGCTCTTCTTGAAGAGCATCAATGAATGCATCTGTTAATTGTACTTCATGAACACCATCATATGGTTTACGTTTTAAATAGTCAAAAACGTTACTTCTTAAAATATATCGTCCCACTCCCGCAAAATTTGATGGAGGGTTTTCTTTTGGTTTTTCAATCATTCCGTTAACTAACATAATTTTAGATACATCATTTATACTAACGATTCCGTACTTATGTGTTTCTTCCCAAGGGACTTGCTTTACACCAATATAATATGCCGGATTATGATTATAGGAATCTATTAAATCTTTAATTCCATAGTTTTCTTCTTGTTCTTTCATTACTAAATCATCGCCTAGTAGTAAAGCAAAATCTTCATCTTTAAGGAGATTTTCACAACATAGTAAAGCATCGCCTAATCCTTTAGGACTAGGTTGAACAACAAATGTTATCGTAATATCTCTTAGCAGTTGATCAAGTTCATCAATCTCTTTGTTTCTTGATTTCAAATCATCATAATACTTACTATTTAAATCAAAATAATCTTTAATACTTGATTGTGATTCGCTTATTACAATAATTATATCTTTAATTCCTGCATTAACTACTTCTTCAATTAAATATTGAATTGTTGGTTTGTTGATAATAGGAAACATTGTTTTTAATACACCTTTTGTTACTGGTAAGAATCTTGTTCCCTTTCCAGCAACCGGTATAACTGCTTTAGTTATCTTTTTATTCATTTTATACCTCTATTTCTTATCATATAATATTTATCAATTGATAAAATTTGTAAAGTACTATTATTTTACATTATTAAAATATTTTGTCAAGTAAAGAACTATGAAACACATTATTTAATATAATTATTAAATATAGTTATTTGCTTGATAATATAAAAACCCTATTTGGTAGTTTGTAATAACGATTATTGACAAACTAATAAATAGGGTATATTTTATTTTTATTCTTGATAGCCCCAAACTACAGTGATATCAGTTGAATTCCAACCATCAACCCAACCATCTGGTTTAGATGCGGCGGCACATTTAATTGTTTTTAATTCCGTACAACCAACAAAGATAGCTCTTGCAATTGTAGTTACACTTGATGGAATTACGATATCAACTAAATTTGTACATCCGTTAAAAGCATTTAGATTAATAGTTGTAATTGTATTAGGCATATTAATCTTAGTAACTGTTGTAGCATTAACAAAGGCATTAGAAGCAATACTTACTACAGTGTATTCGACTTCATTAACGTTAACAGTTTGAGGTATAGTTACTTCGTTTGCGCTACCATTATAGTTAACAACTTCTGCTTGGTTTGTATCAGCAGCTCCATCTACACCTTTAATTGTTTCAACAGTGATATACATATCATCAATGACTACGAATTCACCACTTACTTTACGACTACCTACTAATTGATCAAAGTTTTGTGCCCATGTAGCTGGTAATGTATATGATACTGTTCCATCTGAACCAGCAGTAGCAGTAATTGCGTTAGTTAATAATACCGCTAATGATAAGTTAGCAAAAGCGTTAGAACCAACATTTACAACTGTTTCAGGAATATAAACAAAGTTAAGACGTGCACATCCTTCAAAGGCTTTTGAACCAATGGTTTCTACTAATTCAGGAATAATTAATTTAGTAAATGAAGATGACTGACAATTGTAGAATGCGGAAGCACCAATTACTTCAAGAGTTGAAGGAAGAATAAAATTAGCAATACTTCTACATCCTTCAAAGGCACTTTCACCAATCTCAACTAAGTTAGCTGGGAAGTTTACATCAACTAAGGAAGTACATGATTTAAAGATACCTTTTGGAAGAACTGTAATTAAACTTGGGATAGTTACTGCTGTAACACTTGCACATCCTTCAAAAGCACTTTCCCCAATGTATGTGATTTTTTCACTTAATGGAAGTTCCGTAACACAAGCACAACCATTGAAGGCACTCTCTTCAATTACTTCTATATTATCTACATTATTTACAGATACTAACGAACTGCATTTTTCAAACATTCTAGTTGGAATTGTCTTTGTTGATGAAGGAAGAGTAACTGTTTGAAGACGAGAGCAATTATAGAATAATCCTTCAGGAAGTTCTGTAATACTATTAGAAATTACAACTTCTTTTAGATTATTTGCACCACTAAAGGCATATGGATTAATAGTTTCGACAGAACTTGCAATTGTGTAACTTTCTTTTGAATCACCGGCAACATATAGCATTAATACCTTACCATCTTTAGATAAAAGAGCACCGTTTTCCAATTTGTATTTTGGATGATCATCAGAAATTGATAATGTTTGAAGTGATGACCAATTACGGAATGCACCTACGCCGATAGTTTCTACTGCTTGAGGAATACTAATACTTTTTACTTTGTTACAATCTGCAAATGCATAGTCACCAATATATTTGATTGATGATGGAAGAGACAACTCTTGAATACCTGTGCAACCTGAGAATGCTCGTTTACCAATAGATTCTAATTTATTTGATTCAGTATCAAATACAACAGTAGTTAATGATTGACAATTGATAAAGGCATTATCACCAATTGATTCTAATTCAGCGTTGAAAGTAATACTTGTTAAATATACAACATTGATAAAGGCAGCATCATGAATCTTAGTTCCTTTTAACACTGTTACTTCAAGCGTCTCTGGATTTTCTCCACCTAAAATACAATCAAATGATGGATTATCAGCTTCTTCTTTATTTCCTACATAAGGAATAGTAAGTGATTGTAAATTAGTACAACTTACAATTGCTTGTTCTGAAATTTCAAGAACAGTTGCAGGAATAACTAAATTAGTTAATGAACGACAATCCGTAAATGCACCAGCATGAATATATTTAACTTCAGCAGGAATTACAAAACTTGATACAGTACTTGCGGATAAATATTGAACAAGTTCTGACATATCCTTCGTATATAATACTAAAGATGAGTATTTTTTTGAACCTTCAGTGATTTCGTTTACTACAAATTTATAACTTGGATTATCTTCACTTATGATTACTTTCTTTAAAGCACGGCAATTATCAAATACTTTATCACCAATCGAAGTAACATTGGAGAAATCTGCTGATGTTAATGCTGTACATCCCGCAAAAGTACGATCTTCAATTGTAGTTACACCTGTTGGAATAACAACTGAAGTAAGTTTAGCACAATTCATAAATGCAGCTTCGCCAAGCGATTCAAGATTTGTAGGTAATACAAAACCAGCAAGTTTTGAACATCCCTTGAAAGCATATGATCCTATTCTTTTAACATTGTTAGAGATGTTAACAGTAATTATTGAAGAACAATCAACAAAAGCAAAATTAGGAATATCATAATCGCCTGCAATTGTTATTTGCGTTAAGCTTCTTGGTACATTGTTACTATTATTGCTTGAATTTGTAGAACCAAAGATATATCCAAATAAAGTAGTTTTATTAAATACATATTCACCTTGTTGGTCTTTTACTAGTTCGCCTGTTCCTTTATCAACTGTAAAACCAGTACCGATAAATGGTAAACTTATACTCTTAAGTCCACTGCATCCTTCAAAGGCACCAGCACCGATACTCTTTACAGTAGTTGGAACAACTATATTGGCAAGGCTTGTGCATCTTGCAAAAGCTGAGCCTTCAATAATTTCAACAGATGGTGATAATAATTGAGAAACTATGCTATCTGTTAATGAACTACATCCTGCAAAAGCATTTTGTGAAATCTTAGTTAAATTAGTAGGAATATTATTAATCGTAGCAAGTTTTGCACAACCTGAGAAAGCATCATTTCCAATATTATTTATTGATGAAGGAAGTGTAATTGTAGTTACAAACTCTAAATCTTTAAAAGCTTTTTCAACTATCTTTTCTCCACCAGTTATTTCTATTCTTGTTAGTGTTTCAGGAATAGTTCCAAATACACTCATAAACACTGTATTACTATTCATTGAAGTACCTACAAACGGAACGGAAATTGATTTTAAACTAGTACATCCAATAAAAGCATTTAAGCCAATTTCTTTTACAGTATTTGGAATTACAAGGTTTTCTATACTATCTGCAGCAAAGAAAGCACTACTATGAATTTTGCTAACACTTGAATCTACAGTGAAATCTGAAATATAAGTTTTTAATACAACGATGATTTCTTTTGTTCCATCTTCATTATTTAAGTAAAGAACACCATTGTCGCAACTAAATAATGTCGAATTAGTTGCTATTTCTAATTCATCTAATTGATCACAACCAGTAAATACACCTTCACCAAATGATTGGATACTTGATGGGAAATAAAGTGTGCTTATAGCTGTATCCGCAAAAGCTTTATTGCCGATTGTTTCAATACCTTCTTTTAAATCGATTTCTTCAAGTGAAGAACAACCCGAAAAAGCATTATCTTCAATGGTCTTTACTGATGAAGGAATCACTACTTTTTCTAATCTCATGCAATCTTCAAAAGCACCATAACTTATTTTTTCTAATGTATTAGGAAGTTTAACTTCCTTTAGATTAACACAAGATTTAAATGAATAACGGGCAATATTTTTAATTTTACTACCACTCTCAAATGATACTTTAGTAATAGTTGAATTGTTTTCAAAGGCACCATTACCAATTAAGGTTATTTCTTTTGGTATTACAACTTCTTTATCAGTACCATTATAAACTAATAAAGTTTTTCCCGTTGCATCTGTTTGAAATGTAGGTATAACTGTTTTTTTATTAACAACTGTAACTAACAAAATTACTGCTACCGCAATTATTAATATGATAACTCCCCATGCAATCAAACTTTTTACTGTTTTTTTATTCATATTTTTTACTCCTTTACAATTGTATTAATTCTATTCAACTCTATTTTTTACCTATACTTATTATTACAAAAATAATCAAAAAAATCAAGAGATTAGTTCAATAAAATTTATTAAATTCATTAACAATTTTTTACAATTATATAAATTATTGTTTATTATGCATTATTTGTCTTATTTGCTTAATCAAATTATAAAATCCAAGTGGGAAAATAATTATACTAATATAGCCAATTACTACAATTAAGTGTTTGAAAAAAGGATACTTATTAACATATACAACTAAAAAGTATAAACATACATATAATAAGAAGCCTAATATTGTGAGTAGAATCCATCCGATTAATTTCATTGTATTTTTCATCATTGACCACTTTCATATCTAACTTCGATAAATTCACTATAGATAATTTCTGACATTCCATCTTTCGTTAGATTAACAACTATATCTGAAGTATGATCATTGTAATATTCAACATTGGTATGAACATTATATTCTGTACTCCTTAAGTTTAAGTTCAACACTTGGCCATAATAATTAGTCATCTCTACACCGGTATCATTAGCATTAATGGTGCTTTCCCTAATATTAATATCAACTATAGCCGTTGAAGCTTTATTGATTGTAAAATCTAACGTTTTCGCATCAATGCCATTTAATGATACATTACATGAATTAGAATTAATTTTAAGATTAGTGTCATAAGTTCTTGTATTTACTAAATCATTATAATGTATTATATATTGTTGATATGTTTCATCAAATTTATTTATTTGATCATCACTATACACTTTATTTATATATTCACAAATGATTTGACCACTTTTTCCAATCAAAGAGATTTGAGGACTTGACATATATGAGATAGTCTGATGTGACGACCCCGAAGACTCGATTTCTACCGAATCATTAAATATACTTCTGGTAATCTTAAATGACGCTGTATTTTGGACTTTAAAAACACCTTTATCAAACGTCAAATCATAAACTTCATTTAGTGATGTTGAAGTTTGATAATTAAGTGTATTACCCGTAATTCTTTCTAGATATATCGTACCTGAATTATTGGCGAATGTATAATCTGCAATTTTTTCATCTACAAGCTTAACGTTACTTGAACCATTTTGATGGACGAACTTATTTATATTATCTTCCGACATAACAAGAATGCCAGATTGGTGATTTAATTCTAAACTATTTATCTGATTTCCTTTTGATATAATTGAACTTGAATCGCTATTAATACTTACATCGCCATATAGTTTATTTTCATTTAAACTAATGGAAGCGTTAATTGTTTTAATTTCCGTATGTCCATTAGATGAAAACTTGTCTAAGACGATTTTTCCATAATTAACATCAATTAATGTATCACTTATTTCAAAAGTAGACGGTAGCATTACACGAATCACCGCACGTGGAGATTTTAATAAACCTATAAAATCATATGTTTTATCTTTTTCAATATTGATTGTTAGTTTATTATCTAAAACGTTATAATCTAGGTTTAAAAACTCGTATTCAAATTCAATTTGTGGTGTAGTTAAACTATCATTAGTCATTAAAATAACGTAAGCATTATTTCCGTTTATAGTAATATTATTGAATGATTGGTCTACAATATAAACATCTTTATTGCTATTGATATCATTGACGGAACGATAAACTCTACCTTTAGTAGCATAACTTGTAATACCAAAAATCAAGAAAACACAGAGCATACCCACAAGAACTTTAAATAAAATATTTTTCCTTTTAGATATTTTATTTAAACATCCATTAATGGTGAAATGCAAAAACTTATGGTCTTTTCCTCTTGTCTTTTCTATAGAATTTAAGATTTTAGCTATTAATGAATTAATTACTATCAAGAATAAATCGATAATGTATATATATAGACTTAGAACAATCAAAATATAATATAAGACAAAAATAAAACTAATAACTACATCTAAAGTATTTGAAAACTTAAAGACACCACCAAGCAAAGTAAACATATTTACGATGATAGTAATAATAAAAGCACTACCAACAACAAATATTAATGTGCTTGCAAGGATTGCGAAAGAAAAAATAATAATATTAAAAATATTTTTTAATTTAGATATCTGCTTACGCTTAGCTAGATAATCTATACCATGCATTTCATATATACCCTTAGCTATTTCCTTAGGAGATTTCATCTCGGAAATTACTTTTTCTTCATCAGCGCCGTAGTCAACTTCAACATTAACTTTATCACGATAATGTTTGAGAATTTCATTAACTTGCTTAGCTGGTAAGAAACGGAGTTCTTCTGAAAGTTCATATAGAAACTCTTTTAAAGTTGACAACACAATCACTTCCTTTATTTCTTATTATACCATATTTTAATAAATATATAAAATGTAATACATTAAAAAAATAAACAATTGCTATATGCATCCACTTGTTTATTATATATCAATTATATTACAATAATTTTTAAAAGATAAAGCGCATATCTTGTGATATACGCTTTTCTATTATGGGCGACCTGGTCGAGATCCTCCAGGTCCGGTATTTGTAGAAGTACCAACTGGCCGATTAAAGTTTCGTCTACTATCATTGTTATCTGATCTTCGATATCAAGGGTAAACTCTTTATGTGTTGTTTTAGCTATCATTTAAATGCGTGTGATACTTCCTTAATACTTTCTGATAATGAGAGCTCATCTTTTTGACACGTTAGATTGTCTTCTTCCATCTTTGATAAAAAACAATACACTCCGTAAGTTGTGATAAACGCAATACTTGCTTTTCGATTATTTCAGCCCATTCATTTTGTCCAGATTCCATCTCTATTACTTCACAGGTAGACTTGATAACTGATAGTGGAGTTTTAATTTCATGACTTGCGTCTGTAATAAAATATTTTTGTTTTTGATAAACTTAATTCATCTTCCACAAGTAATATTCGCATTGTATCACCTCAATTGTTATTATATATTTTAAACTTAATTAAAATTAAAAAATATATAATTTAGATAAATTATATATTTTTATTATACTTATTTTTATTTAAATTGTAAATTAGAAAGATTTATACTTATCTTAAATTAATTCTTTTTTGTTATATCTAAGCATTATCACGAAAAACAATAAAACAGTAATAACAAGACTGATTATAATCATTATAGGATTAATTGATACATTCATGATTACATTTCTTGTATCCGCAAGCGTGAATACAGAAAAATATTTGATAAACTCAACATTATCAGATAGACTAGATAGAGTATTTAAGACATAACTACCCAACACCACCGCAAGACTTACTCCTTGCATCTTTCTTAATTTATGAGTTAGTGTTGACAGAAGCATACATAAAAAGAATATTACAATAGATGGAAATAGCGGAGTTAAACTCAATAATAGATATTGTATAATATCAAACTCACAACTTACTAATAAACCAATCAAATTGAATACACCGATAACTAAAGTCAATCCAACAATATAAATCAATCCAACAATACATTTACTAATGACTATTTTATTTCTTGTAATTGGGAGTGTACTTAAATATTCAATCGTTTTATCATTTTCTTCTTTTAATAAAATGCTACCACCTAGCAATCCACTATAACAACCAACTATCAACAAAACAAAGACAAATCCTTCAGATTTTAACCAACCATAAGCACTATCTATTGATGAAATATCCATATTAAAGGCCTTTAAAATTTCTTCAGGAAATAATTTCATTAGTTCATTAATTTTGTCTGCTTCAGTTCCACTCATAATAGAAGGATAAATCAAGAAAACTACTAAAAATAAAATGATAGAAACGGCTGCCCATACACAAAAACCTTTAAAGTTTACTTTTAATTCTCTCTTAATCATGGGTTTCTCCTATTCATAATAATGTAAGAAAATATCTTCTAAGGTGGCTGGTTCAATATATATCTTCTCAATATTATATTTTGTTAATGTTTTAAGTAATTCATTGGCATTTATGGTGTTTTTGAATGTGACGGTATCAGCGGTTTTAGTGATAACATCTATATGTAATTCATCAATTATTGCTTTTACTTCTTTTGAAGTTATGGTAACAAACGATAAACTTTTTTCAATGATCTCACTTACTGGTTCAACCTTTAACAAATGACCGTTTTTGATGATTCCTACCCTATCACATATTTTCGATACTTCACTTAAGATATGGGAAGAATATAAAATTGTTGTTCCTTTTTGTTTTTCTTCTTCTAATATTTGATAAAATTCTTGTTGAATGATGGGATCTAGTCCACTTGTTGGTTCATCTAGTATTATTAATTCAGGTTCGTGCATGAAAGCAAGCACAATTCCTAATTTTTTAAGATTACCAAGAGATAAGTCTTCTATTCTTTTGGACTCATCTAATTTTAAACGGTGAACTAACTTCTGGCGTCTTTCTTTTAAATTCTTATTAAACATTTTTTCATGGAAGTCAAGCATTTCTTTAACTGTAAAATCATCATATAAATTAATTTCACTCGGTAAATAACCGATTAATTTCTTCATTTCAATATCATCTTTTACAAGTTCATTTCCATTAAATAGCACTTTACCTTCCGTTTTATTGATAATACCTAAAATAGAACGTATCGTTGTTGATTTGCCGGCACCATTAGGACCAATGAAACCGAAAACTTCCCCTTTTGTAAGATTAAGATTTAAATCTTGAACACCTAATACTTTTCCATAATACTTTGTAAGGTTAGTAATTTCAAGAATATTTTCCATATCTATTCTCCTTTTTTGTTCGGTAAGTTATCTATATTCTATCATATTTTTTATTATTTTGCAAAAATCTTTATATAGTATTAATTGATTATTTAAATTTTAATGTAAAAAAAAGAGCTATTTCCACTAAATATCATAGAATCCTATGATGATTTTGAAAATAACTAATTACTTTAGATGGTAGGGCTAGATAGATTCGAACTATCGAAATGACGGAGTCAAAGTCCGTTGCCTTACCGCTTGGCTATAGCCCTATAAAAATGGTGGGGAGGGACGGATTCGAACCATCGAACTCGGAGAGAGTGGATTTACAGTCCACCGCGTTTAGCCACTTCGCTACCTCCCCAACTGCCATAATATTATACTATATTTTTATTACTTTGTAAAATAGTTTGCTTATTGAAATAAAAAAAGATTTATTAACTATAATTTAGTTTATAAATCTTTATTTATTTTGATATTATAGAACAACTTTTTTGGATTAAGTTTGCTTCTTTATTTATTTTAATAATTGTATTTTTGATAACTTTTATAAGTTGTAAATTATATATAAGATTTAATAATCCTACCTTAATTATTCTTTTATGTTTTTTTATCTTACTGCTAAGATATTCTAAAAGTTTGTACATACTTTTTTTTAAAAACATTATATATATGCATATACCTACAATTACAAGTAAAATAAAATATATAGGTATATAACCATATGCCAAATTATAGCTAAATATATATGCTATCAATATTTGTATTATACAAAATATAATTTCAATAATGATTCTTATGCTTTTTTTGTTAATGAAATGATTAGAAAAGTAAAGAACACAATCATATGTTGATATTATAAAAATACCATAGAATACTAAATATACTAAAACATTTATTTCTTCTCTTAATGTATGAATCATTTGAATAGTTTAGTTAAGAATCCTTGTTTTTTCTCTTTTTTTGTAGTGCTATCTTTATAAATTAATGAATCGATATGACCGACTATCCAAAGGTTTCCTTTTTCAATGTCTAGATGTTTCATTTCTAATTCATCTCCTTTTACAATTAATATACCTAAATTTGTATCAATTACAAATTCATATTCATTTAAACTTTCAATTTTATTGATACCTTTAATCTCTAGTTCCTTCCGATTTTTAATTATTATTTCTTGATTAGTTGTACCTATCTTGATTTCTTGATTCATATTTATCACTCCTTGATTAATTATATGTGAAAATATTTTGCATATGACTATGTTTTTATGTAAATTTATGTTAAAATAAACAAGTGATATAATTATTAAAGGAGGTCTATTTTATGGATCAAAATTTAACTGAACAAGAGATTGTTCGCCGTAATAAAATGGAAGAATTACGAAATAAAGGGATTGATCCTTTTGGAAGCCGTTTTGAAAGAACTGCTTTAACTAGTGAAATTCGTGCCCTTTATGGTGACAAAACTAAAGAAGAACTTGAAGAATTAAATGTTAATGTCAAAATTGCTGGACGTATTATGACTAAACGTCGTAACGGAAAAATCAGTTTTATGCATTTACAAGATCGCGATGGGCAAATTCAAATATACTTAAGATACGATGTACTTGGTGAAGAAGCATATGATATTTTTAAAGCTTCTGATATAGGTGATATTGTTGGTATCGAAGGCGAAGTAATGCGTACCCAAACTGGTGAATTAAGTGTTAAAGCCGTTAAGTATACTCATTTATCTAAAGCACTTCGTCCATTACCAGAAAAATTCCACGGGTTACAAGATCGTGAAGAAGCAAGACGTCGTCGTTATGTTGACTTAATTATGAGTGAAGATGCTAGAAAAATTGCTTTTGCAAGACCAAAAATTATTAGAGGTATTCAAAAGTATTTAGATAGTCATGGTTTTGTAGAAGTAGAAACTCCCGTTCTTAACCCTATTTTAGGTGGTGCTGCCGCAAGACCATTTGTTACACATCATAATACTCTTGATATGGATTTCTATCTACGCATTGCGACTGAACTTTATTTGAAACGATTGATTGTGGGCGGAATGGATCGTGTATACGAGATTGGCAGATTATTTAGAAACGAAGGTATGGATGCAACTCATAATCCTGAATTTACCACTGTTGAAGCTTATATGTCTTTTGGTGATATGTCTGATATGATGAAGCTTGCGGAAGAATTATTTAGCACACTTGCACTTGAAGTATGTGGAACTACCGAAATAACCTATCGTGATAAAGAGATTTCCCTTAAAGCCCCATTTAGACGTCTTCATATGGTTGATGGAATTAAAGAACAAACAGGTATTGACTTCTTCCAAATAACTGATTTAGATGAATGTTTACGCATAGCTAAAGAACATGGTATTGAAGTTCCTAAGCATCAAATGTCTTATGGACACATTGTTAATTTATTCTTTGAAAAATACGTTGAGGAAACAATTGTACAACCAACCTTTGTGTATGGGCATCCAATTGAAATCAGTCCACTTGCGAAAAAGAATACATCTGATCCACGTTTTACTGATCGATTTGAATTGTTCATTAATGGTAAAGAATACGGAAATGCTTTTACTGAACTAAATGATCCTATTGATCAACGTCAAAGATTTGAAAATCAACTTAAAGAAAAAGAACTAGGTAATGACGAAGCAAATGAAATGGATGTAGACTTTGTAGAAGCGCTTGAGTATGGTATGCCACCAACAGGAGGAATTGGCATTGGGGTTGACCGTTTAGTTATGCTTTTAACTAATACCGACAATATTCGTGATGTCATTTTATTCCCTCATATGCGTGGAAGACAATAATTATTGTAAAAGTTAATCTTTACAAAAAATGTTAATAACCTATTTTATGTGAAAAAATTATAAATAATAAGAGATTGAATTATGACTAATTCAATCTCTTTTTTTATTACTTACTACTCTTTATCATTAATTTACACATTAAGTTAGAGAACTCAACACTATTGGTTGGTTTAAATCCCTCAATTAATAATGCTTGATTATAAAGTAAGAAAGCATAGTCTTTTATATCTTCTGGATTGTTCTTATAGATTTCTTCTAAAGAATTAAATAATTCATGATTAGGATTAATCTCTAAGATACGATCAGCTCGTACTTTATCTTGGGTTGGCATTGCTTCGATTACTTTTTCCATTTCAAATGATATACCATCTCCTGAAACTAAGCATACTGGAGAATCAATTAAACGTGTTGATATTACAACATCTTTAACTTCATCTTTTAAAGCTTCTTTTAAAGCATCTAGTAAGCCTTGGCTATTTTTCTTTACTTCTTCTTGTTTTGCTTTTTCCTCTTCGGTTGCGATTTCATCTAAACTTGCTTGATTAATAGATTTAAATTCATGTTCACCATATTTATTAAACATTTTTAACAAGAATTCATCTACATCATCTGTTAATATTAAAACATCATAGCCATGCTTTTTAAGTTGATCCATTTGTGGCATTGCAAGAACTTCATCTTTTGATTTAGCACTAGTATAATAGATATCTTTTTGACCTTCTTTCATATTTTCAACATATTCTTTGAAAGTTATCATCTTTTCACTATTAACAGATTGATAAATCAATAAGTCTTGTAATAGTTCTTTTTTAGAGCCATAGTTTTCATAAGCACCAAACTTTAGATTAATACCATAGTTTTTAAAGAATTCAACATACTTATCAAAATCATCTTTTTGAAGACTTGAAAGTTTATTGATTATTTTCTTTTCAATATTAATCTGCATAAGTTTTAATACTTTATTTTGTTGTAACATTTCACGACTAATATTAAGCGATAAGTCTGATGAATCGACAATACCTTTTACAAAACGTAAATAATCAGGTATTAGTTCTTTACATTTATCCATAATGAACACGCCTTTAGAATAGAGTTGTAATCCTTTTTCATAATCAACAGAGTGAAGATTACGAGGAGGAACATTAGGAATAAATAGTAGTGAAGTATAGTTAATATTTCCTTCTACATTAAACATAAGATGAAGCATAGGTTTTTCGTAATCATAGAACTTTTGCATGTAAAAATCATTAAGTTCATCGTCTGTTACTTCATTTTTGTTCTTACGCCAAAGAGGAATCATTGAATTTAGAGTTTCAAGTGAAGTAACTTCCTCATATTCATCTTCAATTACATTTCCTTCTTCGTCATGTTTAGGTTCTTCTTTGGTCATATACATTGTAATTGGGTAGCGAATATAGTCTGAATACTTTTTGACAAGATACTTAATTGTATATTCATCAAGATATCGGTCATAATCGTTTTCGACTTTTCCATCTTCTGTCTTTGTGTTTTCCTTCAAATATAGTGTAATAGATGTTCCGTCAGTTTGTTTATCACATTCATCTATCTCATAAGTATCTTTACCGGTTGAAGAGAAAAGATATCCTTTTTCACTATATGGGGATTTAGTTAAGACGACAACTTTTTTGGCAACCATAAATGATGAATAGAATCCAACACCAAATTGACCAATGGTTTCTGGTGATTCCGTTCCTTCATTTTTTGCTTCTTCAAGTTTTTTGGCGAATGCTAATGTTCCAGATTTAGCTATTGTTCCAAGATTATCATTTACTTCTTCATATGTCATACCAATTCCGTTATCAGTAATGGTTAAGGCTCTTTTTTCTTTATCAATGTCTATATGAATTTCATAATCATTTCTGATTGGAAGTGATTCATCTGATAACGACAAATAATGATATTTATCGATGGCATCTGATGCATTTGATAATAATTCTCGTAAGAAGATTTCTTGGTTTGTATAAATAGAATTTATCATTAAATCAAGTAATCTCTTTGATTCTGTTTTAAATTGTTTTGTTTTTCCCATAATATCATATCTCCTTTTAGCACTCTATTACTCTGAGTGCTAATTCATTATATCACTTTTATCAAGGGATGTCACAAAATATGCTTATAAATCAATGTCATTTGTAAGTGATAATTCTTCAACCATTAATGCAAAAACAGTATAGACAGGATTAAATGTAGTATTTCTTGGAGTGTTTTCATCGATAAGTATTTCTACTTCTTCAAGAATATCAGTTTGACTACTCTTCTTATTTGCAATTAAACGATCAACTCTTTCCATTAAGGTTTCAATTTTATCTTTTGTCTCATCAGTTAAATAATCGTTAACATCTAAAAAAGATTTGAAATCATCTAACATAATCATATTAATAATTAAAGAACTACACTTATTAAGTTCGTCTATATTTTTATCAAAGCAATCTTCATAATAGGTCTTAATATCTGAGATTACATTTGATAGATATCCAAACCCTAGACTAAACACTTCTTCTAAGTCTTCATCGATTTTGCTATTAGTTGAATATAGTTTATATACATAATCGGTTACTTTAAGTACATCATTAATAACTACTAAAATAGGGGATTTACTAATTCTTAAGGCATCAAGGATTTCCATGCTCTCATCTAAATAACTTATATAGTCATCATAAATATTCATAATTCAATCTTCCTTTCATTTGTTTAATTTTATCATTTTATTTTGCTTTTTACAAGTGTTTCAATTACAAATGTGATATACTAAATTTATAGGAGAGATATTATGAAAGATTATTTAGTAAAAGCTCTTGCATATGATGAGCATGTAAGAATATATTGTGTAAGTTGTGCTAATGCCCTTAATGAAATCGGTGATCGATTTGAGTATTACCCTAGTCCATTAGATGCGGTTGGCCGTGTCCTTTCTATGGGTGCAATGATGGGGTCGATGTTGAAGTTAGAAGAAACACTTACTTTACGGGTCGAAGGTAATGGACCAATAGGAAAGATTATTGTGGATGCGGATGCACATGGAAATATCCGTGGTTATTGTGATAATCCTCATTGTCATTTTGAATATAATGATGGTAGACTTAATTGTAAGGCTACTATTGGTGATCGTGGTTTCATAAGTGTCATTAAAGATTTAAAATTAAAAGAACCATTTGTTGGATCAACTCCTATCATAAGTGGTGAGATTGGCGAAGACTTTGCTTATTATTTTATGGTTAGTGAGCAAATCCCATCGGCTGTTGGCGTTGGTGTTTTAGTTAACACGGAAAGTGTAGCCACAAGTTGTGGGGGATTCATTATTCAATTAATGCCTAATACTCCTGAGGAAGTTATAACTAAACTTGAAAATAAACTTAAAGTTTTGCCTACTATGACAGAAATGCTTAATTCTGGTTTAACTCCTGAGGAAATTGTAAAAAATATTGAAGAAGATGCAGAAATAATTGAGACTGTACCTATTTCATTCAAATGCAATTGTAGTAAAGAAAGATTTGAAAAAGGAATTATTTCTCTTGGCTATGAGGAAATCGAAGCTATGATTAAAGAAGATGGCTGTGCAGATACTGTATGTCATTTTTGTGGTAATCATTACTATTTTACCAAAGATGATTTAGAAAAACTTGCTTTAATTGCAAAAGAAAAATTCAAAAGAAAGGAATTAGAAAAGCATGAAGACATATCTTAATTTAGATTTGATGAGAAAAATAATGACTATACCGAGTCCAACCGGATATACCAAAAATAAAATTATGTTCCTTGATGAGTATTGTAAAAACTTAGGTTATGATACATCACTTAATAAGAAAGGAAATTTAATTGTCCATGTTAAAGGTAGTTGTGATTATACTGTTGGTTTAAGTGCTCATGTCGATACGTTGGGATTGATGGTTCGTTCCATCAGAAGTGACGGTCATTTGTGCTTTACTCCACTTGGAGGTCCAATATTACCCACTTATGATGGTGAGTATGTAAAAATACATACACGTGATAACTTAGTATATTCAGGTACAGTCCTATCAACTAGTCCAAGTAGTCATGTATATAGTGATGCAACAAGCAAGGTACGTTCAGCAGATACAATGTACATTAGACTTGATGAAGTTGTTTATTCTAAAAATGATACAATCAAGTTGGGCATTACTAATGGTGATTTTATCAGTGTTGATCCTAAATTTGAAATAACTGAATCTGGTTATATTAAAACAAGATTTCTTGATGATTTAGCAAGTGTTTTTATTCTTCTTGAAGTTCTAAGATATTTAAAAGAAAATAATTTAACGCCAAGATGCAATCTAGAGATTATCTTTTCTACTTATGAAGAAGTCGGTCATGGTGCAAGTTCAATTCCTAATGTTGATGAGTTACTTGCTATTGATATGGGTTGTATTGGTAGTGATTTAAGTTGTACTGAAGAGATGGTCTCAATTTGTGCTAAAGATTCAAGTGGTCCTTATGATTATGAAATGGTTAATAATTTAATTAAACTTGCGAAAGAAAACGACTTAAATTATGCTGTTGATATATATCCTTTTTATGGATCTGATGCTTCTAGCGCACTTAGAGGTGGCAATGATATTAAAGCTGCTTTGATAGGGGCTGGTATTGCGGCATCACACGGAATGGAAAGAACTCACCTTAAAGGTTTAGAAAATACTTTTAAACTTATTCTTGCTTATATTAAATAAAAAAAAACACATTAGTAATTAGTTACATAAACTTATTACTAATGTGTCTTTTTATTTATTCATAATTTCTTTTAGCATATGATAAAGTTTACAAACAGGTAAACCCATAATATTATAATAGTCACCTTTAATACTTTCAATATACTTTGAGCACATGCCTTGAATAGCATAACTTCCAGCTTTATCATAAACATTTTCATTATGAATATAGTCAGTAATTTCTTCTTCAGTCATCTTGCAAAAAGTAACTTCAGATTTTTCCACAAATTGCTTGATAGTATCTTTATAAATAACTGTAACACCTGTTAAAACATAGTGAGTATTACCTGATAACTTGTATAACATTGTTCTTGCTTCCATTTCATTATGTGGTTTTCCTAAAATTTCATTGTTGATTACAACTATAGTATCTGCTCCAATAATTAAATCATTAGGAAATCGTTGAGCTACTTCTCTTGCTTTTTGTAGGGAAATATCTACTACTATATCTTCAGGATTACTTGATTCTTTATGTATTTCTTTGCTGTTTGAAGGTACTACTTTATGAGGTATTTTCACTAATTCAAGTAATTCGTGTCGTCTAGGTGATTGCGAGGCTAATATTATTTGCATAAATAACTCCTTGTATAATTAAAAGTTAGATTCGAATGAACCTAACTCTTTTAGTTTGCGATAGTTTCAGATATTAGTTCATACATTAAAGCTGCATCTGTTTTTTTAGTTGATTCAATAAGTGATGTAACTTTAACTTCTATTATTTTTCTTCCATATCTGATTTTGATAATATCACCAATTTTTACTTCTTTAGATGGTTTAGCAGGAGTATCATTAACATATACTCTTTCTGCTTCACTTGCTTCTTTTGCAAGGGTTCGACGTTTAATTAGACGTGATACTTTTAAATATTTATCTAAACGCATTATCTATTTTCACTTTCTAAATCCTAATTAGTACTATTATTATTATCTTCTTGATCTGAGGTACTAGTTGGTTTAGATTCTTCAGTTGGTTTAGATTCTTCAGTTGGTTGTGGATTTTCTGAGGCAGCTGCGGCTTCAGCCATCTTTTGTTTCTTCTTTTCCCACCAATTTAATCTTCCCGTATTTACTAGTTCATCAATATCCTCTTTAGTTAAAGTTTCTACTTCAACTAAATGTTTAGCAAGTAAATCTAATAAATTACGATTTTCTCTAAGAATTTCTTCGCCTTGTTTGTAACATTCATCAATAATTTTTCTTACTTCATTATCGATTTCTAAGGCAACTTGATCAGAGAAATTCTTATCAGACATATAGTCACGACCTAGGAATACTTGTCCAGAGTTTCTTTCATATTGTACTGGGCCAAGACTACTCATACCATACTCTGTAACCATGGCACGTGCGATTGCGGTAGCTTTTCTAAAGTCATCATAAGCACCTGTTGTCATTTGATTAAATACCATTTGTTCAGCAATACGACCAGCTAATAAACTTGTTATTTGCGCTGTTAGAGATTGCTTTGTTTGTAAGAAAGTTTCTTCTTCTGGAGTCATTAGGTTATAACCACCTGCATCTCCACGTGGAACAATTGTAATCTTTTGAACTACAGAAGCATGCTTTAATCTAATACCTATAACCGCATGACCTGATTCATGATATGCAACCAATGCTTTTTCAGTATCTGTATACTTCTTCGATTTCTTAGCAGGACCCATCATTACTCTGTCGATTGCTTCATCAACATGATAAATCTTAATCTCACGACAATTTTCTCTTGCGGCAAGAAGTGCAGCTTCATTCATTAAGTTTTCAAGATCAGCGCCACTAAATCCAGGAGTACGTCTTGCAATATCAGCTAAGTTTACTCTTGGTGATAATCTCTTGTTACGAGAATGTACTTTTAATATTGCTTCTCTTGCTCTTACATCTGGTAATGAAATATGAATTTGACGGTCAAATCTTCCAGGACGTAGTAGTGCAGGGTCAAGAATATCTGCACGGTTTGTTGCGGCCATAACAATAATTCCAGTATTAGTTCCAAAACCATCCATTTCAACTAATAATTGGTTTAATGTTTGTTCTCTTTCATCATGGCCACCACCAAGACCAGTACCACGTTGACGTCCTACTGCATCAATTTCATCAATAAAGATGATACATGGTGAATTTTGTTTTGCTGTTTTAAACATATCACGAACACGGCTTGCACCTACACCAACAAACATTTCAACAAAATCAGAACCTGAAATTGTAAAGAAAGGTACGTTAGCTTCTCCTGCAACCGCTCTTGCAAGTAATGTTTTACCAGTACCTGGATTACCTACAAGTAAAATACCTTTAGGGATACGTGCCCCCATATCAAAGTACTTCTTTGGATTCTTTAAGAAGTCTACTACTTCAACTAGTTCTTCTTTTTCTTCTTCTAAGCCGGCAACATCCTTAAATGTTGTTCCTGATTTTCGGCTTAAGCGTGCTCTGCTTTTACCAAAATCAAAGGCTTGATTGTTTGAATTTTTAGAACTTTTAATTACAATTACAAATAATCCAACACATAATAAGATTGGAACAATAATTCCTAATAAACTTACGAAATCAAATGATGAATTAACGGTAGCTTGCTCAATCGCAAAATATCTTGCATCATTATCTTCAAGAGCACTTGCTAACTTGCTACATTCAAGTAATTCTTCATATTGAGTACGATATAGTCTCGTATGAAACTTTCTATATCCGTTTTGTGCCTCTTTAAATGTACCACTTACTTCATAATATCCGGCATTATCTCCGCCAGTTGAACTGGAATTAATTGTTTTAAATGGAATATTTGGTTTTAAATAATAATCCTCAACTACACCCGTAGTAGTAGGATCATCACCTACAACACGAATTTGATTTAAAAAATCATCAGCACTTAGTTCGAGTGGTGCATTAATTCGATTTGTTACCGCAAATATAGCAGCGACAATTACACCAACGACAACTAGTAATAAAAATAAACTCCCCCATCCAAACTTTTTTGGATTTTTTACATTTGCCATTTTTTCCCTCCTTTATGTCCTAATACGGCTATTACATTGTTTTTACAATCACATAGTAGTAAAATATCTTTTTTAATCATATATGGTAATTTAAGTTTTGTTAGATAATCACTGACTAATGTGTTTTTAATTTTATCTTTTACAACTCTTGTACGAATTATAATTGGAAGATCTTGTATATTATAACATAAAACATCATTAGTTGTAAAAAAATTACAATTATTTTTACTAATTTCAATTTTTCTACCATTAGGTAAATCATATATACCTTCACCGTTTATCGTAATGTTAAAATTTAATGGTTTGATCGATGCCTCAGTAAAAATAATTCTTTTATGTTCTTTTATTAGTGCAAGTTTTGGTGTTATTTCACTTACAATACTACTTTTCTGCGATTTAATTTTTTTTATAATTTCCTCAATACATTTATGCGATAAATTATATTTTCGAAGTAGTCTAAATAGAATTTGCTTTTGCATAAAGTCATCTAGGGATAATAAATCATCTATATTAATGGTATGACTTATCTCACCATTAATATTATTTGTGACTATTTTATTTTCTATAAAGGAAATTTCATTGTTTTCAATTATATTGTTTGCTGAAAGAAGTGTTTTACTATAGTATGATACTGCTTCATATAAATTGGGGTTTTCTTCCAATAAAATAGGTACAATTAAATGTCTAATTCGATTTCTAGTATAATCTAAAGTTTGATTAGAATCATCTTCATAATACTTAATATTAGTATTATTTGCATATTCTTGAATTCTTAACTTGGGAATATCTAGAAATGGACGATAAATATAATAATTGTGATAATATGTTTTTTTCTCAATTCCTGCATAACCTTTAAGTGATGATGATTTTAATAAACGCATTAATATCGTTTCTATATTGTCATCCGCATGATGTGCAAGTAACAAGTATTTGGCATTTTCTGATTTTACAACTTCATCAAAAAACTCATATCTTTTTTCGCGGGCAAGTGATTGAAAATTACCAGTATCTATATGATCTAAATGCTTAATATAATACTTTAAATTATTTTCTTCACAAAATGTTTTAATATATATTTCTTCTTGATCTGATTGTAGTCGTTTTTTATGATTTACGTGGGCAACAACAATATTATCATGTTTACACACTTGCATAACAAGCGTTAATAATGTCATAGAGTCAACTCCGGTTGAACACGCGACTACTACTTTATAATTCTTTAATTCTTCTTTAACTTCTTTCAAAATGTTTTTCATAGTACTTAAATCCTTTATTAGATATTATACTATAAAGTTAAACTTTTGTAAAGAAACTAATTAATTTAAATAAATATAAATTAAAATAGGAAACATGTGTTTCCTATTTTGTAAGTTTAGTTCCCTTTTGTGATAATACACTTGATTTAAAGGATTTAATATATCTCATTTGTTGATTTTTTGTCACAATCGCGTTTTTAATTAAGATATCAATTAGTTGAGTAAAACTTATATCTAGTTTATCAAATAAATAAAATGCTAGTGAACCAGGAATTGTATTAATTTCATTTAAATATAGTAAGTTTGTTTGCTCATCATATAAGAAATCAATTCTCACAACTCCGCTTAATCTGAATAATTGATATGCCTTAATACCAACTGTTTTAATCAATTTTTCTAATTCAGGAGGTAGAATTGCGGGGATAATGCGATTTGATACATCACTCATTTTATCCATATTTTCATATTTATCTTTAAACGATAAAATATCATTTGTTGGTTTTACTTCTTCAACTAAAGAAGGTATGATGCGATTAATGTCTTTAAGAATAGCAAGATTATATTCTTTATATTTAGTCAATTTCTTTTCAACAATAATCTGTTCATCATATTTAAAAGCTTCTTCAATTCCTTTTCGTAGTTCATCTTTGTTATCAGCACACATAATACCTATACTTGAACCCAAACATGAAGGCTTAACAATAACAGGATAATCTAATCTAGTTTCAATTTCATTACATTTAAGGGTAAAATCATCATCTATACTCATTTTAACAAATGGTAATATTTTTATATCCGTTAATGATAACAGTTCTTTTGTATATATTTTATCTTGAAGAATTGCAGAGGCGGATACTGATGCATTTGTATGTACTCCTCCTAGCGTTTCAAGGAATCCACTTATTGTTCCATCCTCTACCCCTTCACCATGGACAACTGGAATAAAAACATCTATTGGTGTAGCTTTAGGTCGCGAAAATACTCCTTTGTAATATACATTGTTGTTTTCACCAAATAGGGTTACTGTATTACATTTAGAAAAATTACCTGATATATATGTATTGATATCATTTAGCTCATTTCCTACTAGCCATTCTTGATCATGATTAATATAAAAAATCGTTACATTATATTTATCCTTATCAATAGCATGATATACTTGTAATCCTGATAATATTGAAATGTCATGTTCGACACTTCTACCTCCAATTATTATACCTACATTTAATTTTGTACTTTTCATTTCTCTACCTTTCTAAGAAGTTGTCTGGTAAATCATTTTCAATTAAAAGACTAACTTCTTCATTATAATTATTTTTAAATGTTTGAAATGCATCATTAAAACTATTAAAAATCTTATATTTTTGATGGTGTTCATTAAATACCTTAACATAATAAACAATGACTTTGTTTCTAATAAGATATATATCATCAAACTGACTAATTAGTTTTAGGGCGATTTCTTCATTAATTTCTTTTTCTTTTGTCCCTCCATCTACTATACCAGGAGTTATAATTACTTTTTTCGTTCTTATTTCTTTAAATAAATTAATTGCTGAAGAAAATCCTGCAAGATTAGAGTTGTAACTATCATCATATATATGTATATTATTTATTTCTTGATATTCAAGACGATGAGGAACTTGTGGTACTGATTTTATTCTATTAATAAATTCTTGATCAGTTATATCAATATTATATTTTTTTAGAGCTTGAATAATTCCATAACAAATCAGTATATTTATTGCATTATGTTCTCCTAGTAGCGGGGTTTCAATTAATAGTTCTTGATTATTGTTTACAATGATAAAACTGGTTTTACCACAACTTGTATGTACGTCTTTTATGTAGTAGTTATCACTTGGTTCATACCCTACACCAATAATATCATTAATACTTAATATATTTAAATTCTTTAAGTACTTATTACTAGTATTTACTACTAGTGAACTTTCATATGGCTGGTTAGATATTATCTCAAGTTTTGCATTTAACACCCCTTCAATTGATTTAAATGTTGATAAATGTTGTGGACCAATCTCTGTAATAACCGATATATTAGGTGGAAATTCTTTAACCATTTGCCTTATTTCCCCCTTTTTAAAAGCACCCATTTCCATAATAAAAACTTCCGTTGTTGTTTTTAGACTTTCGTTTATTGTTTTTGTTATTCCCATTAAAGTATTATATGATTTGGGGGTAGCTAGACATATATAGTGATTAGATAAAAGATGATAGAGAATGTTTTTAGTGGTTGTTTTACCATAACTTCCAGTAATCGCTATTTTAACCATATTTTGGTTTTCGTAATACTTCTTAGTTGCTTTTTTTAAATAGTGTTTTTTTATCATTATTTCTATTGGTTCATTAATTATACTACTTGAAAGTAGAATAAAAGGTAAAAAGAATATCTCAATTATAAATAGAATTAAGTGGACGTTTCGTATTAAAATAAAAGGAATAAGGACTAAAATGATTGTTGTTAATATTAGTCTGATGATACGAGGTGTATACTTTAATTTTATTATATATTTAGTCGGTTTTATCAGTATAAATATAGTTAAAATCATTATGATTAGTGAGTGATATATATTATTAAAAAGAATTAAAATTAAACAAATATAAAGTATATCGGTATATACTTTTTTAAAATAGTATGTTGGTAGTATTTTAACAAACTTTTTATAATCATAATGCTCTTGTTGATAAATATTTAAAATATAGTATTCTAAATAGCAAAAAAATACTACTAGACATATTGCTTCAAATACACTAAATAAAATCATTTAATCACACCAAGATATTTACCAATCACTATATGGAAGTACTTTTTCTTTTCTAAATATGGAAAGTGACCACAATTTTCAAAAGTCACTAAACCACTATTCTTGATGGTTTTACTCATATATAAGGCATCTTTATATGGAGTTTCTTTATCATCTTTTCCCCATATGATTAAGGTCTCAACGTTTATTTTTTTTAAATATTTTCGTAAATCCTCTTTTATTACTTTAGACATTGTCCCTTTCATAATGTTACTAGCATTGATAAAGTCATTACTTCCATTTACTTTTAATAGTTGATTGTATTTGGTTGCATCTTTTTTAAACTTATAATATTTTTTTAAACATTTGTATCTTATTATACTAACCATTTGTTTTATCGTTTTTCGCTTCTTTATTCCCGCACTATCCACTAGTATTAATTTATTGACTAAATCATTATGATTAGAAACATACTTAATTGCAATTCTTCCACCAAAAGAATGTCCGATGATTATTGGTTTTTCAATTTGAAGTTCTGTTATAAATAGTTCCAAGAATTTTACGTATTGGGTTAAATTGTATGAGTTTTGGGGCTGATCACTTTGACCAAATCCAGGAAGATCAATTGCGAAAATTGTATAGTTATCACCTAAATAGTCAATTAAATAATCAAATGTATGATAGTTAAGCCCCCATCCATGTAATAATATTAAAGGTCTACCTCTTCCATATATTTGATAATTAATTTTCATATTATCATAGTTATATATCATTTTATCACTCTTTTCTACTATTACATTTTATTCAATAATTTTGTTTTTAGTCTTTTTTTTCAAACACAATAAAAAAACTACTAACTATTTCTACAAATAGTTAGTAGTTTTATTATCCGTTAGAACCTTTCATTTCTAACTTAATTAATTGATTTAATTCTACAGCATATTCCATTGGCAACTCTTTTGCGAAAGGTTCAATAAATCCCATTACAATCATCTCCGTTGCTTCTTGTTCGGTTAGACCACGGCTCATTAAATAGAATAATTGTTCTTCATTTACTTTTGAAACTGTTGCTTCATGTTCAATATATGATGAGTCATTTTCTACAATGTTGGTTGGTATTGTATCACTCGTTGATTGTTCATCAAGAATGATTGTATCACATTCTACATGTGATTTAGAGTTTTCCGCACTTTTTGCTATTTTAACCATACCACGATAGTTTACTTTACCGCCACCACGGCAGATTGATTTAGAGATTATTTGGCTAGTGGTTCCTTTTGCAAGATGAATCATTTTTGCTCCAGTATCTTGTATTTGGCCTTCTCCCGCAAAAGCGATTGAAACGGTGGTGCCTTTTGCACCTTCTCCTTTTAAGACGCAGGCAGGATATTTCATATTAATATTTGAACCAATATTACCATCAATCCATTCCATATGCCCTTTGCTTTCGACAAGAGCACGTTTTGTTACAAGATTGATAATGTTGTTTGACCAGTTTTGAACTGTAGAATATCGACAATAGGCACTATTTTTTACATATATTTCTACTACTGCGGCATGAAGTGAATATGCAGAATATTGAGGGGCAGTGCACCCTTCTACATAATGAAGACTAGCTTCATCATCAACAATGATTAACGTTCTTTCAAATTGTCCCATTAATTCTGTATTGATTCTAAAATATGATTGAAGTGGTTTTTCTAACTTTACACCTTTAGGAACATAAATAAATGAACCACCACTCCATACTGCAGTATTTAGGGCAGCAAACATATTATCTGTATAAGGCACTACCTTTGCAAAGTATTCCTTAACAAGTTCTGGATATTTTTTTACTGCTGTATCGGTATCACAAAATAATACTCCAAGACTTTCTAGTTCTTTTATAGTATTATGATAAACTACTTCAGATTCAAATTGGGTAGATACTCCAGCTAAATATTTTTGTTCTGCTTCTTGAATTCCAATTTTATCAAATGTATCTTTAATTGCTTGTGGAACATTATCCCAACTATTCTCTACTCTTTGGCTTGATTTAATATAATATATATATTCATCGAAATTAATGCTTGATAAATCTGGTCCAAAAGTTGGCCATTTCATTTTCGCAAATTCATGATAAGCTTTAAGACGAATATTTAACATCCATTCTGGTTCGTTTTTCATTTGTGATATTTTTCTGACTACTTCTTCACTAATACCATGACCAGTATCGTATACATTTTCGACATCAGTTTTGAAGCCAAATTTATAATCACCAACAATATTATTTATATCATTATTATTCATGTTCTTCTTTTTCTCCTTCTTCACCTAAAAGTAGAGCTCCTGCTGCACGCCAAGAAAGAGTAGCACACTTTACGCGTGGGGGAAAATTGTGAATATTAAGATAAACGATGGCTTCACCTAATCTTTCTTCATCTTTTGGCATATTACCTTTAATTAATTCGTAAAAATCATTGATAATGCTTTCTGCTTCTTCTACGGTCTTTCCTTTTAGCGTTTCGCTCATTACGGATGCAGAAGAACAACAAATAGCACAACCAGTTCCATCATGTCTAACGTCATCAACAATGCCGTTTTTTACGTTAATTTGAACAGTAACATCATCACCACAAGAGGGATTCTTTAATCTTAGTGTTTTATATCCTTCAATAAGTCCTTTGTTGCGTGGGAACTTACGATGTTCACTAATTATTTGTCCATATAATTCTGATAAATTATTCACTTATTACCACTCCTTAAAATATTCTGAAGCAGATCGTACTGCTTCAACAAACTTTTTGGCGTCTTCTTCGTCATTGTATAAATAAAAACATGCCCTTAAAGTTCCTACACATTCTAACCATTTCGTTATTAATTGTGCACAGTGATGGCCTGCTCTCATTGCAATATGCAATTGGTCAAAATAAGTAGCTGCATCATGAGGATGAACGTTTCTTATATTAAACGCGATTGTGCCTGTTTCAACAGTTGGATTATACACAATTACATTATCTATTTTTAACAATTCATTAACAACGTATCTAGTTAGTTTCTTTTCATTTTCTTGAATCTTATCATACCCAAAATTTTCTATATATTTTACTGCTTCTTTAAATGCAATTGCCTCCGCAATCGGTGGTGTACCTGTTTCAAATTTAAATGGTGCATCTTTATAATGTGATTCAAACAAATCTACATTATCATTCATATCTCCACCAAATTCAATGGGGTTCATTTTTTGAAGTAAATCATATTTCCCATATAATATTCCAAACCCGGTTGGACCTAACATTTTATGAGCAGAAAAAGCTAAAAAGTCAGCATCTAGTTCTTTTACATCTATCGCCATATGTGGTACAGCTTGAGCTGCATCAACAACTACAATTGCCTTTACTTCATGAGCTAGTTTTATTATTTCTTTGATTGGGGTTATATAACCCATAACATTTGAGACGTAAGTTAATGCAACAACCTTTGTTTTGGGTGATAGTACTTTTTTGAATGCTTCAACAGTTATCCTTCCTGTACTATCTAATTCAATAAATTTTAAAACAGCTTTTTTTCTTTTTGCAACGTTTTGCCATGGAATCACATTGCTATGATGTTCAAGTTCTGAAGTTATAATTTCGTCACCTTCACATATATTATCTAAACCATAACTTGATGCAACAAGGTTCAATCCATTGCTTGCACCTTTTGTAAATACTATTTCTTCTGTTTTAGCGTTTAAAAATTTAGCAACAACTTCTCTTGTTTCTTCATATTCGCATGTCGCATGATAACTAAGATCGTATACACCTCTATTTACGTTTACTCCATATTTTTCGTAATACTCTGAAAGTTTATCGATTACAACTTGTGGTTTAAGAGATGTTGCGCATGAATCTAAATATACTAATTCAGGATTATTTACTAAAACAGGGAAATCATTTTTGATATTATTCATTTTATTCTCCTTCATCTTTTAGACTTGTTTTTTCCATAAAATTGTCTAAAATCATTTTTTTTGTTTTGGGATCATTTATTGATTCAACAAGTGGAGTAATAAATCCTGATATTATTATTTTAGAAGCTTCTTCTTTAGTAAGTCCTCTACTCATTAAATAAAATAAATCATCTGGATTAAGTGATCCAATGGATGCCGCATGATTGGCTATTACATCATATTCATCAATAAATAGATTTGGTAGGGCCTTAATCACTGCGTTTTTATTTAATGTTAAACCTTTAGCTTTTTGATGAGCAACCGATTTTGCACATCCTTTTTTGATAGATGCATTATTGTCAATTTTAATTTTACTAAAGTCTTTGGCTATGGCATAAATTTCAGTGTTACTAGATGTTTGATAAGCTAAATGATCAACATTTATCAAACTATTACAATTGGCTTTACCTCTTGATAAAATAACTGACATATTATTAAAACTTGCATTTAGACCTTCTAATTTACAATTTATATCAATGTTAACGTTTTGATTAGAAGTAACTATATTATACATAGTAAAACTTGCATTTTCTTCCACTGTAACTTTTAGATTAAATGAAGATTCAACATCATCATGAAGATAAGATACCATTGTACAATTAACATTTGGTTTTAGAGTAATACTTAAATTATTTTCATTTGGTTTTATCGCGTAATTGATTACTGATACATCTTTATCAATAATCATATTATTAGTTATGACTTCCTTATCAAGATATGTAACTGTATTACTCATTTTTTTCTCCTATAACATTTTTTACGGCACATGTACCTAAAATATTAGGATTTACTCTTGGTTCATCTTCGATTCCTAATTCTTCTTTTAGCCAATCATAACCTTGTTGGTCAATCTTTTCAATTAATTCAAGTCCGCCATCAGCAACAATCTTACCATTCATTAGAACATGGACTTTATCTACTGATAAGTAATCAAGCAATCTCTCATAATGTGTGATAATAAGAGCTCCAAAATCATTTGACTTCATTTGATTAACATTTTCACCAACAATTTTTAAAGCGTCAACATCTAAACCTGAATCTATTTCATCAAGAATGGCAAATTTAGGTTTTAACATCTTCATTTGAAGTATTTCGTTGCGTTTCTTTTCACCACCTGAAAAGCCTTCATTCACATATCGATGTGGTAAATCTTCACGCATTTTAAGTTCTTTTACAGCAACATCTAAAGCTTTAATAAATTTAAAAATAGATATGCGATCACCTTCATCAAGTCGAGCTTGAATAGCACTCTTAATAAAGTCGGCATTTGTTACACCAACAATTTCACTTGGATATTGCATTGCTAAAAACAAGCCTTTGCGACTTCTTTCATCCACACTCATTTTTAATACATCTTCCCCATCAAGTAAGATTTCGCCTTCGGTAACTTGATATTTATAATGTCCCATAATTGTTGAGGCAAGGGTTGATTTACCCGTACCGTTAGGACCCATGATTACATGGAATTCACCTGTTTCCATTGTTAAATCAACACCCTTAAGGATTTCTTTTCCCTCAACACTTACATGTAAGTTTTTAATTTCTAGTTTTGACATAAATTTCACCTCTATATGTTAATTATCTGATAGACTTTGTCGACGTTAGATTCTAATTTATAATCTACATCTCCAATTATGTATATTTTTAAATCATTAGTGACAATGATAGCACTATAATTTGTATTATTTAAAATTTGGATTCCTTCTTCAATTCCTAAGATGTATACTCCTGTTGATAATCCATCACAAATTAGCGATGATGGACCAATTATAGAAACAGATTTAATATTGCTTGTTGCAGGATAGCCTGTTTGAGGATCAAGTAAATGATGATACTTCTTATATGTTCCCGTAAATTCATCCCATACTTCGATGTATCGTTTATTTATCCCTGATGTTACAATTGACATATTTTCACATTGTACATTCATAATTGTATTTCTATCATAGATGTTAAAGTCTGGATTTTCAATTGATATCGGTACAATTGTTGCTTCTGGAGTATAGATATTTGCTAAAAAGGACTTTCCATATGTTTTAATATTTCCCCCAAGATTAACTGCTATATATGTAAAGCAATCTTTTACTAAATAATCCATAATAAAATCTGCCGCATCCCCTTTGACAATACCACCTAAATCAAGTTTCATATTTTCTTCTTTTAAAAAGACGGTTTGATTGATTTTATCAATTATTATATTATCAACATCAATTAAGGTTTTTGCATGTTCAATTTCATTTTGACTAGGAATCTTACAAGTATTATTTATATCACAATACTCAGATTGCTTGGAGATATTCCATAAAGAAGATAGCGCCCCAATGGCAGGATTAAATTTATTATACGTTATCTTTGAAATATCTATTGCTTTTTCTAATAAAGCAATGAACTCGCTAGAAACTTTTATTGGAGCTATTCCGCTATTTTCATTTACCCTCATCAAGGTAGACTCTGAAATATCGTTTTGTTTCATAAAAATAGTTTGTTCGATGGAATACTCTTTTTCATAATTTAATAATATATCATTGATACTTACAAGAAGTGTAGTTACTTCTTTTTCCGTAATTTCATTTTTTTTATATTCAATTGTTATACTACTTATAGTATCTAAATAATTATAGTAATCATATTTACATACACCATATTTTTTTTGTAAATAATTTGGTCCCTTACATCCTGATACACAAAGTAAAAATATGGTAATCAAAAGTATACTTGAAATTCTTCTCATTATAAATCCTTTTTTTACATTTTATGCTAACTTATTATATCATATCTTAGGTAAAATTGCAAGTTCTATATTAAGAAAAAAGTTAACCCTGTGATTAACATATGATATATTCAAAAATATTAACATATGAATTTTACAAAATA
>JBJEEE010000089.1:0-7466 GCA_051872775.1 Bacilli bacterium
CATGGGTATTAATACCTCTTGGTATGATTATGGGATTTTTCGTTGTTATGGCTGAACCAGCCGTTCATGTCTTAAATCATCAAGTAGAAGAAGTATCAGGTGGAACAATTTCAAAACGTCTTATGTTATTTAGTCTTGCAATTGGTGTTGCTGTTTCCATTGGGCTAGCGATGACAAGGGTAATATTTGATTTTTCAATAATGTGGATTATTATTCCAGGATATGCTATTGCGTTAATACTTACAATCTTCGTTCCTAAAATGTTCTCATCAATTGCCTTTGATTCAGGAGGCGTAGCTTCCGGACCAATGACCGCAACATTTCTTCTACCGCTTGCAACAGGAGCATGCCAAGCATTATATTATGGTGAAAGTAGTAAAATGCTTGCCAATGGATTTGGCATTGTGGCACTTGTTGCGATGACTCCCTTAATTGTAATTCAGCTATTGGGTTTGATTTATCAAATCAAGTTAGCACGCAAAGTATCTCGTATGGAATTACCATATGAAGACGTTATTTATTTCGATATAGATATTCATCCGGAGGTAATGTATGAATAATGAGGTAAAAGGACTAAGATTAATTATAACGATAGTTGCTAGAGGAAAAGGAAAGAAAGTATCAAAAATATTTGAAAAAATTGGATGTAATATTCATCAAATTCATTTAGGATATGGAACCGTAACTGATGAAGTATTACAATACTTAGGTCTAGCAACCATTGAAAAAGATGTTGTATTTAGCCTAGCTGATGAAAAAATAGCACCGTATATGCTCAGCACAATAAATGAAGAAATGAATATGTCATCTCCTGGACAAGGAATTGCATGTTCGATTCCTATTCAAAGTGTTGCGGGGAAAACCACATTAAATGCTATTATAGATAGTGAGTAGACAAAAAAAGGAGATAGTATGAAAGAGTTAATAATTGTAATCTGTAATGATGGTAGTGCCGATGAAATCATGAAAACGGCCCGCTCACAAGGTGCTTTAGGCGGAACAATAATGCATGGTAGAGGATCGGCCTCAAAAGAGACTAAACACTTTTTAGGTATAACAATAAATCCCGAAAAAGAAATGATCTTGATAATTGTCGATGATGAAATACGAAACAATGTGATGCGTGAAATTGGCTCCAAACATGGAGTAGGAACTAAATATCATGCAATTTGCTTCTCTATTCCAGTCGATGCGACGGTTGGTCTTGAAAAATAAAAAAACCTGTTTAAAACAGGTTTTTTATTTTGCTCTTTCTGAATATTTACCATCCCAAGTAGTAACAACAATCTTGTCACCTTGGTTAATAAACATAGGTACTTTTACCTTTAGACCAGTTTCAACTGTAACTTCTTTTAAAGCATTAGTTGCAGTGTTTCCCGCAACAGCAGGGCTACTTTCAGTAACTTCTAAAGCCATCTTTTCAGGTAAGTTAACACCTAAAATTTCTGAGCCATAGAAAACAATTTCAACTGTCATACCTTCAATAAGGAACTTTTGTTCCCATTCAAGACGTTCTGCAGGAATTTCAACTTGATCATATGTTTCAAGATCCATAAAGCAGAATGTTTCACCACCATATAAATATTGATGTTTACGTTTTTCAATTAGAGCTTGTTCAAGTTTTTCACCAGCATTGAAAGAGTATTCAATATTAGCTCCTGTACGTAAATTTTTAAGTTTTGTTTTAACGAACGCTTGACCTTTACCAGGTTTTACATGTTGGAAATCCATAATTTGATAGATATTGCCGTTGTAAAGAATTGTCAAACCAGTCTTAAAATCACTTGTGTCAATCATTTAAATCCTCCAATAATTATTTAACTATATTTTATCCGTATATTATTATACAGTATTTTTCTCATTTTTGCAAGTCGTATAATCTTTTTTTAAAAAAATTAAAAAAATTAAATTAAATTACTTGCATTATCAAGACGAATATGCTATAATAGTATAGCATTTGAGATAATTATGCGGGTGTGGTGAAACTGGCAGACACGCTAGACTTAGGATCTAGTTCTTCGGAGTGCAGGTTCGATTCCTGTCACCCGCACCATCTTATGCGATAAAATCACCGTGGGTCCTGTGGTGTAGCGGTTTATCACGCCTGCCTGTCACGCAGGAGATCGCGGGTTCGATTCCCGTCAGGACCGCCATTTTGCGCGCATGTAGTTCAATTGGATAGAATACTTGACTACGGATCAAGGGGTTGTGGGTTCGAATCCTGTCATGCGCGCCATCTTTTAAAATTAAATAAATCGGGACTTAGCTCAGCTTGGTAGAGCATCTGGTTTGGGACCAGAGGGTCACAGGTTCGAATCCTGCAGTCCCGACCATTAAGAAGCGGGCGTTGTTCAATGGTAGAACTTCAGCCTTCCAAGCTGACTATGCGGGTTCGATTCCCGTCGCTCGCTCCATTTCTTGAAATCTGTAAGTCTTCTAGTAAGGCTTATTTTTTTGCATTTTATGGGGTATTTGAGCTAGTTTTAGTTAGAATACCTTATTTTTTTATACATTTATGAAACATTTAGATTTAATGACTATAAGATACAGAACCACGGAATCGAACTATTAACTTACGGGGTTCGAACCTTTAGTTCTGACTGGATTCGAACCAATAAGAGATAATGGTGGGAAATTATTATGTATTGTTGTATAATATAATTAACTCAACGCTCCGTTGATATAAGCTATTTTTTTAGTCGCTTCACTTTTTACTTTTTAGTTGATATAATGTTGGTGTAAGCTTACTAAAAAAATATATTTGGAGGAATTAAAATGTTAAGAACAGTCGGTTCAACAATTAGAGAGTTAAGAAAAAATAAGAATTTAACTTAAGAAGAATTAGCAGAAGCTATTAATGTTACACCACAAGCAATTTCAAAGTGGGAGAATAATATTGGTTTGCCAGATATTTCACAAATAATACCACTTGCAACATTCTTTGGTGTAAGTACAGATATTATATTAGGAATTGCAGAAAATAATAGAAATGAAGAGATTTCAAAAATTCTAAATGCATGTAATGATAGAACACTTAGAAAAGATGACATTGAAAGTTGGTTATTAATTTAAAATGCTCTAAAAAAGTATCCATCCAATTTAAATTTATTACAAGAAAGTATAGAATATGGGATAGCACTTTCATATAAAGGAAACTACTGCTATAATGAAGAATATGCTGAAAGAATTTATAAAGAAACAACTAGACAAGTAGAATTAATTATTAAATATTCAAGTAATGCTACTAATATCTTACGTGCTCATATGATTATGGTAATGTTGCATTCATCATTTGGAAATGCAAAAAGTGCAGTAAAACACGCAAATGAATTTCCATGGCGTGCAGATATGACAGTTCATGCGATGTGTGCATGGATAAATAAAGCTGTTAATGAATTTGAAATAGAAAAAATTAATTTACAAAGGGATTTAGAACAGCATATGCATTCATCAATTAATACTTTAGGATTACTAGGTATATCATATGAAAATACTAAAAATTATGATGAAGCATTAAAAATGTATTTTACAATATTGAATATAATTAACTAAGTATTTAAAGAAGATGATTATGTACCGGCTTTATATAGATTAGAAATGGGAAATATTGATGAATGTTTGAATTATTTAGAACAAATGGTTGATGTAGAAATTTATCATAATAAGGTAAAAGTGAAAGAATTTAAAATTAAAAATAAATATTTAGATAAATCAGGCACATATAATTATGCTGATTATCGTGCTTTTGATAAAGATAGTGATGTTTTATGTTCACTTGATCTAGAATGTTTTAATTCTATTAGATATAATAAAAGATTTAAAGAAATTGTAAATAAAGCAAAATATTATTTGAATAGAAATTAAAAGTTTGTTTTGATAAATATCACAAATCTCTTAAACAAAATACAGCAAATCTATTAAATAAAACTCCACAAATCTCTTAAACAAATTGCTTTACATTTATTTTATTATAATGTATAATACTATTAGAAGAGGTGTTTTTATGGATTATAAGAAAAGAATTGCTGATGAACTTTTGAAAATAAAATTAGAAGCTTTTGGTGCGGCTTTAATTGTTGGTCCAAAAGGCTGTGGGAAGACAACAACTGCAAAACAAATTGCAAATACTATAATTGAATTTGAAGATGAAGATAATAGAGAGTCTTTACTAAAGGTTGCAGAAACAATGCCATCAAGACTTTTAAAAGGAGAAAAACCAATTCTATTTGACGAATGGCAAGATGCACCTAAAATTTGGGGGGCTATTAGAAAATCAATTGATGATACAGGTGAAGTAGGAATGTATATATTAACAGGATCATCTTCACAAGAAGTAGATACACCTCATACTGGTACTATGCGTATTTCAAGATTAACAATGCTACCTATGAGTCTTTATGAGTCTAATGAATCAAATGGTGACGTTTCATTAATTGGTTTATTTAACAATCCTAATTCTTTCGAAGGGTGTATTTCTAACTTAACAATAGATGATTTGATATTTGCAATATGTAGAGGTGGTTGGCCACGTTCGTTAAATTTGAAAAGTGATAAAGCAAAATTAGAAATAGCTAAAGATTTATTTGTACAAACATATTCAGTTGATATAAACAAGATTTCTAATATAAAAAGAAATCCTCAAATTGCTCAAGCAATCCTAAGATCTTATTCTAGAAATATTTGTACACTTGCTGAAACAAAAACTATTTTTGGTGATGTTGCAGCGAATTACGACATTTCAGAACCTACTTATTATTCATATTTAGAGGATTTAAGTAAATTATATATAATTGATGATATCGAACCATGGTGCCCTGCTATTAGATCAAAAACTGCTATTCGTTCATCGAAAAAAAGAAATATAATAGATCCATCTATTGCTGTTGCAGCAATGGGGATTTCACCAGAGTATTTTGATAGAGATTTTAAAACATTGGGTTTTTTATTTGAATCATTGTGTATAAGGGATTTAAAAATTTATTCACAATCATTTGATGGACGTGTTTCATATTATAGAGATAGATACGGATTAGAAGCAGATTGTGTATTGCATTTAAATGATGGTAGATATGCTTTAATTGAGTTTAAATTAGGAGAACAAGAGATTGAAGTTGGAGCTAAACATCTTTGTGAAATTGAAACATTAATAACTCAATATAATGAATCTGAAAAACAGTGCAAATTAAGATTGCCAGATTTAAAAATAGTTATTACAGGAACTAAGTACGGATATAGAAGAGATGACGGTGTTATAGTAGTTCCTATTGGATGTTTGAAAAATTAAATATCCTTTTAATTGTATATGTTAAATTAGGTTATTACGACAAAAAGAAACATTTGACACTTTTTGTTTTGTAAATTAAGAAAAAAGCACTTTCTGATTTGTAAAACGATAAAAAAACACTTTTTGTCGTAATGACACATTTTTTGAAATCTGTAAGTCTTCTAGTAAGGCTTATTTTTTTATACATTTTATAGGGTATTTTAGCTAGTTTTAGTTAGAATACCTTATTTTTTTATACATTTATGAAACATTTAGATTTAAAGACTATAGGAGACTGACCATGGACTCGAACCATTGTCTTACGAGTTTCGAACCTTTAGTTCTTACGGGATTCGAACCTATAAGAGATAATGATGGAAATTAAATTAATTTTGTTGTATAATATACTACGAGGTATTAGAAAATGAAAAAAATATATGCACAAAAACGAATGTTTTATTTTATGAATTTTTTTACTGTATTATTTGCTATAGTAGGTATATATGGTGGATATGCTAAAGATTCAAGCTTCTATAGTGTGTTATATGCATCGCTTGGTATATTTTTATTATCTTTGTTCATGCTAATTAATAGAATATATTATAATGATAATGAAATAAAGTTTTATTGTGTTTATAGAAAACAAACTGTCAAATTTGAAAATATTAAAGAAATATTTATGGATCATGATTTAATTCAAGGTACTAGAATTATTTTTAATTTAGAAAAAGAAGTTGGAACATTGTGTTGTGACTATATGGAATATGCAAAAAAATGTAAAGAATTAGGTATTAAAAATACATTCTATTTTGTTGGGATAACAAAAAAAGATGCAAAGGAATTGTTAAAGAATTATAAAGGTAAAATACAAAATTAGAAAATCTTGTTAATTTCAATAATGCATTAAATTTAGTGGGAGGTGCTCAATGAAAAGATTGCAGTCTAGAAAAGATTGTAAAGGATACACTTTAATGAAACAATTGTTAATTAATTTAGAATTAGAAAGTTCTGATTATAATTGGTTGATTACTGACATTGAAGCATACCCACAATCAAAAGAAATATTTGAAATAATTTATGATAAAGAGTATATAATATTATCTACTAAAGAATTGATGAATATTTTAAAAATAGAAGACTTTCAATGGATTTGGGCTGTATTTTCAGCAATACCTTCTAAATATTCTACCGATGAAATATTGAAATATGAACTGCCATATATTCAGCCTATTGATAAAGATTATGACCCTTTTGGTGAGAATCCAAAAATTCAACATCCTCTTGCTGAATTAGAAATAGGAGCATGGGATAGTTCTGGCGTGTTTATAGTTACTAATGATGAAAAAATATTAGAAAAATTTAAAGAAAATTATCCATTATCAAAAGAAACGTTCAATGGGAATGCTATATTTGATGATTGGGATTTTAGACCGACTTCTTTAATGAAGAATAGGAAGAAAGATTATATAATTTGTTTAATACCTATTATAATACTTTTTATAGCATCTGTTATAGCTACTATATTCGAATGGTATTTATGTATTTTTATTATTCTTTCGTTACTAGCTTTAATAAGCATTTGGTTAGAATGGCTTAAGTTAAAAAATAATCATCTACAAATAACTAAAGATACCATTTATATTACAAATAGATTTAATAAAATAAAAGAATATGTAGTAGATTATAAAGAATGTAAGTTAGAACTAAAAAAATCAGTTAAGCGTGGTGGTGGCATTTGGCTAAGATTTTTAGATAAAAATAATAAACTTATATGCAAATATGAAGATATGATAAATTCGCCAACAATGTATGGTGGCAAGCTTTTACCTTGGGGACAAGCATTGAAAAGTTTAGGAATAACTATAATAGATAAAAATGAAATATTTAATAGATGGTAATGCCTATATATATTCTGATAAATTATATGGAGAGTATCTATACAATTCTTGTTTGAATAACATAGAAAGATTATAGGAACCGAGCTAATCTTGCTGGTTCCCTTTTTTGCGTTTATAGTATATGAAACATAATGTAGTGCTAGTGATTTTTATATTACTACTAAAAGTTGCATTGTGAAACATTTTGTAGCGTAAAACTCAAATATGAAACATTATGTAGTGTAAATGCTTAAAATGAAACATTTAGTAGTGTTAATGATAAAATAAAGATAACCAAAAAAGACAAAGTTAAAATTACCAATTAA
>JBJEEE010000090.1:0-7400 GCA_051872775.1 Bacilli bacterium
TACTTTGTAATTTTTAAAAGATAACTATTTTGAATATATCATAAGATAAACACATTAAGAACTTTTTGATATGTTATAATGTTGAAAAAAAATTATTAAAATGATATAATTTATTGTATTTTATGGAGGAAACTTTATTATGATTTTTAATAAAATGCGCGGAATTCATATAAATGGACGTAAAGATATGTCTATTCAAAAACCTATTCAAAATTATCTTAACCCGGCTTTTGTTTATATACCGCTTGGAGTAAATAATCTAAAGTATGAACAACTTGTCGCAATTAATGATCACGTCTTGATGGGACAACCTGTGTTTAACCGAACTGATCGTTTTGCTCATCCTATTTCTAGTCCAGTTAGCGGTACTGTAAAAGGCGTTAAGAAGATGTGGCATCCTTGTGGTAAAATGATCGATACACTTGAGATTGAAAATGACTTTAAGGAAGAGAAATATGAAGATTTTAAACCATCAGAAGAGGAATTAACCAAAGAAGTAATTCTTGAACGAGTAAAAAGAGCAGGAATTGTTGGCCTTGGTGGTGCTGGCTTCCCTACTTTTGCTAAACATGCAACTAAAGACACAATTGATACCGTTATTATTAATGCGGCTGAATGTGAACCATATATTACCGCCGATTATATGTTAATTTTAGAAGAATGCAAGAAGATGCTTCGTGGTTTAACCTATATTATGAAAGTAACTCAAGCTGAAACTGGTGCGATTGCAATTAAAAAGACGAAAAAGCATGCTATTTCTGTTCTTCAAGAAGCGATAAAAGATTACCCTAATATTTCTCTTTTTTTATTGAAAGATGTCTATCCAGCTGGTTGGGAACGTTATATTGTTGAACATTTTACACAACGCAAATACAATAGTTTGCCAAGTGAAGTAGGAATCGTCGTAAATAATGTCCAAACAGCTATTGCGGTATGTGATGCAATTGAACAAAACAAACCTTTAATTGAAAAAGTAATAACACTAACAGGTGAAGGTATTAAAGAACCCCAAAATTTTAGAGTTAAAATTGGAACAAATGTTAAAGAATTAATCGAAAAATGCGGTGGATATACGGATAATTTGGGTGATACTTGGATTATTGCGGGGGGACCAATGACAGGACGCGTTGTTATGGGTGAAAACCTAATTGTTTCCGCAAACTTAAGTAGTGTAATTATTGTCCCTAAAAAAGTCAAATTAAACAATCCTCACTGCATGGGATGTGGCAAATGTGCTGAGCATTGCCCAGCTCATCTAACCCCAACTGCGATTAAGCAAGCTTATGATTTAAATAATATTGATGAATTAATGAAACTAAATGTTTTAAAATGCGTTCAATGTGGATTATGCTCATATGTATGTCCATCACGTGTTGAAATGACCGAAACGGTTGGCAAAGCCAAAGATTTAGTTATTAAAATGAAGAAATAAAAGGAGGATTTATGAATAGTATTATTATATTTTCCCTTATCATAATGCTTTTTATGATAATTGTTTCGAATAAAAACTCTTTTAAAAAAGTTTTTTCAACTAATGAAAGTGCTTTTCAACCTATGAATAATGATTTCAAAGAAAATAATATCCTAAAAGTAAGTGAATCACCAAGCACTCCTAAACGCAAGTTTGTAATGGGTAAAGCTCCTTTTATCAGAACAACGGATGAAGGAATTAATTCCACCTCCAAAATGATGATAGATGTAATTATTGCTCTTGTTCCGATTATTCTTTTTGCGTGGTATAAAAATGGAATTAAGCCATTTATTTCTTTACAAAATGTTAGTGTTCTAGTGATGCTTTGGCCGTTACTATTTGTAATAGTGGGAGGTTTAACTAGTTTTATTTTGGAAGCTCTATATTTTGCTTTATTTAAACAAATTGTCGGCTTTAAGGAATGTCTAAAAGCTTCTTGGAATAGTTATTCCCTTATTCCTGGTTTATTATTATCATTAATATTACCACTTTATACTCCTATTTGGATGTTAATGCTTGGCTGCTTTATGGCAAACATTATCTTCAAAATGCTATTTGGTGGATTTGGATATAACATTTTTAATCCTGCTCTTATTGGTTATGCTTTTATTATGGCTGCTTTTGGTGGTAGTATTGGTAATGCATATTTAAATCCTGATGAAATTTTTAATCTAACTACCTCATCAACGCCCCTTGCCATTTTAAATAGTAATTTGGGTGCAAGCTACAATGAATTAGTCGGTCAATACGGTAATTTGTGGAATTATTTTATTGGTATAACTCCTGGTTCTTTAGGGGAGACTAGTGCTCTTTTATGTGTCGTTGCTTTCATTTATCTATCAGTTAGAAGAACAATTAATTGGTATGTTCCGATAACTTATGTGGGAACCGTCTTTGCTCTTGCTTGGATTATTGGCGCAATCAATGGTCAACCTGGAATATGGTATCCAACTTTTAACATCCTTACGGGTGGATTACTATTTGGTGCTGTATTTATGGCTACAGAACCAGTTACTTCGCCTAAAACACCTAGTGGTAAAGTTTTATTTGCCTTGTTCTTAGGAGTATTTACGGTTTTATTCCGCTTTGTTGGCTCAATGAATGAAGGTGTTGCAACATCTATCTTATTTATGTGCCTCTTTAGCGGTGTTATTGATCGTTTTACAGCTGAGAGTCGTTCTAGTACTATTTCGAAACGAATTGTTATCAAATGGGCAATTGTAATTTTATTATTAGTAGGTATTGCTGGTTATACCATTTATAAATGCGTACCGACAAAAGAAGTAGAAGCTCTGATGTATCATTTTAGTTCAGAAAGTTTTTATTTGGGAGGAAAGTAAAATGAAAAAGAAAATTATTGTTTCGATTAGTTTTATTGTAATTCTCCTTGCCATTTTTGTTTCATCTATTTTTATCTATAAAGCAGTAACAAAAAATGTTGAATGTTCAGATTTTTCTCAATATTTTCCTGATTGTTCTTTTGAAATAGAGGAAAAAATTAATAATCAAATTATTATGGATGATAATAACAAACATGCACTTAAATTTCTTAAGGTGGCTTATGTTTGTTCTAAAGATCAAAATGGAGATTGTAATAAAAACAATGTGATTATCAAAGCAAATGTATCTTGTCAAAATGAGAATAATCATTGTTTTTATCTTGTTTATAATGGTAATAGCTTAAATATAATAAACGAACATAATGGTAGTAACGCCCCTGATAAAATCTTTAATGATGAATTTAAACATAAAATTGTTACTTTTTTAAACGAAAACTTAGAACTTGATTTTGTAAGTAATGACAATGGAGGTGACCAATAATGAGTGAAAAGAAAAAAATGCCTCATATTTTGCATTTAGTCATCTTTCTAACAATTCTTGGGGTTATTTGTGCTGGCATTCTTGCGCTTGTTAATAATATTACTGCTCCAATTATTGAAGGTAACTTACAAGAAGAATTAGAAAGTTCCTTAAATACAATCGGGGTCAAAGAAGCAAAAGAAGTAACTGATCAATACGAAAATAATCTTGTTGATGGTGTGGAAAAAATATTTGAAGGTAAACTTGAAGGTACAATGTGTTATGTTTTTCAAGTATCGAATAAAAATAGTTTTACCACAATTACTACATTGGTTGTTCTTGCGAAAGATTCGGGTGTCATTTTAAAAGTAAATCCATTGAGTGGAACTCCTAGTTTTTCAACTCATGGTAAAGATGATGCAATTCTTAGTCATGATTTTGGTGTAAATGGACGTAATGAGAATGATTTTGAAACTTATTTTAACGCTGTTTCTGGCGCGACCGTTTCAAGTGGATCAATTAAAGCAAGTATTAGTATTGCTTATGCACAATATAACAAGATTATTTTGGAATAGGAGGAAGTACTATGGAAGAAGTAAATATCGAAAAGAAATCTAAAAAAACAAATAGTAGTCTTTCCATTCTTTTAAATGGTATCTTTAACGAAAATCCTACTTTCCGAATGTTACTCGGAATGTGTCCGACGCTTGCGATTACGACAAAACTTTCTAACTCACTTGGAATGGGATTATCTGTTTTATTTGTATTAGTTTTCTCTAATCTTTTTATTTCATTGATTAGAAAAATTGTACCAAGTGATATTCGAATTCCCGTTTATATTGTCATAATTGCTACTTTAGTTACGGTGGTAAGTTTATTACTTCAAGCTTTTTTGCCAGATTTGAATAAATCTTTAGGCGCCTTTGTTGCTTTAATTGTCGTAAACTGTATCATTTTAGGTCGGGCTGAAGCCTTTGCATCTAAAAATAAGCCCCTTCCTTCAATCTTAGATGCTATTGGAATGGCGCTTGGTTTTACGCTTGCCATTTCAATTATCGCTATTATTAGAGAATTCTTATCAAGTGGTACGATTACCGTTTGGGGCAATCTTATAATTGATTGTACTGGTTTTTATACTTTTTTAAATATTGAACCATCACAAGTCTTCACCAGAAATATCGGTGCGTTCTTGATTCTTGGTTTATTAATTGGCATAATTACCTCGGTAAGTATGCAAATTAAGAAAAAGAAAGCATCAAAACAAGAGGAGGCTAAACTATGAGTAACTTAATTACCATTGCATTTGCGGCATTCTTAACTGAAAATGTAATCTTATCGCAAATTTGGGGTGTATGTCCTTTTCTCGGAGTTTCTACTAAACGTAAAAATGCGATTGGTATGGGACTTGCGGTAACGCTTGTTATTTTTGTGGCAACTTTGATTACATGGTTATTATATCATTATGTATTAATCCCTTTAAATATTGTTTATCTTCAAATCTTAGTCTTTATTTTAGTCATTGCTTCCTTAGTACAAATGATTGAAATGTTTATGAAGAAAACAATGCCTAGCTTATATCGTGCATTAGGTATTTATCTACCACTTATTACAACCAATTGTGCTGTACTTGGGGTAGCTAATGCAAGTGTCGATAAATCTTTTATTGAAATGCTTGTCTACGCTATTTTTTCAGGTTTAGGATTTTTGTTTGTAATGTATATTTTCTCAGGTCTACGTGAAAAAATAACTAAAGCCCCTATACCTGAAGGTTTTAAAGGATTTCCGATTGCCTTGATTGCCGCATCAGGTCTTGCCTTAATTTTTGCAAGATTAGGAGGTATCATTTAATGCAATATTTTATTCCTATTCTTGTTTTTGCTATTCTTGCGGCTATATTAGGTGCGTTAATTGGAGTATGTTCTAAAGTATTTCATGTAAAAAACGATCCAAGAATTGATAGTGTTACACAAATGCTTCCTGGAGCTAACTGTGGAGGCTGTGGACATCCCGGTTGTAGTGGAATGGCTACAGCTATTGTTGAAGAAGGGGTAGATCCATCCAACTGTAAACCATGTAAACGAGATCGTGTTTTAGAGATAAAAGAATATTTAAAAAAACACACTGGTCCAAATGGAGAATATATTGAATAAGCCTGAAAAGGCTTATTTTTTTAGGAAATATTCAAAGGGTATTTAATGAAGTTATCTTGTAAAAAAAAGATAAGTAAAATAGAATAAAATTATACATTTTTAGTTGACAAAGTAATATTTGTATGATATAATTAAATAGTTAAACTGAATAAAATGGATAAGAATCGAAAAATTTATAATTTTTGATATAATTGATAATAAAGGTAAGGTGAAAATTTATGATGTCAATGGAAAAATTTGTTAATTATTTGAAAAATTATGGCTTTGTTTATCAAGGTAGTGAAATATATGGTGGGCTTGCAAATGCATGGGATTATGGTCCATTAGGTGTAGAATTAAAGAACAATATCAAAAAAGCATGGTGGAAAGCTTTTGTTCAAGCTAGTCCTAATAATGTTGGGATTGATGCTGCCATTTTAATGAACCCTGAAACTTGGGTTGCAAGTGGACATGTAGGAGGATTCTCTGATCCCCTAATTGATTGCAAATCTTGTGGTACAAGACATCGTGCTGATAAACTAATTGAAGATTTTACGCATGGAGAAATCACTGGTGATGGTTGGGACAATGAGAAATTATATGATTTTCTTGTTGAACATAATGTTCCTTGTCCTCAATGTGGTAGTACTAATTTTACTCCGATTCGTAAATTTAATTTAATGTTTAAAACGCATCAAGGGGTAGTAGACGAAAGTAAGAGTTTGGTTTATCTTCGTCCTGAAACTGCACAAGGAATTTTTGTTAATTTTAAAAATGTACAACGTACATCAAGAAAAAAAGTACCATTTGGTATTGGTCAAATTGGTAAGAGTTTCCGTAATGAAATTACTCCAGGAAACTTTATTTTTAGAACTCGTGAATTTGAACAAATGGAACTTGAATTTTTCTGTAAACCAGGTACAGATCTAGAATGGTTCAATTATTGGCGTAGTTATTGCCTTAATTTCCTTGAAAAAATTGGCCTAAAAAAAGAATTAATTAGAACAAGAGATCATTCACCTGAAGAATTGTGCTTCTATTCAAAAGCAACTACGGATATCGAGTTTAAGTTTTTCTTTGGTTGGGGTGAACTCTGGGGTATAGCAGATCGTACTGATTATGATTTACGTGTTCATCAAGAACATTCGGGTGAGAATTTAGAATACTTAGATCCTGAAACTAATCAAAAGTATTTACCATATGTAATTGAACCTAGCCTTGGTGTTGAAAGATTATTACTTGCTGTTTTAACAAGTGCATATGAAGAAGAACAACTTTCTGATGGCGAGACACGCGAAGTATTACATCTACATCCAAGTTTAGCTCCTGTAAAAGTTGCTGTTTTACCACTTGTTAATAAGCTAAACGATAAAGCAATGGAACTTTACCAAAAATTAGCTCCTGAGTTTGTTTGTGAGTTTGATACTTCTGGTAAGATTGGTAAAAGATATCGTCGTCAAGATGCCATTGGTACGCCATTTTGTGTTACAGTTGATTTCGATACTTTAGAAGATAATACTGTTACGATTCGAAATCGCGATACAATGGAACAAGAAAGAATCAATATTGATGATTTAATTGACTATATTAATAAATTAATCAAATAGAATAAAGGAGGGGAACTATGATTTCCAAAGCGATTATACAAAAAGTAATCGATGCAACAGATATTGTTGAAGTAGTTGGGGAATATGTTCCTCTAAAGAAAAAAGGAACAAGTTATTTTGGACTTTGTCCATTCCATGATGATAAAAACCCTTCAATGAGTGTTAGTGGGGAAAAGAAAATCTTTAATTGTTTTAGTTGTGGAACTAAAGGTAATGTTATTTATTTTGTTGCTAAACATGATAACTTAACACTAGAACAAGCGACAATCTTACTTGCTAAAAGGGCGGGAATTCCTATCGACGAAAGTACTTTATCAAAGGATGAAACAACTTCACGTTTGATTAAAGTTATGGAAGAAGCATATAATTTTTATCACTTTTATTTAAACAATA
>JBJEEE010000091.1:0-7385 GCA_051872775.1 Bacilli bacterium
AGTTATCTATGAACAAAAACTCGAAAAAAACGATATTCTTATTGCGGGATTATACAATAATATGGGACTTGCTTTAGTCGATTTAAATCGTTTTGATGAAGCCATTCTTTTATATCAAAAAGCAATTGATATCCTCAATCAATATCAGTATGAGTATTTAGATATTGCTATTACATATTTAAATATGGCAAACCTCTATGAAAAGAAATTAGGTTTAATCGAAGCAACCAATATAATTGAAGATTTACTATCAAAAGCTATGAACTTGCTCGATCAAGTTTATACTAAAAATATCGGATATTATGCCTATGTATGCGATACTTGCTCATCAACTTTTTCCTATTATGGATACTTTTCTTATGCATCGATATTGAAAGAAAGGGCAAAGAAAATATATGAAAGGTCTTGATATTTCACGCCAATTTTATCTTGAATATGGAAAGCCTTTAATTGAAACAAAATGCCCCGACTTAATGCCAAAACTAGCCATCGGACTGGTGGGATCAGGATCGCAATGCTATGGTTATGATGATGATTTATCAACTGATCATGATTTTGAACCAGGTTTTTGTATTTTTATTCCTAATGATTTGTCTAGTAAAGATGAGTATCGTTTAGAACATTTATATAACGAATTACCTGAAGTCTTTATGGGGTTTAAACGCCATACTCTTTTACCTGGTGAAGACAGTATCTATGGCGTCAAACGAATTGATGACTTCTACCTATCCAAAGTTGGTTCAAAAGATGGCGAGTTAGACCTAATGACCTGGTTGATGATACCTTCTTTTTATCTACTTGAAGCAACAAATGGTGAAATTTTTGTTGACGATGAAGGTATCTTCTCATCTATTCGTTCAAAATTATCCCACTACCCTCATGATATTTTATTAAAAAAACTTGCGGGAGAAATGATTTTAATTTATCAATCAGGGATTTACAACTATGATAGATGTTTCAAAAGAAATGACTTAGGCGCATGTCAATTATCAGTAATTGAGTTTGTTAAACATTCTTTAGAAATCATTTATTTGTTAAATGACACTTATATTCCTTACTATAAATGGGTCTTTAAAGGCTTAAAATCATTAAAGATTTTATCTAATCTTCATAATGATTTAGTATATTTGTTAAGTTCAGATAATACAAAAGATTTCTTTATGGCCAAATATAAACTAATTAAAAATATAATACTAGATATTATTAACGAACTAAAAAAGCAAAACTTAATCCCAGATACAATTAACGATGTTGATCAAATTGCTTTTTATTTAAATGATTCAATTAGTGATTATGATTTACGAAATTTAAATATTTTAGCGGGAACTAAATAAAAAAGATTTGAAATGATAAACATTTCAGATCTTTTTTTTACCATATAAAATTAAATTTAGCCGCTTCCCCATTATCAATTAGTAAATCTTGAGCGGTCATTGATTTATTAATCACAGTAATAAAATATGACCATTCGGCTATTTCGGCTGAGGTTGCCCACTTATTCAAGAGAGTTTCATCAAGAACTTGTTTGTATAATTCATCATTATTCAAGATATGATCGTTTAGTTTAGTTATCACTCCACCGGGAGATAGACTATTAGATGTAGCTTTATATTTTGCAATGCGCATTGCAACATTCTTCATATAAGCAACTATGCCCCCCTTGCTAGCGGCATATGCAGGAAACTCGGCCCCGGTTTGTGCACTAGAAGATGCAATAAAGAGAACACTCTTTATATGAGGTTGAATAGCATATTTTTCAGTTACTCTTATTGTTCCTTTTAAGTTTACATCAATATCATTTTGGTTTTGAACTCCAGCATTATTAATTAAAATCTCACAATCATCAATAATCGGAAGTTCTCCTTTGAAAATATCGGTTTGATAATGTACATAATGAGGATTATCAAGCGTTGATGGTAAAACATCAATTCCAATTACTTCATGTCCTTTTTCTAAAAATAGCTTAGCAATCGCTTGGCCAATTCCCATTGATGATCCTGTAACTATTACTTTCATCTCATTCTTTTCCTTTCACATAATCAAAATAAGTTTTACCAACATTATTTTTTTGCCAATCTCTACATATTGCATAACCAAGCGGAGAGAACACGACTTCACATAATAATTCTACAATCATACCGGTAATAGCACATGTAATACATTGAACTATACTCCATCCAAAGAAATTATGACTGACAATAATAGCAAAAATAAAGTTATCACCAAATTGACCAAGTGCCGTAGAAAGATATGAGCGAAGTGCAAAACTCCCGAAATTATCCTTTTTAAATATTTTACCGAAAAGCCAATTAAAGCCATTATTGATAAAAGCAGCACTAATAAATGCAATTGAACTACCCAACAATACATACCAAATACCACCAAAAGTATTGTTTAATGCTTGATTAATAATCTGCTCACTTCCATCAACAAATGACTCACCCCATACTCCAGGGATCAAACTTGCAAGATAAAAGATTAAACAAAAGAACAGATTAATAATGGCAACTAATATGGATATTTGGGTTGAAGCTTTAGGCCCAAAATGTTTGGTCATCACATCCATAGTTAAAAAGGCAAGCCATGAAAAAATAATCCCACAATCAAGAGCAAGAAAATCAACTGGTAAATTAATGCTTTTATTTGCAAGCAAATTCATCGAAATCACCGCAAGCACAAATAAAGCAAGTACCAATGATGGAATACTCCTAAGTAGGATTTTTAGTTCAATCAAATTTTGTTTTAATTTTTTTATCATATTATTTACTCCTTGTTTTTTATTTTAAAAGATGGTTTGGCAAGGAACATCTTTCTTTACTATTATACTCTTTTTATGTGGTTTTATCAAATATTATAACTTATAATCGACAATTATTTTTTTCTTACCGGAAATTCAATTTCTGTTAGATAATCATCAACTGATGCTTTATTCCAACATCCATCGATATAGCATTCTCTTGCATTATCGAAAATCTCATAACCATTTGCTTCAATGTACTTTAAGATTGTATTATAAGAATCACGTAAATTTTCATACGCACCTTTATGATAAATACAAGCACAAGTAACCGGTGAAGTTTTCATAAACTTAATGTCATCCGTTTCATTTCCCATCGTTTCTACTGCTTGGGCATATCTTATCTTAATGTTGTGTTCTTTGTATTCGCCATCTAAATAACTTACATAACAATAATCAGGATTTACACATTTAAGATTATGATTAGCTTTTGCACATTTAGTACCAGCCATTAGAACAAATTCACTAATTTTACTAAAATCTTCAATTATGCCATCACAATAATAAATTGTATAGGCAGGAACTTCTTTCATAAATACATCACTTTTCATATTTTCCTCCAATAAATAATTAATTTTAGAAAGAGCAACGATGTATTCCCCAATGTGTTTCTCAAGTTCTTCTTTTTTATTATTTAAAATAACATTTATATCAAATCCTTTAATGATCTTCCTGATATCACTGATTGAAACTCCAATTTGTCTTAAAGCTATAATCCTCGAAAGTTCAACTAATTGACTTGCTTCATAGTATCGGTAACTAGTATTTGGATCTATATAGCAAGGTTTAAGTAGTTTTTCTTTTTCATAATAGCGTAATGTTTTGATTGTAGTTTTAGCCATACTTGAAAATTCACCAATCTTATACATCTCGCACCTCCTATACAACCATTATACAATCTACTCTAAGGGGAGAGTCAACTATTTTGATTGCTTTTTACACTTTTTTATTTATTTTCTTTTTAAATAAAGAATAATTGTAGCATCACTGCCATCAAGATTATATTCAGATACTAATAGGTATTCTTCATCAACAATAAAACCAATCATCTTGTTATTTACTTCATTTTTTACTTGAGTCCCAAGATAGATGTTTTCATCTTTTAGAAGTTTGATTTTATTATTATTTGGCAGAAGATATTCTAAATTCACAAAGATTCCACATAACGCATATAAATTGTCTATTTTAGGAATTCCTATGATATTTAAATTATTTATCTCATTTATGATTTCATCTTTATATTTTGTTACCATTTCACTAGGATTATCACATCCTATACACTTTTTAGCTAGCACACAGTCTCCTCCAAAAGGATGACCATTAGTTGCTCGACATCCCTTACATCTTGTTCTTAATTGACATTCTTGACAGTTAGCTCCACAAATACTATTCATATAGTTCTCCTTTTAATTATTAGTTTTGATAATTGATATGTTCTTTTGTAATTAGCGGATATCTTATTAATTGATCAATTTCTAAATTTTCATGTTTCATGTTTACCGCATTAATTTGATGGTTATCATAAGTTGTATAATAATATATTCCTTTAGATGCATTACAACATGATGTATAAATCGTTATTTCATATTCATTGTCGGCAAGTTTACAACATCCTCTTTGTTGGTCTACAGAATTCAATATATGGAAAAATTGACTAACACTTGATATTTCGTCATCATTTGAGATTGCGTTCATTTTGACAAAAGATACTCTAACAAAACGAGATTGCGATGATAAATCTCCAGGAAGACCAATCCCACCCATACCACGGCTATAATCTCTTAAATCTAATTGTGATGAAAAAGTATTAATAGGAGTACTTGGACTTAAATGGCGATAGTTATTTAAATTAAACATTTGCTTTTCAAATGAAGGATTGTTAGTTAATACACCTACAGGATTATCGTATACTTTAATTCCTGATTCAACTACTTCAATCGTAATTGATGATGATTGATCAGATATTATCCAGTGAAGTTGAGCAACGGGTAAATTATTATTAAAAGGAGTGTCTAAAATATTAATTTTATTAATCAACACTTTAGCCTCTTCAACATTTTTACACTTACAAAGAATAAAAGGGATAAACTCAAATTGTGCTACATTATCAAGTTCAGTTGATAGGTTACTACTATATTTTGCATTGCCAACGAAGTTTAATCCTGCCATACATAATCCTGCTTCATTCATAGCATCATAATATAAAGGAAAGTTATCCATTACATATGCCATTCCAATAATAGCATAATGTTTGTTAATTTCCTCACAATAACGAAATTTAAAAGGATAATTGCGAGGTGTAATTGTTACTTCTTCATGATATGAATACTCATAATCAAGGGTTCTTCCAAAATAAAAATCTTTAGTTTTATAAGTTGCTGCTGTACACATAAATATTTCCCCTTTTCTTTTATATATTATATATTATATCTTAATAATACCATAATTACATCTTAAAAGCATAAAAAAAGCTTGACTTTGGATATCTCCAAAGCCAAGTTTTGAAAAGTATAGAGAAATGCAACAACACTCAAAGATTATAGAGAAACATCTAGTGGATATGTTAAATATTTGATTTCATCTAATTCATCAGCAGTAACATAACCAGCAGGTGCGTTTAATAAAGAAGGAATACGATTAACGATTGTTGCACATGTATGTTCAACTGTAGCAGGTTTAACAACATGGAATTCAACATCTGGTTCACCTGTAATCTTCCAATCACACATGTCACCATCTTCAGGTCCATATACTTTACCGATTGTTTCTTCTTCAACTTCAATTCCTTGATAAGTTTGAATATTAACTACGGCAGACATACCAATGCAACGACCTGCTTTAATTTCTTTTCCAAGTGTACTACTATAAATATCTTTATCTACAATGTAAGGTACATTCTTTTGGGTAATAGACTTGATTGTTAATCCAAGTTTATTGCAGATAGCTTCTGCAGCATTCCATGCATATGAAGGTGCTTCAACTTCAGGATGAGCAATTTGCTTTTCGAATTCTTCTGGAGTTAAGTCGCATCCATGAGCATTAGCAAGAGCTAGTCCATATTCATCAACGTTATAGCTGTATGCGCCTTTAATCTTTTTGATTGTATGGCAACCACCGGCAACCATTGAAACCATATTGATCCAATAAATATCTTGCATACCGCTACCAGTAACTGTACAATTATTTTCTTTTGCAAGACGGTCAATTTTATTTGTAAGTTCAGCTGCAGTTGTCCAAGGATAAATTGCTTCTTCACATGTTGTGATTACATTAATACCACGTTTAACACATTTTTCAACATGTTCATAAATATCACTAACAAAACTAAATAAAGTAACGATAGCAACATCAGCATCGCAAGAATCTAATACTGCATCAGCATCATTTGAAATTTTAACACCAAGATTTAAACCTAATCCAGCAAATTGACCAACATCTTGACCAACAACTTGAGGGTTAACATCAATTGCCCCTACGATTTCTGCTCCTTTTTCATGTAGATAACGTAAAATGTATTTAGACATTTTACCACATCCGTATTGAACTACTCTAATTTTTTTCATTATTTTTTCTCCTTTTCTTTTTATCACTTTTATTATAACCAAAATTTAACTTTTTACTTATAAAATTTTATAATTTTGAATATTTAAAAGTGTTATTATTGTTGCTTAATCCTAAGCACTTATATTATACCTTTTTTGGCAAAAATTTACAATACCTTTGAGTAAAATCAAGGTTATTTTCATATACTATTTTTACATATCAATATACATTTTTTATATATTATGAAAAATTATTTATTAATAATCAAGTTTTATAGTTTTTAAATAGATTGTTTGGCATATGGTTCCAAAAATCATCAATGCAATCAATGGTCACAAGTTTGCCTAAACATAGTACCTCAAATAAGACGTTTTTTTGATAGTATTCAATACCTGTTTCCATAAATCCTGCTCTTAGATAGAACTTCTTGCGCTTAATTCTTTCTAAACTATTTGTAGAATTTGGATTTATCGCCTCGATATCTAATACTATACTTTTATCTAGGTTATTCCTTCTTATTAATTCCATAGCTTGTGAGCCAAAGCCTTTACTGCGATATTTTGAAGTCATCGCAAAATACAAAACGTATAATAGATCTTTATACAAAACATTAATTGAAAATCCTACAAAATTTGAATTATATGTAAATATGTTGATATCAATAATATCTCGATATTCTGTTATTTGATCAAAAGGGATCCTTTCATTTATAGGGAAAGCATCATGATATAGTTTTCTTAATTCTTTATCATAGTTATGGTTTTCTTTATATAATATACACTCTAAATCTAGTTTTTTGTTAGCTAGACTTAACGAATCAAAATATTGCTTAGAAAGTCTAGCTAGTCTAATAGAAAAGGTAGATAATGATTTTGCACAAGCACTTGTTAAAATATCATCATTAAAAGCTTCTTCTTCTAGTTTATAAATACATGATAAAACTTCATGTGAAAAGACTTTACCAAAATCGGTAATCTTAATAAATTTTTCTTTCCGATTAGATGGGTTTTCTTCTAATTTGATCAATCCTTTTTTGCAACCATCT
>JBJEEE010000092.1:0-6783 GCA_051872775.1 Bacilli bacterium
TATTGGGACATTTTCTAAAAATAATTATTAAGACATTATCATAAGTTAAACACATAAAGAATATGAATATACATCTAATAAATTGACAAAACTTATTAATAATGGTAATATATTAAATATAGAATATGACTATATTGGTAACATGACTAAACTAGGTCAAGTAAATCTTACATATGATTCTAGAAATCTATTAAAAGAATACTATAAAGATAATACCAATGATTATGTATTTGAATATGACTATAGAGGAAGACGCATCAAGAAAATCAAAAAGAATAGTTATGTTACAAAATACTACTATGATGAAGAAAAACTAGTTGGAGAAGTTACTATAAACACAAATACAAATAGTATTATAAGAGCATATATTTATTATTATGATGCATTAGGCATATGTGGAATCAAATATGTAAATATAGATGAAAACAATTATCTAATTGAAAAAGATTACCATTTAGTAAGAAATAGTTTAGGTGATATTACTAAACTAATGTGTGAAGGTGTAATAGTAGGTTCTTACTCATATGATGCATGGGGAAATGTAGAAATAATAGTAGACTCAAATTCAGATAATATTGATAGAGATACTATATATAATAATCCATTTAGATATAGGGGATACTATTATGATGTAGAAACTTCGTTATTTTGGTTATCCTCAAGGTATTATTCACCCGAATTATGTAGATTTATAAGTCCTGATGATGTAAGTTATTTAAATCTAAAGTCATTAAATGGATTAAATTTATATTGCTATTGCTATAACAATCCGATTTCATATGTTGATCCTTCAGGACATAGTTCAATTTTAGTTATGGTTTTAATTGGAACTCTATTTGGCGCCGCAGTTGGATTCGGATTTGATGCTGTAAAACAATTGATTAATAATGGTTGGGATTTCAGTGAAGTTGACTGGGGAAGTGCAGTTAATAGTGCTATTGTTGGTGGAGCGCTTGGTTTCTCTCTAGCCATGGGAGTTGGATATTTAGGTCCAGTAATTGCAGGGACTGCAATAGCTGGAGGTTTAACGGCTGGAGGCGCCTTTGCAATCAGTACAGCAGTGTCTTTTAGTGCGGGAGCTCTAGGATATGCAACTGAAGAATGGATGAATGGACGTACACCTTCATTTGGAAAAGCAATGATGCACGGTGGTTTCGTAGCATTAGAAGGAATGGTCAATTTTGGAGTTGGTGGTATTATCGGAAGCCTTGGAAATGTTGGTACCAAAGGAAAATTCCTAACATCTAAAGAGTGGTGGGGCAAATTCATCTTTGGTTTAGAGTTCACTCAACCATTCAAAATTGAAATTGATTATATTAGAAAAAATATTTAATTTAGAAAGGAAAAGTGGCATATGAGAAACCCAAAAAATTATAATAATTTATTTGATTCAATATGTATGACTATATTATTCTTTGTTTGTTTAGTATTTTATTTAGTTATACTATGGTTTGGTGTAATTAATTCTAACGAAGGTACTAATCCTATTGCTTCTCTAATTATTTCGACTGTGGTTTTTGGTGTAATGATAATTATTACAACTTTCTTAATTATAAAATTCTGTTATGGATACTGGATTTTATTAGATGATTCAATAATTTGTAAAAAGTTATTTTCGAAGAGAAGACAAATTAAATTAACAGAAATAAATAAAGTTGAACTAAAAATAATACCAGCACTTATTTTAGGAACTTATAAAAGTAAAGCATATATCATACATTCAAATGATAAAAAAATTGTTATTTTACTTAAAGAGGGCAAAAGATATTCTGAATTGAGTTCTGAATTAACTAAATTTATTACTTATTAAGAATGGTGAATAGGAAGTATGCGCAGATATTTATATTCTAATTTATTAAAAATAATATTTGGTTCATTATTGATAATTACTTTTATTCCTTCATTGGTTTACTTTGTTTGTTCTTTATTAATTGATAAAAGTATAAATATAACCAGTTTGATAATAATTATTTCTTGTTTGTTATTGTGGTTTTTTCTTGAATTAATAATATTTATATTAAACAAGAAAGCAAATAACAGTATTATTTTTGAAGAAGGGAAAGTAATTTATAAGAAAAAAACTATATATTCTAATAATGTGAGTATGATATATTTTAAATTTCATATATCTGTTATTGAACCAAGTTTGGTAATTCCTAAAATACATATTAATAGAAATAATTTATCTGTAACATGTTATCTTTCAAAAAATGATATAAAGAAACTTGGAAAAATGAATTTTGAAATAAAAAAAATATAAATACAGCAAATTACTTTCACAAGCAAAACTAGGTGAGTTTACCTTCGGGTAGATTCACCTTTTCATTTAATCTATATTAATAGATTATTTAATAGAAAAATGATATAATATGGTTAATAAATAAATTATGTAAATTTCGTGGTGATTATATGAATAAAGAATTTAAGAAATTACTATTAGATAAACTAGGTGAGGTATTAATTAACCAAAATTTTTATGTTGCTGATTTAGGTAGTAATTATTGTGTATACCATAGAAGGAATGACGATTATATTGAAATAATTCAATGGGTAGAAGATAAATATAAAAAATATATTACTGTCTCTACATCAATAGCTTTTCTAGATACAATTGAAGAAAAATCAAATATTAATTACAAATGGTTTGAAGAATTTAATAATGGTGATTTAGATAAAATAAATGTTGATGATTGTATTACAAAATATTTTTTAAAAGGTAATTTTGGTGAGCGTTTTTATTTTACTGATGTATATTTAGCTTTAGGAATAGGTATTGTTGGTATTGGACAAAAAGAAAAAAAACTTTAGGAATTAGATTAAAGAAATATTCATCATCAACATATCAAGATATATGTGATTTAATTATTAAAAGATTACCATTTAGTAAGAAATAGTTTAGGTGATATTACTAAACTAATGTGTGAAGGTGTAGTAGTAGGTTCTTACTCATATGATGCATGGGGAAATGTAGAAATAATAGTAGACTCAAATTCAGATAATATTGATAGAGATACTATATATAATAATCCATTTAGATATAGGGGATACTATTATGATGTAGAAACAGAGCATTACTATTGCAACTTTAGATCTTATTCACCGGAGTTATGTAGACTTATAAGTTATGATGATGTAGGATACTAAGACCCAACTAATTCTAAAAATAGTGTTAGGTGAAAACCTAACACTATTTTACATTTTATTATGATTGATTATTGTAATATTTTTTAGGTATATTTTATTCGGTCATTATTTTTAAAATTTCTAAACCTACATTTACCATTTTTTGCATACTATCTAAACTAACATATTCGTATTTACCATGATAGTTTCCACCGCCTGTTCCAAGATTAGGCGTGATTATGCCATTAAATGAAAGTCTAGCACCATCAGTTCCACCTCTAATTGGCTCAAGAGTTGGTTCAATTTTGTTTCTTTGTAATGCTTTGACAGCATATTCAAGTACTTTAGGATTTTGAAGGACTAATTCACGCATATTATAATAACTATCAGTAATTGTAGTTTCAAAGTAGTTCTCACCATATTTATAGTTTAAAAATTGGGTGATTTGTTTAAATAACTCTATTTGTTCTCTAAACTTTTTCATATCGTGATTTCTGATTATATAGTGTAGTGTTGTTTCTTCAACAGAGCCTTCAATATTATTTAAGTGATTAAATCCTTCATATTTTTCAGTTTTAGATGGAACTTGATCTACTGGTAACATTTGATGAAATTCCATTGCAAGATGAATGCTATTAACCATTTTACCTTTTGCACTACCGGGATGAATTGCTTTACCCTTTACTTTCACGGTTGCACTTGCCGCATTAAAGTTTTCGAAATTTAAGGATTCTATCTCATCTCCATCAAAAGTATAGGCCATATGACAATTATGTTTATTATAGTATTCATAGTTAAAACTGTTCGTACCCATTCCAACTTCTTCATCAGGTGTAAAAGTAATGATAATATTAGGATGAGGTAAATCTTTATTATTGATTAGTTGGTTTACAATTTCCATTATTATGGCAATACCAGCTTTATCATCCGCTCCAAGTAAGGTGGTTCCATCAGTTGTAATAATTGTATCACCTTTTAATTTCTTTAAGTTTGGAAACTCACTTGTATGCATAATAATATTTAAATCTTTATTTAATATAATATCTTTACCATCATAATTATTGATAATCTGTGGAACAACATTTTTACCCGTCATCTCTAAGGCAGTATCAAGATGGGCAATTAACCCTATTGTTTCTTGACAAGAAGTATTGGTTGGAATAAATGCGTAAACATAACAGTAATCATCGATAAACGCGTTGTCAATACCTAAACTATGCAAATCATCAACAAGCATCTGTCCTAAGATAAACTGTTTTTTTGTAGTAGGATTGTGATTAATTCCTTCTTGTGATTGTGTATCAATTTTTACATATTTTATAAAATTTTCTAAAAGTGACATAAATATTCCCCCTTATAGTATAATTATTATAGCATTAAAAGGTGTAAAATGCAATTTGATTGACAATTATTCTTAATTATAATATAATTAATACTGATAATAATTAATAATAGAAATTATTAATGGTGTTAATTAAAAGGAGCACATTATGGATAAAGAACTATTACGAGAAGAAATAGAAAATGTGATGCTTGCTTTAACAAAATCTGAATCATTAAATCGTATCTTATCTTTTTTAGAGGGAGAGGGAGCAGTCTTAGTATATCTTGTTCATCAACCAGAGGGAGTCATGCCTTCGGTTATTAGTGAAAGTTTGTGCTTATCACGTGCTAGAATAACTAATATTTTAAATTCACTAAGACAAAAAGAATTGGTTGAATTAGAAAATGATGCAAAAGACCGACGCAGAATTTTAGCAAAACTAACAGAAAAAGGATTTATGTATATTTCGGAAAAAGCACTTGCAAAGGAATCTGTCTTTGATATGCTGTATGAAAAGTTAGGGGAAGAAAAATTGAAAGCATATTTAGAGTTATTGCAAAGTTTTAAAGAAATACTTGAAAAAGCTGATAGAGAAGGGGTAGAATATGAATAACGTACAAATAATTAGTGATGGCTCATGTGATTTGAGTAAAGAAGAAGTTTCTCAATTAAAGGTTAAGGTTGTCCCTTTTTATGTTTCATTTGATGGTGAAAAATATTTAAGAGAGGGCGTAGATGTTGAAGTAAGAGATTTTTATCAAGCAATGGTAGATCAAAAAGGAGTATATCCTAAAACATCTCTTCCAACAATTGATGATTATGTCAAAACGTTTTTGCCGGTTTTAGAAGAGGGAAAAGATATAATATGCATATGTATTACGACTAAATTTAGTGGATCATATAACTCTGCGCTTTCCGCAAAGCAAATTATTGAATCAAAGTATCCAAATCAAAAAATTGAGATTATTGATGCAATGGTAAACACTTGTCTTCAAGGGTTACTAGTTAAAGAAGCATGCCGAATGAGAGATAATGGCTTGAGTTTTGAACAAATGGTCGAAAACATCAATCGCATTAAACTAACTGCTCGCATATATTTTACAGTTGGTACGCTTGATTATTTATATCACGGTGGTAGGATAGGGAAATTAGTTGGTATTGTAGGGGCAACACTAAAAATTAAACCGATTATTGTTTTAAAAGAAGGCGAGATATTTAGTTCAGGTATTTGCTTTGTTCGTAAAAAGTCATTGATTAGAGCATTAGAATTAACCAAAAAATACTTTGATGATTCCGATGAAATAATTAGTGATTATCGTTTTGTTGTTGGTTATGGTTACGATAGGGAAGAGGGCCAACAATTTTATGAAAAAGTAAAAACAAACTTAAATCGCGATGATATCGAATTTGATCAAATCGGTGCAACTATAGGAGTTCACACTGGACCATATCCTGTTGGTATTGGTTTTATAAAGAAATATGATTGTTAAAAAGTGTGAGTTTAGTCACACTTTTTTATATTATACGAGGAGTAAAATATGAATGCAAATAAAGAAAGAATAAAAATGTTTAAAAAGCAAATAAAACAGTATAAACAAAATCAAAAGCATCTATCAAATTATTTAGTTGATGAGTATGCTTGTAACAATGGATATGCTACAATTGATATTAATTTAAAAGATCAAGAAATCTTCAATCCTTTGTCAATGGGGAAACAAAAATCTTTAAATCCTGATATTTTCACTTTTATTGATGAATTGATCTATCCCATTCCGGCCGAGATTCCGGTTCAAATCAAGATACATGGCGTTACTGATGAAAAAACGAAACGAGAAATTGAACAAATGATACATGAACATTATGATTTAAATTTAAAGGATAAAGAGATTGATTTAAAAATAAATTTAGCACGTTCAATTACTTTATTTGGATTAGGAATTGTCATGTTAGGGTTATACTTCTTTTTAGCAAACTTTATGAAAGAAGGAGTTTGGTATGAAGTATTATCAATTATTTCATCGTTTATTATTTGGGAATCGGCTGATTATTTTGTGCTAGAGCGACATTCTCTTCGTATTAGTTATAAAGATGCAGCTCAGATTGCCCTTGCAATGATAGAGTTTTCTGACGAATAAAGTGAAAAAATAAGTGATTAAATAAATGTAGACAAAAAAATGTCTACATTTTTTGTAGACATTGTTTGTTTGGTATATATCCAATGTAAAACTTGATAAGTAAAATTATGTATAATTCAAAAATAAAAGTATCAACAGTAAAAAATATTTTATTTTTTATAATGGCACGCTTAGGGAGAATCGAACTCCCATCTACAGGAT
>JBJEEE010000093.1:0-6751 GCA_051872775.1 Bacilli bacterium
TTATGGTTAATTTCTTTTTTCTACCATAAAAGCATAAATGATTTTACAGAACCTAAAAAAAGAATAATTATTCATTAAATTATTCTTTTTTATGTTTTATTCTTTATTTTTAATCGTTGATTATTTCCTATTTTAAGTCCTTCTTCATATCCGCAAAACTTTGTGCAATCTTGAATCCAGCAAATAAATAGATTTTTCTTGCAGGGTTATCAAGACCTGTAAAGAAGGTCATATATTGTGAACCATGTTCTTTAGAATATTCACAAAGAGTGCAGAACAATGCTTTACCAAGACCGCCACCTCTAGTTTCAGGGGATACGCAAATACCATCTAAATGTCCTCTTCCAGTTGGTTCAGTATACATTGGACCAGTCCATCCTACCATTTTACCATTATGGGCAGCAATTAAGAATGGTAGCGGTTTTTCTTTGTTTAGATTACTTCTAATTGCTCCTGCGAATCCAGGATTGTCAATAATGTTGCAAAATTCTTCAACACCATAATGCTTTTTCTCATCAAACACCTCAATTGTAAATCCATGTTCCGCATTTTCTTTCATTTTATCAACAACTGATTGAGGCATTTTGTATTCTGATAATGGAAGATGAAAACCTTCATGAATACTATTAATATAATAATGATTATGTAATAAGAAGAAATATAGTTCAGAATTAATTCTTACAGCAGGTGCACCTGGATGTTCGTGTTTATCATAATGAGGAATGTACCATGGCCAATTAATTTGACTAAGGAACACAAAACGTGAACTCTTTCTTCCTTCCTTATATATATAAGCTTCTACTTTTTCAAGTAAAGCTTTGCCAATACCTTTACGACGATATTCTTTCTTTACCATTATGGTATTAATATACCCTGATGCTTTTTCATTTCCTTGATCCATATCACGAACATTACCGCTGATAAATCCGACTAAAGTATTGTAGTCATAAGCAAGGAAAGTACCTTCAGATTTGAAAAAGCGATTATTAAATAAGATTTGACAAAATTGTTCATAAGAAACATCTTTGTAGAAATGATCTTCACTAATTACCTCAATGAATAAATTATAAACATCATGTTCAACATCAATAAATTTTGCTTTAATTTCGTTAAATGTAAAATATTTAATATTCATATTTTCTCTCCTTTTTTATATTTTTTAAAAGAAAGAGATATCTTCAACAAAGAAAATATCTCTTATTCTTTAATTGCCTTTATCTCGTCAAAACTTAATTCTTGAGGAGTTTGACGTCCAAAGAAATCGACTAATACTGTTGCTTGTTGAGTTTCCATGTTCATTGACTCAACAATTGCTGTTTGGCCGGCAAAAGGACCACTTACAATATTTACTGTATCACCAACTTTAAAGTCAATGTTATATTCAATTGTAATGCCACAACTTCTAAGTATTGGAATTATTTCTTCATTAGGAAGAGGTACGGGCTTAGCGCCTCCACCACTTGATCCTAAAAATCCTGTAACCATTGGAGTATTACGAACCACAAACCACGATTCATCCGTAACAATCATATCAACAAAAATATATCCAGGATATACTTTTTCAACGATTTCTTTCATTTCGCCATTTTTCTTTTTTTCATAACGTACTGTTTCAGGTATTAATACTCTAAAAATATAATCCTGCATATTTAATGATGTAATACGTCTTTCAAGATTCTTTTTGGCTGCTTGTTCCATTCCTGAGTAAGATTGAACTACATACCAGGCTCTTTCATTTTCAAATTCGTTATTATCCATAATTTACAACCACAATTAGAATAAATTTAAAATTGTTTCAATTACAAAGTCGCAAAGTAAGAAGAATAATGCTAAAACTACAGAAAAGATAAATACTTTAAGTACATTACCAAAGAATTCTTTTTTCTTAAGTCCACTTATATTCTTAATTTCCGCAAATGATGGTGCATAGAATGAAGATACTGATAAAATTAATGATACAGCACCAAGAACGACAAGAACCCATGAGAATACTTTCCAATATTTACCGATTAAGAAAGCATCAGCTGGAATAGTTAGATAATTCTTTGTTAATAGTAATACACCAAGTTCAATTGCAAAAATTGCTAAAATAGCAAGAACTAAGTTCTCCCACTTGTGTTCTGTAAATAAAACGTCCATTACGCGGTTTTTCTTGTTTTGTTTTTCGGCCATAAAACCCTCCTATTTTGTCTCTTTATGAATTGTATGTTTATTGCAACGTGGGCAATATTTTTTAACGATTACTCTAGTGGTTGTATTTAGTTTATTTTTCTCGGTAATATAGTTACGAGACAAGCATTCTTCACAAACTAAAATTATTTTTTCTCTCATATTTTTTTACCACCTTGACTAATTTATTATACTAAATAAACAATCATTTGTCAAGTTAATTGGTCTATTTGTTCTGCAAACGAAGTTTTCGCTTAATACGATCGGTTGTAGCATAGACTTGTGAAATCGTAATCTGCAGTTCTTCCGCAATCCGATTACTCGGTAGTCCTTTTATGAATTTAAGTTCATACACTTTTTTCTCTCTTTCTGACAACTTTGACATATCAAACAAGGAGTTTTCGTGTAAAATAAAAGTATTATTTGAACTATCAATTATATAATCTATACTATCTAGGGAAACCATTTCTTCATTTCTTCTATTTTTATGACGTTCTAAATCAATAAAGCGATGATAAATGAGCATTTCAACATAACGAGTAAATGTCATTTTACTATCATTTTTATAAGTTTTGATTGCTTTATTAATCATCAACATTCCTTCTTGTTCATAGTCATCTTTTGAAGATGATGAAACATTAAACCTCGATATCATCTTTTTTACCATAAACAAGTATTTACCGAATAAAATATCTTGAGCTTCTTCATTCCCCATACTCACTAGATATAATAATTCATAATCATTATATTTTAATAATTCCTCTTTCAATACCCTTCCCATTATAATAATTTATCCCCTTTGTCTTAAAATCTCATAGAAAATGATACTTGCGGAAACGGAAGCATTTAATGATGTTACATGCCCTATCATTGGAATATTAATCATATAGTCGCATTCCTCTTTCACAAGGCGTGAGATTCCTCGACCTTCTGAACCTATTACAACAACAATTTTTCCTCGATAATCTTGCGATTTATAATCTACTGAGCCTTCCATTTCTAACCCTATTATCCAGTATCCTTCTTCCTTTAGTTTTTTTATTGCTTGTACTAGATTAGTTACTTGGCAAACATCCACATATTCAATAGCCCCTGTTGATACCTTCGCTACCGTCGAATTTAATCCAACACAGCGGTTTTTAGGAATGATTATCCCCTCCATTCCTGTAGCATCGGCTGTTCTTAGGATTGCACCTAAATTATGTGGATCTTCTAATCCATCAAGCATAATTAAACTTACGTTTTCCATATTTTTGTTTTTCTTAATAATACTATCTAAACTAACATATTGATAATCTTCAATTTCACATGCAATTCCTTGGTGATTACCTTTGGTAAGTTCATCCATTTGCTTCGGTTTAAGATACAAAACTTCTACCTTAGGAATGCTTATATTCTTTGATTTTAATTCTAGAAGAAAACTATCACCACAAGCATATATTTTAGTAATATTCTTATGTTTGATTAAAGCTTCACGTACTGTATTTTTACCAAATATGATCATTTTTCTTCTCCTTTTTCAATCATTAAGTTTATTAAATAATTCAAGCGTTCTTGATCGCCTTTTAAATATAAATATCCAATGACTGCTTCAATACCTGTTGATATAACGTATGATCCCTTATCAACATTTTTACGGTATCCACTAGGAGCATTGTTTCTACCACGATGAAAGATTTGGTTTTCTTCTTCTGTTAGTTCATCTTTAATAATATTATAGATTTTTTCATGGGCTTTTGCACTTACAAGTTCAATACTTAGGCGTTTTAATTCATGATTTTTGGTATACCCTTTTTCAAGTAAGTGTTTACGCACCATTAGTTCATAATATGCATCCCCGATATAAGCGAGGTTTGCTCCATTAAGTAATTCAACCTTCATTATAGTTCAATTCCTGCACTTGTAATTTCAGTTCTTAATAAGTCTGCTTTCACAAAATCTTTATCTTTTCTTGCTTTTTGCCATGATTTTACTAATTCAAGTTCATCTTTTGTAAGAGGTTTTATATCTACCCCAAGGCCAAAAACATAAAACATATCATTTAAAGCATTAAATTCGCGATTTAAAACATCTAAAGTTGTGTTAGGATCACGCATACTCTTGTTAATTACCTTTAAGTAATCATAAATAGCGGTTAATGCATTAGCTGTATTAAAATCAAAGCACATTTCTTTAATAAAATTATCCATATCTTCAACGGATGCTTTTTTTATTTCAAGTGCATTCTCTAATTCAAGTTTACGATATAAACTTACATAAGTTTTTCTTAATTTTAACCATTCATTTTCCATACTTGCCATCAAATCATCAGAATAACTAACGGATTGACGATAATGATTAGATAAAATAAACAAACGATATGCTTGATATGAATACTTGTTCAAAACATCTTTTAGCCAAACAACATTACCAAGAGATTTGCTCATTTTTTCACCTTTCAATTCAATACGTGAATTATGAATCCAATAGTTGGCTATTGTGTTATGATATAAGGCCATTGATTGGGCAATCTCATTTTCATGATGAGGAAACTTTAGATCAGACCCTCCACCATGAATATCAATTTTTTGACCAAGATACTTATGAATCATTACGACACATTCTGTATGCCATCCTGGTCTACCACTGCCAAATTCACTATCCCATTTGCGACCTTCATCGTTTGTTTTTTTCCATAATGTAAAATCACTAGGATCTTCTTTTTGCGTATTTACATCAATACGAGTTCCACTTTCTAGTTCGTCGATTCTTTGATTACTTAAAATACCATATGATGGTACACTACGAACTCTAAAGTAAACATCATCACCTGAAATATAGGCATTCTTATTCTCTACTAATTGATGAATAAAATCAAGTATTTCTGAAATATTTTCAGTTACTTTAGGATGAACGATGTCATTTTCACAACCGGCTTTGTCACATACATCTAAAAAGGCTTTAATGTAACGTTCGCTAATTTCTTTTTCCGTTACACCTTCATCATGTGCTTTTTTGATAATTTTGTCATCAATATCAGTAAAATTTTCAACCATTTTTACTTTATAACCAAGATATGTAAAAAAGCGTTTAATTACATCAAAAAATATAACCGGACGACCATTACCTATATGGATATCATTGTATACTGTTGGTCCACAAACATACATAGATATTTCATTTTCCTTTATCGGTTTAAATTCTTCAACACTATTTGATAACGAATTATATATTTTAATATCATAATTCATACTTTTATCTCCTATTTATCTTTTTTTTGAACTAGTTCGTTAATTAGTAATATTAGGCCCGCAATAAACATTCCTAAAAAAAGGAAAAGAATAATTCCACACATAATTGATGGATCAACACTTAATCTTTCAATTGAATTTGCAATTGCAAATAATCCCGCTCCAATGATACCACCAAAAAATAATATAATACTAATAATAATTTTTTTATTCATTTTTATCTCCTTTAAAAAAATAAGACCACAATAATATTGTGGTCTTAAATAAACATAAGCGTCTAGCGTTTGATACAAATATACGACTAACGTTTTGAGAATTGAGGTGCACGACGTGCTTTCTTTAGACCGTATTTCTTACGTTCAATGCTACGAGGATCACGTGTAATAAGGCCCGCTTTCTTTAAAGGTCCACGGAAATCAGGATTAACTAACATTAAAGCTCTAGCAATACCTAAACGAATAGCACCGGCTTGTCCACTGATACCACCACCACATACATTTACAAAAATATCATATTGAGTGCCTACTCCTGTAATTGTAACTGGTTGTAATACGTCAAGACGAACAGCGGCAGAAGGAATATATTCTACAAAATTACGACCATTAACTTCAAATTTACCTGTACCTGGAACTAGTCTAACACGGGCAACTGAACTTTTACGACGGCCTGTAGCTTGATATACTGCTTTTTCCATATATTACCTTACCTCCTTATTTAATTTCCAATGGGAATTTTTGAGGTTCTTGAGCTTGTTGTTTATGCTCAGGACCTACATACACAAATAGACGACGATACATATCATCACCCATTGCGCCTTTTGGAAGCATTCCCCTTACAGCATGTTCTACAACTTTTTGAGGTTGTTTTTCGAACATTTCTTGAGCTGTACGAGTCTTTAAGCCACCTGCATATTGAGAGTGACTATAGTACTTCTTGCCTTTCAATTTGTTTCCTGTTAAAGCTACTTTGTCAGCATTAACGATAATAACATAATCTCCACCATCAATATGAGGAGTATATGTTGGTTTGTGTTTTCCTTTTAAAACAGTAGCTACTGCAACACTTAAACGACCAAGAACTAGGCCTTCAGCATCAATAACATACCATTTACGTGAATGTTTTGCTTCTTCAGCAGTTTGCATATATGTTGTACGCATAAATTTTTCCTCCTAAGTTTTTCTTCTATATGAGGGCTTGTGTTTGTGGGTGCCTTTCGGCAATAAATGTATCGCATATATTATACGCTAAATGATTGATTTTGTCAAATATATTACGATTATTTTTAATATATGTGTGTAATGGTGAATTGTAATATCAAATGCAACAAAAATAAAAACCAGGTTTTTACCTGG
>JBJEEE010000094.1:0-5015 GCA_051872775.1 Bacilli bacterium
TTACAGGGTAAAACTGGCTTTTTATACGTGTCCGAATTACGGGGTATAATTTATTTTTCGAACAGGTTATTTTTTCAATATTATATAATTATTTGTTCTTTTTTACAAAGACAATTGTTGCACATATTGCAACTATAGATATAAGATATAAAGTAGTATCTAAACATTTCTTACATCCTTTTTTTGGAGCAGGTTCTTCTGGTACATCAGGAGTTGGAGTATCTGGTGTACTTGGTAGAGGTTCGCCTTCCGTTTTACCACATCTTGAACAAGTCTTCGGATTTTCGGTTGTGGCTTCAATCCAATCATGGCCAAGTGGTTCACCTACTTCTTCTCCACATTCAATACATGTTTTTGGGCTTTCACAAGTAGCATCAACGAAATTATGAACATGCTCTTGTTGACTCTTTTCCACAAATATTTTTTCACTTGATAAATATTTAACCCTACCTTCAGGAGTTGTATATTTAAGTTTCAAGACAATCGTATAATCATTATTGACTAGGTCTAATCCATCAATACGTTTATTACCAAGCGAAACCGTTAATTCATATATTTCATTATTTACTTCTAAATAGGCTTCATCAACTAAAGAATCAACATCACTATATTGATATTTGATAATAATCCTAGTATCATTAGAGCTATATAATTCAAATTTATCAATGGTTGGAGCTTGATAAGAAAGCGTAGTATATGAAGATTCTGGTGCTACTTTAGTAAATACTTCATTGGTTATTATGTTTGTATAGGTATATTCATAACTAATAAAATATTCACAATCTTTATTTAAACCAGTTATTTCTAAAGATGTATCATTTTCTAATACATACTTTTCTCCATCAATATCAAATACAATTTTGTTAATCTTTAAATATTCATCTGAGGTATAATCGTTAATTCTAAAACCATTGTGTAATGAAATTACATCAAGTTTTGGCGTAAAGGCTTTCGTTTTTACGAGTAGATTGGAGTAAACTTTTTCACCATTTACCTCATAACTAATATTTAGTGAATATTCTGTATCATCATCTAATCCGGTTATTGTTATTGCATCATCAACTGGTGTATAAATATTACCATTTAATTCTATTTGATAATTAGTAATACCATCATAAAAACTACCCGTTTTTTTATTCAAGGTAATAGTTGATGCAGTTGAAGCAGGAATGTTTTGACTATATGCAGGATCACGTGTAACAATGAATAGACCAGACATTATTTTACGAGGTGTACCATCACCAGGAGTATTAAGCATTTCAAATTGTCCAAGTTCATTACGTTTTAAGAATGTTACAGAACCACCTCCATCAAATTGATATGCATCTGTACAACCAAATTCTTTGAACATTTCTCCTACTTCATATTGAGTTGGTCCACCTTTGCCGGTATTAGTTGTAAGTAAAACAATAGATCCATCTTCTTTAAACCCTATACCACAACGTTCTTTTGATGTTGTCTTATAATAAGCACAATCATATATTACTTTTTGTCCATTATCCGTTGTATCAACAAAATCAACAGGTATGGTTTCATTATTGATTAATAGTTTATACATATAACCAACCATTGATTCAACATCAGAATATTCATCAATATAATCATATTGACATTTAACTTCAAGGTTAGAAGTTAATTCTCCTATTACATTTGTGTTTTTAGTAACAAGATAAAACTTATAATCGGCAACACTTGATATAGAGGCAAGATTAACAGTTCCATTAATTTTACCTTTAACAAAGATACCAAGATTTGGACCATTAAGCGTTCCACCAGGGAATTTTTCTGATCTACGATATAGACTGTAATTCCCCTCAACAACATTAAACGAACTTAAATCAAGTGTACTTGCAAGATCAGGGGTTAATATAGCTATTTCATTATCGCTTGGTAATTCATTGATAAATTTTACATCATAATATTTATCATTAAAATGTAAACGCGGATAGGTGCTAGCAACTGGTGTTTGCTTGATGACATAAGAACCATCAGGCTTAAATCCTATCAACTCTTTAAATACTTCGGCACTAACATCTTTTCTAATGACATCACCATCTTGGACAAAAGCATTAGTTAGTTCTCCTTCATAATATCCTTCCGCATTAACACCACCAAGTACAATCCATCCTGGATGATTTGCTTCATAATCTTTCGCAATATCCATTAAGGTGTGGAGACTATAGTCATGGGCAGAAGCATAAGTCCAAGTAGCTAGTTTCGTTGTTTCATCTTGTTTTAACGTATATGTAAAAACATCACGAGTTGTTTTACTAGCTTTAGCATCAAATGCACTATCAATCGTATATTGATTAAACATTACATTTTCATTCATATGTTCACTATCGATTAAATTAATATTATCTAAATGAGCACTTGATGCGAAAGCTACATTTGATAAACCCATAATTGCTATCATAAAAGTAGCAAGACTAATTAATAGTTTTTTCATTTCAATTCTCCTTTTTTATGTTCTTCCTTATTTAATATTAGTAACTTCAAAGCCAATACTTGCAATTGATTTAACAATTGTTTCATCATCGATTGTTTCATCTACCTCAATAATGGCTTCTTTTTTCTTTAGATTTACTTTTACTTTTTTGACATTATCTAAATTTGATAAAGTATTAAAGACTCTTTTTTCACAATTTTGACAATGCATTCCTTCAATACTAATTACTTTTTTCATTTTGTTCCCTTTCTAATAATTTTTATTTGTTATTATTATACCATATTTTTTGATTTTGTTTTAATTTTTAAATTATTTTTTAAAAACATACCACCATATGGTGGTATGTTTCAATATTAATTTATCTTATTTTAAATAATCACAAATAGCATTTACGATTGTATCGGTTGCATCTTCACCATATGCCCAAACCATAATACCCATACCATCATATGATGCGGCAAGTTTACACTTTTCTTGAATAGCAAGTTCACTATCGTATGTAATAAAGTATTTATCAGTTGAACTATAAAGGTAAGAACCAACAAATTTGCCACTGCTATTATATTCATTATATTGTTTAAAATTACCAGAAGCTGCTAAAATCTTGATACCAGTATAATAGATTGTTCCAGAATTCCAAGTAATACTTTGACCAGGTAATCCATAACCAGTTACTTGTCCTTTTGTTCCAGCAACCCCAAGGGCTGGGAGACTAGATGATTCATTGACAGTTCCGGTTACTTTATATGCTTTTCCATAAGCAGCAGCACCTAAGATAATCTTAGATCGATCAAGACCAAGCTTTGTGTAATAGGTAATACCATATTCACAGCAGAATTTATAACTATATGAATTTGATGGAGTGTAAACATGAGATAAATGCGATGTCGTTGCATCTTTATTTAAGTCATAACTCATCATATTTACATAATCACAATAATCATTAATACCGCCAACTCCATTTGAATATCTGCCGTCATAATCGAAACGATCTGTACCCCAATAAGTTGGAGGAGTGGCAACAGATAGAATAAAGTTACTTCCATTTGGATCTTGGATTGTATCAAATTTAGCTCTTAAATCTCTTAATAATTTATTTAAATTTGTTCTATCGACAGCTGTTGTATATTCACTATAACCACTTTGACTAGATAGTATACCAGGGAATTCCCAGTCTACATCAACCCCATCAAAATTATAAGTTGTTACTAGTTTAACGATATTTTCGACAAATTTTGCACGTGTTAAATCATCATTACATAGTTTTACCATTGCTTTTAATGGAGCTGCATTCGCACCGTCAATAACAAGGGTTACTCTAATTCCATATGCTTTTAATTTCATTACTTCATTTATGTAGGTTGTATTAAGGGCTAATGTTCCATCTTCTTGTGGTACCGCAAAAGCATAATATACCATATCCATGTTTTCTTTAAACTTATCAGAGAATAATGTACCTTCCGCAAGATATCTTTCGTTATATTTCATATAACTTGATACTGAAGAAACTGAAAAATATACTGCTTTAGGATGACTCATATTGTCAAATAAAACCGGATTAATCTCTATTTCTTTACTTTCAACTTTAGTTACACCATTTAGGGTTGCGGTAACAGAAACCGTTACTTTTTGAATTTGATGCGTCTGATAAACACGATTGGTATGTCCTGTTTCATTTTCAATTGTATAAAGATTGTTATCACTACTACTCCATGTAAGAGTATAGCCATTATATACTGATGGTAAATAATCAACCGTATTAGATGATACCATATCACTTACAAAATCAAGTAAAGATGAACTCTTTCTAACATCAAGAGATACGCTACCTTGTGATAAAGTGTTTAAATCAACAGAGAACACGATAACATCACCCACTTTAAGGTTAAAGTCAACCAATTTTTGATACATACCACTAGTATCACCACTATAAGATAGTAATAAATAGTCGTACGATAAAGTAAGAGAACTACCGCTTTCAGCAATCTCGCTTACTTTATATTGGTTATTATCTTCAACAATAGCTACTTTATGCCAGTATAGTGAAGAACCTAAAGCAACTCCACTTCGATATAGCATTAATCCTTCGTATTGCGCAAATCCATCAGTCGCACTTTGCGTGTTATAAGCATTAATATGAAGAGCTCCACCTTGAAGTTTAGATAATACTTCTTCTAATTCATAGTCACATACGGTGCATTTATATACTTTTAATCCTTCCATTTCTTCTGTTGGTTCATTTACAACCGTACCATTATCCATTATATGGGCTTCCTTACCACTTACAACATCATGACCACAAGTAGAAGCATAATAGTGATAGTTGCTATCATAACTTAATACATCACTAAATCTATGAGTATGTTCAAGTTTTGGAAGAGTTTCTTCTAATTCATAGTCGCATACACTACATTTATATACTTTTAAACCTTCAATTTCTTCCGTTGCCTCACGTACAACCGTACCATTATCCATAGTATGGGCTTCCTTACCACTTACAACATCATGACCACAAGTAGAAGCATAATAGTGATAGTTGCTATCATAACTTAATACATCACTAAAT
>JBJEEE010000094.1:5115-6730 GCA_051872775.1 Bacilli bacterium
TTCTTCTAATTGATAGTCACATGAGGTGCATTTGAATACTTTTAATCCTTCAATTTCTTCCGTTGCCTCACGTACAACCGTACCATTATCCATTGTATGTTCAGCTTTACCATTTACAACATCATGACCACAAGTAGAAGCATAATAATGATAGTTGCTATCATAACTTAAAACATCACTAAATGTATGCGTATGTTCAAGTTTTGGAAGAACTTCTTCTAATTGATAGTCACATGAGGTGCATTTGAATACTTTTAATCCTTCAATTTCTTCCGTTGCCTCACGTACAACCGTACCATTATCCATTGTATGTTCAGCTTTACCACTTACGACATCATGACCACAAGTTGATTCATAATAGTGATATACTTCATCATAACTTAAAGTATCGCTAAACGTATGAATATGTTCATTATTAGTACAACTAAAAAGTGTAATCGCTAATAAAAATAATATTATACTACAAATTGTCTTTTTCAAAAAATCCACTCCTTTTCTATAATAATTATACTATTTTTTTGAATGTTTTTCTATAGTTTTAATAAAATAATGTATCCTTTTTTTGTCATTTACACAAGTTGCTTTTTCTTTTTTATCGCATAAATAAAAAGTACAATTGCTAAAATGGTACATAAACAACCACAAATTGTCCCCGTTAAAGCATCATAAAATGAATTATCAACAAGTGACTCACCGCTACTACAAGCTTCTAATAAACATACTTGGGTTAATACAATACTAGTTAAGGCTGTGGCAAGTTTAACCGTTTTTAATCCTAATAATAAACTATCATTTTTCTTTCTTGATTTAACTAATCCCCTAATAGAGATAAAGAAATTAACAAAAGCAAATGTAGCAAATGAAATTGATAAGATAGTTCCATAATTACGATGATTCTCTGGCCATATAAATAATTTTGACATGTACAATGTATATAAACAACTTGCTAAAAACAAAATAATACTAATATTTTTAACATATTTTATCTCTAAACTAGGTTGCAATTCTTTCTTACGTCCAAATAAATAAATTTGCTTGCATATCCCAATACATAAAGTATAACCTGCTGATACGCAAAAGAAAAAAGAATGCGTAATATAACCAATCATCAATTTAATGAAGGCCCATATAAAATTTATAATCATTGATACAGTACTATAAAAGTTAGTACGAGTATCAAAATATGTTTCATCAATTAAAAAAAGAAATAAATGTTTGATAATATGTCCTATTTTTTTCATTGTTATCCCCTAATCACGACCAAAAACTTAAAAAAATTATATCATAATTTCATTAATTAGACAAGTTTTTAGTTTTTATTTATACTTATTCTACTTATAACTCATCATATTTGTTATGATAAATATAGCAAAAAATCCAACTATTGAATAGTTGGATTTAATTCATACAAACATAAAACTATAAATTTTTAACTTTATTAAAAAATGGTATAATAGACAGCAAATACTTAGCTTAATAGGAATATGACTCCTATTGAATCTGAGTAAAAAAGAATTGCATTTTTACTGAGAATTTCTATAAAAAAGTATCTAAAAAATTTACGAACTAGTTTGATTAAAACGGACTAAATAAAAAAAGACACATTAGAAAAAGT
>JBJEEE010000095.1:0-25532 GCA_051872775.1 Bacilli bacterium
TTGTTTTTTTTCAGAAGTTGCTTTTTTTTTTTTCGACTTTAACTCCTCATCAAAAAATTGTGTAATTCTACCAAGCACATCTTCTAGAGTTCCTGTTTTTTCACCTACAGAAATCATCTCAATAAGCATTGGAGGAAATATGTTTATCGTATCTAAACTTTTTGAAATCGGTTTTCCAATACTAATTTGATTTTTTACTATTTTTAATTTTTCTTCTACAACAATATTATTAATTGATTCCGATATAATATCTATTGAATCTAATAACTGTAAACCACTGCTTAACAATACTGCAAATGCACTTGCAAACCTTGTGGTTAATGAAGCTATAGAAACATTTTTTACTATTGGAAATTCAAGTTTTACGTGATCATAAAAACGTTTAACTCCTTTAATCTTTTTCAGCAACATTAAAATTGCTATCAAAGCAAAAGCAATTAATAATAATTGAGATATATTATTCTTTATAAAGTTAGAAACGCTAATTACCATCTTTGATATTGCTGGTAAATTGTCACTTCCAAAACTTTCAAAAACGCCTTGAAAAGTTGGCATAACAAAAACAGCCATTACAATTAATGCAGCAACTGCAAGAAAAATTAAAAATAACGGATAAGCTAAGGCACTTTTTACCTGTTTTCTTGTTTTATAATCATTATCATAGTAATCTGCTAAACGTTTAAAGACAATATCTAATCTTCCACTTTTTTCTCCGATTTTTATCATATTTCTAAAGAATATAGGAAAAGTTTTTGGGTATTTATCAAAACAATCGCTTAACATTGCACCTTTCAATAAATTATTATATGCATATTCCAAAATAGATTTTAATTTTTTATTTTTTGTGGTCCTTGCCAATATTCTAACCGTCTCATCAACATTCATTCCTGCATTTAACATAATAGAAAATTGCCTACAAAACATTGTAAAATCGGAAATTTTTATTTTTTCTAAAAAAGAAAACATTTGACTTGATTCTTGGATTTTTTTGCATGATATTAAATAGTAATGTTGATTAGTTATTATTTCACGTAAATCATCTTCATCATCAGCAATATACACGCCTTTTACTATTTTATTTTGTTCAGTCATCGCTTTATATCTAAATTTAGGCAATACAACTCCCCCTTATTATTAACCAATAATCCCTGTTTGCATAATTGAATATCCGTTTATGATATAATTTTCATCTAAACTAAATTCTACTACACATTTTCTAATTGTTGAACTATCTTTTATTTGAATGTTAAACTCTAACACATTATTTTCGAATTTATTTATGGTTATTTCTAAATTATCTTTTTTATAGTCTTTCAAAATTAATTCTATCTGATCTTCTGATTTACCAATGCAGAGATTAATTGAATTATACATCTCATTTTCTAATTGGAGTTTTTCATATGATTCATCAAGTTTGGCTATTATAGTACGAGTTCTAACGTAGGTCGATGTAATTATAGACATTGAAATAATAGATAATACAACAATGATAATAATTGTAAATACCAAGGTTCCGCCTTTTTGATTATTCATATATTCTATATATAGTCCTTTCAAACTTTTTATTATTTTCCAATATATGTATATACAAATTAAATTGTGATGTACTAATTTTATCAACTCGTATTTCAATTGCGTTATCTGTTTCAGTTGTAACTTGATTAATATATGCATTATCATAATAGAGTATCTTTATTTCCGATAAAGACAAATTGTACTTATCGATAAAAGATAGAGGATCATTTGTAAACTCGATATAATATGACTCAATAGTATTACATAATTGTTCTTCTCTTGTAAATTTTACCTCTATTCTCATACGATGAGAGAAAATATGAATCATCATTAATGAAATTATTCCAATAATAACAATTGATACAATGACTTCTGTTAATGTTGTTCCCTTTTTATTTCTCATATTTTTACTCTCAATGGAAGTTTTCTTATTTTTCTATTTTTAACTATTGCCATATCTACCAAATAATTATGTTCAACATTAGTTTCTACATATTTTGGATTTTCCATAAACTTACTGAATTTTTCGAGCAAAACCTTTTTAATTTCATAACTATCTGAAGCTGGCGCAATTATCAATAAATTAGAAATATCTAGATTAATACGATTAGAATACATCATAACCATTATGGCTTCGATAATTTGATTGTATAAATCATCATTTATAGAAATCGCATCATTTTTAAAATTAAATAAATTACTAAATCCAAAATCAAGGCAGCTGCTACATATTGTTTGATTTCCATTATATACAGCTAGATTAATAGTTTCTTCATCAATAAAAACACCAATAGCAGTTGTATTTTTCATTTTATTTATCAAGAATAAATTATTAAAAGAATCTCTTATATAGTTAATTCGAGAAATTCTATAAAAATTATTAATAGAAATAAAATCTAAAAGTTGTTTATAATCATTAATATTAATAAAATTGACACTAATCTTCCTTAATGATCCTTCATAAGTTGAGTCAATAATTTCGCAGGCATAAAAGTCTAAAAAAGAACCATAAATATTTTGTAATTCTTGATTCAAAGAATCGTTTAGCGCTTTTCCACTTAAATTTGGTAAAAGAATATAACCATCAAAAGTACAAGTCAAATCTACATTAACAATGACGTTACAATTATTGTAGTCATATTTTTCCAATTCTTTTATTAAAGTTGACTGATAATCAGCAACCATTTTTTCATTTTCTAAATGCGCCTTGAAAAATTGTTTATTTAATTTAAAATCAATTTTATATGATGGAACATTTAATCCAAAAATGGTTTTTAATTGAAATGGACTATAAATGGATACTCCAATATATGTTAAATTCATAGCATCATTTATTTCCTTAATATAAATTAACAAAGATTTACTTTTCACTCCATCTCCCCCACTTTCAATAAATAATAAGATCTTTCGTATGTTTGTTCATTATAACACATTTTAAGTGAAAGTAAGTGACCCGTTCGTATAAATAAAATATTATCTATATATTGCAAGTTCTTGTAAGTATCACCAAAAATAACACTAGTTCTTTCACTATTTGAAAATGAAAAATATACTTTTTTTTCTCCACTAATCAAATCAATAGAATATATTTCTTTTTCAATTTCGTTAATGTAAACTGATAATCCTTCAATATTTAAGCTATTAACCGTATTCTCTAAAAGCAAGTCGATTTCATATACCTCATTTGCAATCTTATTTTTTATGTTCAACTTTCTATTGGTCATTACAAATTTAGATAAGAGGACAGCCAAAACAGTAAATAGAATTCCCGTAATAGATATTACAACCATCAATTCTGTCAATGTAAATCCTTTTTTGTATTTTAATATCTTCATTATGACTACCTCCTTTCAATCTTATTTCACAATTCCTATTATATTAGTGATAGGAACCAAACCGATTAACCTACTATCTATGCTCCACTCTACACCATTAGATTTTTTTTGACGATTATCTCCTAAAACAAAGCAATATCCTTCTGGAATAGTAGTTGATGTTTTAATATTACCATCTTCAATATATGAAAAAATACCATTAAATGAAGTTGATTCATATTCTACGCCATCATAATATCCATTTAAATATACTTCATTTATTAATTCACCGTTTATATACAATTTTTTATCTATCCACATAATTGTATCGTTTGGTAATCCAATAATCCTCTTAATATAGTATTTATCATCTGTTGAACAATATAAATTAGAAATACTATTTGCCTTGAAAACAATTACATCATATCGATTAATTCTTCTACTATAGTTAACTGTAATCAAATCATCATTAATAAATGTTGGATACATTGAACTCCCACTAACTTTACATTCAATGGATATATAATTTAATTTCGATAGTTTTATATTGCACAAAAAACCAAATAACGAAATAATTATAATTAATAATATTATCATTATTTTATTTGCTTTGTTAATACTTATTATATGTTTTGTAAAATTTAGAATAATAAGAACACTAAGAAAAATAACTATGGTAAATATTAATATATATGTGTATTTTATAAAATTAAGCTGATCTGAATAACCACAATAATCTACAAATGAGTAATTACTAGATGTGCAGCAAATAATTATATTCCAAACAACTAACATTATCAAAAAAAAGTAAGAAATCAGCATAAATCTAAAAAACTTATTCTTTATCATAACTATACCTATACAAGAAATAAGCCGAAATACCACTCGATAATTTGAGGCCCAAACATAAACACTATCAAAATTATAATTGATAAGTATGGACCAAACGGAATTTGCTTGGGATTTTCACGGAATTTATTAATCTTTTGGCCAAATGGTAATCCAATGATTAGAACCAAAAGGCTAGATAAAAAAATAATTAATAGAAGTTGTTGCCAACCAACAATTAAACTAACAGATAGTAATAACTTTAAATCACCGCCACCTATTAATTCTTTCTTTAATAATTTCGAACTAAAGGCGAATAAACATGAAATTAAAATAGCCACAGCAAATCCAATTATTTTTGAAAGCCAATTAATAGTAATTATTCCATCGTATAATGGAATATTAACAATAAATCCAATTACGCCAATAACTAACAATCCAATATTAATTGAGTCAGGAATAATTTGATACTTTGCATCAATAATAGTAAGTGGTATAAGAAAATAAACAAGCAAAATACCTATTAATGCATTAAAAGAAATACCAAAATATATAAAAACACTTGTAGCTATAACGGCGGTGAATAACTCTACAATTAAGTATTGAGGTGAAATTTTTTCTTTACAATAGCGACATTTTCCACCAAGTATAATATAAGACAAAATTGGAATATTATCATACCAGGCTAGTTTATGACCACATTTTGTGCAATGAGATGAAGGAGAAACTAGAGACATATGATTAGGAATTCGATAAATTACCACATTTATAAAACTACCAATGCATAAGCTAAAGATGAAAATAAATACAGCATAAATAATTTTAATTTCATCCATATTTGGGTTTCCTTTCTTATTATAAAAAAATTTATGAATCTTTTTGTGTCAATTATACACCATTTTTTTTATTGAGTCAAACATTTGGTTATACATATTAATTGAATTTCAATTTCACATTTACCTAATATATTACTATATATATAATGAAAAAGCAATAATTTTTCACTTTTTTACTTAATGATTATTTCCTAATATAAATACCACATTAAAGTAAGTTTTATTAATAATTTGTAAATCAAAAGCAGTAAGCCCTGATTGACTTACTGCTATTTTTTATTAAATACTAATCACTAAAATTTAATGTGTTATAAAGGGTTGTTACACCATCGGTTGCGGAAATAACGCAGCCACGATATGGGCTCTTATTATTCCAGTCACATAGACATAACTCAACTGTTATTACACTATCACCGAATTCTTTTAACCAACTATATTGACTTCCATTACTTGTATATAATAGTATATCGACAGAACCATCTAGTGAAGTTAGATAGCAATTTGAATAGTATGAACTTTCTACAAATTTTACTTTAACTTCAACAACATATACTTGAGTTGTATGATATTCATCAGTAGAAAGTGCAACAAGTTCTTCTAAAGTCTTAGTTGAATCAAATGATGCTTTAGAGTATTCATTTTCACCATAATAGTTAATAACAAGTTCAGAATCTAATAAGCAGATTTGTTGTGTTAATCCTTTAGAAGATTCATATATTACTTTAGTACCTTTCATGACTACTTCATTACCTACATGAACATCAGCTAATACTGCTTTAGTTGTTCTAATTGCGATAACGCCAGTTTCATCAACTAAATAGAAACCATCTTGATTAACAAGGGATCCAGCAACAATACCTTTAACTGTATATTCCGTATCATAACTTCCATCTAAGCATTCTTTAACTGTGACAGATGCTATTTCACCAATAAGTTCTACGGTTACATCAACTGATTTTGTTACTTCATAAGTCTTGTAAGTAGCTGTAACAGTAATTGTTGCAGTACCATTTGCTAGAGCATTCATTACAACATTACCACTTTCTTCATTAAAAGCAATAACACTTGTGTTACTAGATGTATAACTTAATGCAACATCACTAAAGCCTAATAGTTCACTACTAGCACTAGTAATTAATTCTAATTGAGGATTTGTGCTATATTTTGCAAATAAATTATCTAATACATAATAATCTAAAACAAAATCACATACATCCGCATCATTCATTGCATAATTATCATAACTTACTAATACTGGGATAAAACGATATGTACAACCAGAATCAGTCACTTTTGCATTGATTGGTGAAAGATAAACTGTACAAATCTTTTGGTCAAATTCAGTTAGATAATTAAAGTCACTACCATTACATTGAGTATATACATATGATCCAGTTACACCATCTAAATCATCAATATAATAATTTACGAATCCAGGTTTTTCACTCTTTACAACTAAGGCGTTTACTTTATAAATGTTAGAAGTAATATCTTCACATGGATTAGTTTCCATAATTTTCTTAACGGTACTTTCGGTAATCCATGATTTATCAAAATCATGACTTCCTTGATCATTATCTAAAACAACCGCATTAGCTAATTGTAATGCTCCAGGATATCCAAAATCGTTAGAACCAGCACTATAGTGGATTTTTTCTCCCGCTACTTTTACTTGATTACCAATGCTAACAGATTGGGCAATTTCACCATAAACATAAATTGATGCTGTATTATCTACTAGATAGAATCCATTAGGAACAAATCCATTAGCATAAGTAACAAAAGCTACAACACCTTCAAGTGTTACTTTAGTACCATCTACACTACTTCTTGTTTCACTAATTGTTTTACTTGGATATTCATCTTCATTTACTTCTTGTTTTACATGGGTAAAATCAACAATCCATCCTTTACCAAATTCGGCTTCACCATTAAAGGTTTTTAAAGGACCATATAAAACAACTTCGTCACCAGCTACAGGCTTATCAGCTAATTCACTATAGCGTAGACTACCATCAGCTGAGTAAGTACCATATACATAAATTGAACCCGTTTCATCTTTGATTGTCATTTCACCATAAGTTGGATTACTTACTGTATCAATGGTTGCACGTACATAATACCATTCAGTTGTACCTGAATCACCAGCTTCAACAGCAAGAGCAATTGCTTCACTTACGGTAATACATTCATATTCAACTTCGCCGGATGAAACCTTTTCCCATTTAGCAACTAAACTATAGTTACCACTTGTAATAGTTTCAACTTTGGTTGAACCATCGAACCATCCTACAAAATTGTAACCTTCTTTAGTAGGAGTAGGTAATTTTACTTCTGATCCGCCAAAATATTCAAAGACAAGACCTTCACAAGTTCCACCATCTAAATCATAGGAAATCGAGTACTTGCTTTGTTCACAACTAACCAATAAAAAACATAATAAAAGAGCAAAAAATAAACTAAATTTTTTCATGATTCTTCCTTTCCCATTTTATTTTTTACATATATATTATATAATAATTAAAAACTATTTTCAATATGAAAACGTTCTTATGTGTTTATATTATGATATATGCAAAATATTTATCTTTTAAGATTTACAAAGTAGTTATTTAATTCTTCGAATGGCATAAAATATAAAATCATCAAAAGATTTGTTGACAATAAATGTATTAATTTTTAGCATTTTTTAATGATTTTGATAAGAGATTATAATATGGGCGTTTCTTATAATTTTCTATACTTTCTTCTTACCAAAAATGGATATATGTCACCTATGGCACAAAAAGACACATTAGATTTCTAATGTGTCTCTTTTCTTAACCAGTTCAATAAAACTAGTTTGAGATTAATATTTATTTATAGGTGTTTATTTTAGGTATTCTTCGACATGATCAAGCATTGATTGAATCATATTAAAGGTTTGACTTAAATGATAGCCATCACACAATGTATGGGAAACAGTGATATTTAATAGTATTTTAGTTTTATCCCCATCTTGATAATACTTTCCCCAACATACACGTGGAACCGACTGACTTGATTTATTATAATCAGGGATAGGATGAGTCATACTTTTATAAGTAATCCAAGGTACACAAGTAATATAAAAATCATCATATAGTTTTGAATCGTTATATTCTTGGCTTAATGTGGTTACAGTATTTTTTTTCAATTCAAGTTCAGTATGGCATCGCTCATAGAAAATGTGATAGTCATTGGACATTTTGTGGCCACCATTTACAAAATATGATTCATTAGTCATGATCGTATAGGTTGGATTGATTATATCGTATACTACTACTTCATCATTTACAATACGCATTCGCATTTCTTCTATTTTGTTCATCCCAAGAGTAATAATATATAAGAAATTGATAAAGAATGATTGTTTGTTATCCTTGGTAATTTTGACAAGTTTGGTTATGTCCATTTCGCAATCAAATCCATAACATGGATTGGCAAATGAATTAAACCATTCATATGTAGTTTTACGATTCCAATTGGCAACATCAATTTTTTTCATTATCTTCTTCCTCGATCGTATGGAATACCTTCAGCTTTTGGTGCGTGCGATTTCTTTTGAGTTACGGCTAAAACAACAAGACATACAATATATGGCAACATATTATATACTTTTCCATTAATTCCTAAGTTCTTAATCCAATCAAATGATTGATAAACATTACCAAAAGATCTAAAGAAACCAAAGAGTAAGGCTCCAAGTAAAATAGTAATTGGATTCCATTTACCAAAAATCATTACAGCTAAGGCTAAGAATCCAAATCCAACAACACCATTATCAAATGACCATACCGTACTGGCAGAGCATATAAAAGCAAGTCCACCGATACCCGCAAAGGCACCAGATATGATTACACCAAGATAGCGCATTTTGATAACATTAATTCCTACACTAGCAGCTGCTTGTGGATGTTCACCACATGCTTTTAGTCTTAGTCCTGTTCGTCTTCTCGATAGGAAGAAGTAAGAAAAGATGGTTAGAAAAATAGCAATTACAACAAACCAGTTACATTCAAAACTACCAATATGAAAAGTAAACGCTGGTTGTAAGGAAGCATAGTCAATTCGTGGCGATGCTTTTCCAGATTCTGATAGCGTAATTGCTTTTACAAGTACAGTAGCAAAAGCAGGAGCTAGGATATTAAGAGCAGTTCCTGTAATAGTTTGGTCTGCTCCAAAGTTAATAGCAGCTACCGCTAAAAGGAGTGAATATAATACTCCTGAAATTACTGCCCCTAAGATTGCTAGTACTACTACTAAGAATGGATTTGTTCCCGTTGGCAAATATCTTAATACTAATGCACCACCTAAAGCACCAATTACCATACAACCTTCAAGGCCAAGGTTGATAACACCACTTCGTTCACTAAACATTCCACCTAAGGCAACGATTGCTAAAACTGCAGTAAAGATAAGCGTATATTGAATTAAAATACTCATTTCCCATTATCTCCTTCTGAATTATCAGCACTTGAAGGTACCTCAATTTCTTTTTTTTCTTCTTTTTCTTCTTTTTTGGCTGTTAATTTTCTTGTCATATAGTGTTTAACAAACGCAACAAAGGCACATAGATAGATTATAATAGAAGTAATTAGACTAGCTACTTGTGGGTTATAGTAGTTTAAATCGAGGTTTCCTCCTCCATCAGTGATATATTGAATAAAGAATGAAGAAATTACAACCCCAAATGGATCTAATCCTCCTAAGAAGGCAGCACTAATTCCATCAAATCCCATTGAAGGCACACTAGATGGGAACAACCATTTTACTAGATCGATTTGATAATAACAAGATGCCGCAAGACCAGCTATTGCACCTGAAATTGCTAAAGTGATTACTATATTGATTTTTTCTTTCATTCCCGCATATTTAGCTGCATATTTGTTATGTCCTGTGGCTTTAATTTCATAACCAAAGGTCGTAAATTTTAAGATTATAAATATAATAATAGCAACCACTATGGCAATTATTACTCCAACTGTTACGTATTGATTATTGTTAAATAATTTATCTAATCCCATATTTGGTAGTAATGCTGAGGCATTCTTTTTCCATATATACCAAGTTTCACTACCATAATTGAAATCTTTACATTCAGGTCGATCAAGTAACATATTTACTGCATATAAACTTATCCAGTTAAGCATTATGCCTGAGATAACTTCATTCACATTTAAGAAAGCTTTTAATAAACCAACAATTGCGGCTAAAAGTGAACCAGCAATCATTGCAAAAAGCATACATGCATACCATGGTAGTTTAAGTTGCAATGCGCAAAATAGAGCAACGCCAGCGCCAATCGTATATTGACCTGCTGCACCAATATTAAATAGACCAGCTTTATATGAGAATAAGATAGCAAGACCAGCCAAGATTAAAGGGGCTGCTTTAGCAATGCATGTTCCAAGGTTATAAAGACGTTTATCGGCTCTTACTGATGCAAGTGGACCTTGTAAAATATTATAGATCCCTTCAAAAGCACCTGATGGATGAATTATTAATAGACATATAAAGCCAATTAATAGACCTAGTAAGGCACAAAGAACGGAAGTTGCGATTGTTTGGAAAGTACTAGATAGTAAGAATTTTTTAAATTTACTCATTATTTTGTACCTCCTTGTCTTTTTGCACCGGCCATATATAATCCTAATTCTTGAACCGTTATTTCATCTGGCTTAAATTCACCAACGATTTCACCTGAATGCATAACTAAAATACGATCTGCTAAACTCATTACTTCATCTAATTCTAAAGAAACTAACAATATTGCTTTTCCTTTATCTCGTTCAGCGATTAATTGTTTATGAATATATTCAATTGCCCCTACATCAAGTCCACGTGTAGGTTGACATGCAATTAATAAATCTGTTTCTCGATCAATTTCACGTCCTACAATTGCTTTTTGTTGATTTCCACCCGACATACTACGAGAAAGTGTTATTGGACCTTGACCAGAACGTACATCATATTTATCTATGATATTATTTGCATATTTTCTAACTGATTTAAACTTGATAAATCCAGCTTTTTGAAAGTCTTTTATAAAGTATTTTTCTAAAACAATATTTTGTTCGAGAGAATAATCTAATACTAATCCATATTTATGGCGATCTTCTGGTATATGAGCAATTCCTTTATTATTACGTTTGCGAATTGATGCCTTAGTAATATCTTCACCATTTAAGTAGATATTACCTTTACTAGGATTTTCTAGTCCTGTTATCGCATAAATTAGTTCCGTTTGTCCATTACCATCAATACCTGCTATACAAGTAATTTCACCCCTACGAGCAGTGAAAGAAACATTTTTAACAACTTCCGTATTGTGATTTTTATCGATTACCGATAAGTTTTCAACTTTAAGGACCTCTTCTTGTGGTTTAGCCGCTGATTTTTCAACTACTAATTGAACTCTACGTCCAACCATCATTTCCGATAACTCCTCTTTAGTTGTATCTTTTACGTTAACTGTTCCAATTGATTTACCTTTTCTTAAAACCGTAACCCGATCAGCTGCTTGCATAATTTCGTTCAATTTATGGGTTATAAATAAAATAGACTTTCCTTCTTTTGCAAGATTATGCATTATTTCAATTAATTCATCTATTTCATTTGGAGTAAGTACTGCCGTTGGTTCATCAAAGATTAGCACTTCATTATCTCGATAAAGCATTTTTAGGATTTCTACTCTCTGTTGCATTCCCACGGTAATATCTTCAATTTTAGCATCTGGATCAACAGCAAGTCCATATTTATTACTTAATTCAATGATTCTTTTTCTCGCTTTTTCGCGATCAATAAAATGAAAATATTTTTTATTTAAATAATTAAAAGGTTTAAATTTATATTCTTTTAAAGGTTCATCCCCTAAAATAATATTATCTAAAACCGTAAATACTTCAACTAATTTAAAATGTTGATGTACCATCCCAATGTGCAATGCGGTTGCGGCATTGGGGTCAGTAATTTCTACTACCTTTCCATCTTTTTTGATGACCCCTTTTTCAGGTGTATACAATCCAAATAATACACTCATTAAAGTTGACTTACCTGCTCCATTTTCACCTAATAGAGCATGAATTTCACCACGTTTAAGTTGGAGCGTTATATCGTCATTTGCAACAATTCCAGGAAACTCCTTACGGATGTTAAGCATTTCGATTACATATTGATTTTCCATTATGTCCTCCTTATTTTTTTTAAAACAAAAGAAAGATAGATTTTGGTCTACCTTTCTAATTGTTTTTAATACTAAATTATATTATTTAATATTTCCTTGGTAGTCAACATGAGTAGTTGATGCAACAGTTGGTGCAGCAGTAATATCGTTAGAAACTACCACTTCGCCACTATAGATTTTACCAACTAATTCTTTGTATTGTTCTACTGTATAGTTTTTCATAGACCATGTAGCTGTTGGAAGTTGAACATAGTTTTTGTCAGTTTCTGTAGCAGAAACTAATCCTAAATTTTCAATTGTAGAAACGAATTTTTCTTTATTAATAGTGTTTTCTAATTGAGTTTGAACTGTAGCGTATAAACCTTTCATTGCAGAAGTAACGCATTCTACTTTACCATTATATTGTGCTGCGATTGTTCCACTTTGGTCAACGTCAACACCAATTACTTTACCGCCAGTCTTTAAGGCTGCATCACATGCAGAAGTATAAATACCACCACCGCAAGCAAATACTACTTGAGTTCCACTACCATACCAAGTATCCATAACGGCTGTAATATCAGCATCACCAAAGAATTGTCCACCATATACATATTTGATTTCAATTTCAGCTCCTTCAGCTGCAGCATTGCATCCTTGAACAAATCCATAACCGTAACGAATAACAGCTGGAACGCTCATACCACCTAAGAAACCAAGTTTTGTATAACCTTCTTTAACTGCAGCATAACCTGCAAAGTATCCAGCTATTTCTTCAGCATATGTAGCACAATATACATTTGCTGGTAATTTATAACTAGCCCATCTTTCATCTGTTGGATCATAGTTGTAATCAGCAAAATGAGCTGCAAGTAAATCACCTAAAGCAACATCCAATGCGATAAATTTAACATCTGGATTTTTAGCAGCAACTGCTTCAATAGTTGGAGCAAAAGCATAACCAGGCATAACGATAACGCTAAATCCTTCGTCAATAGCTTTTTCTGTTGATCTAATTCTTTCAGCATCGCTATTATCTACTGGCTTAAAGTATTTGAAACCAACTTTGTTAGCTTCACACCAATCTTTGCATCCTTCATATGTAGCTTGATTAAATGATTGGTCAGTAATGTCTCCATAGTCAGTAATCATTGCAACGACATTGTCTAATTTTTCTTCTGTAGTACAAGAAACTAGACAAACAACTGTGAAAAACGCAATCATTAAAAAGAAAAATTTTTTCATAAATTATTTAATCCTCCCTGATACTTTTATGAAATGTTTGTGGATATGTTTATCCGTAAATATTATAACAAATAAATTTTGAAAAAGCAATATTTTTTACAAGAAAATAGAAAAATTTTACAATTGATATTTAATTTTTTCATTTTTACTTCCAAAATGTATAAGAATTGTTGTGAAAAGTGTTATTCTATTCAAAACTATTGCTATATCATTTTTGATGTTTAATTGCAAATCCATTATAAACCTTTTAAATAGTTATAATCAAAATATACATACTTAATTTCGTTTTTTCATCATAGTTTCAATATACAAATTTTACACTAAGTATTGTTAATATTATGATAATATGTTCGATGAATTAAATATAAAAAAGAGCTTAACAAATAAATGTTAAGCTTTCGTTTGTATGTTATATTACCTTTATTAATGAAATGTTAAGTTTTGTAGCTGCACAGACACCAATGCAAAAAATCATACAAAATCAATTGCAGCGGTACACATGCATTATTATGTCGTGTTTTTCATAATTTGTAAATAAAAATCTAACTCTTGATTCCTCAAAAATTAGATTTTATATTTACTAATAATGAGTCCACATTCTAATTATTTTTATAACCTTTTCTTCATCATAAACTTGATATACTAATCTATGTTGTATGTTGATTCTTCTAGAATAAGTATTATTAATTCCAATAAGTTTTTCATATGAAGGAGGATTAGTATAAGGATTCGATTCAAGTAATTCAAGTAAAGCTACGACTTTTTTATGAAGGGTAGGGTTTTGTTTTACTTTTTCAAAATCTTTTATAGCCTGTTTTGTAAATACTATTTCCATTTAATTTTCTCACAATCTTCAAGTTTTGTATTTGCTCCTTCAACAATACTTTCATACATTCCTGGAATACCTGCTAAATATAAAGACTCCATAAGACTATTGTAGTCTTCTTCACTCATCATTATCACATTTCCTTCTTTAGTATTAATATTAATAACATTATTATATTTAATACAACTGGATGCTAGTTTATAAAGTTCAGCTCTTGCATTTGTTATATTTGTATTCATCATAGTTAATCACCTCTATTATTATACGTCTATTATATCATTTTTATTCTTATATGTCAATATAAAAACGTACATTTTTATGTACGTTTATCTACTTTTATCATCTTTTTTTATAGCTATTAAATTGAATTTCACAATCCATCAGGGCATAAAAATTCTATTTCATAAGGCTTCTCAGAGCCTCTTAAATTATAATTTCCACCACATCTAACAATTTCACATAAAGAGTATAAGATTGGCATTGTTTTTGAACAAAAACCACATGGAGCGCCATAACTACATTTAAATTCATCACCAGTTTCTAAACCTAATCTACATTTTTTATAGTTATCATTTGAAACTCTAATCACAAATTCCCAATCTTCTTCATACCATTTTTTCATTTTTTCACCTTCTAAATTCTATATTACAATTATATTATATATTAATCTACTATATTTGTAAAATGATTTTTTTTATAGTTAATAAATGTTCTAAATTATATGAAATTATTTAAAAGGAGATTTTTATATGAAAAAGTTAAAAGAAGAATTATTTATTAATGCTGAGGAAGTATATGGGAAAGAGTTAATAGATAAGCTTAGACAGAAGATTTATGATATTGGTTGAGCTATTATTAGTGATGAGTATTTAGTTAGTAATAGTGAGGGGTAGATTATGAGTATGATAGTAGATTATAACGAGATATATAATAAATTATTTGTTGATTATGAAGATATAATTGATAAATTTTTGTTAATTAGGTTGAGAAGTAAGATATTTGATATAGCTATGTGTATTGCTAATGATAGTTATATAGGTGAGGAATTAAGTGAGTGGTATTATAAAAGGAATAAAAAAAGAGCTTAACATGTAGTAATGTTAAGCTTTTGTTTTTGTTATTTTTTATAATGTTATTATTACATTTGTTTTGAATAGTTTTTGCAATTTGGTTTGTATGATTTTTTGCAAAGCAAATTGTATGATTACAAGTTGTAGCTGCACAGGCACAAATGCGCCAAAAGATACAAAACTCATTGCGACGACTCTACGCATTATTATGTAGTGTTTTGTTGAATTTGTAAATAGTTTTGAGAATTTTATTTCTAAATATTTTCTTCAACAAACATATTCTTTGTACTAACAATCTTACCATTTTTTATAGTTAATTCAATAACCCCTACTTCTTTATTATCTTTATTAGTAGCTATTATAGCAACAACACCATCATTAAATATTGAAATTGTTGAATACTTGCTGATTGTTAGGATATTAGTATCTGTAGAATACCAATCATATTTCAAACGAGAAGTGGGCTTACCATTAGTAATTATATAACATTGTAGCTGCTTATCGTTATTCTCTTTAATTTCAAGAGCAAATGAACAATCATATAACTTATAATCAACCATTATATTTTTTTGATAATAATAAGTATATCCTTCTACTTCAAATAAAAAGTAATATATACCTGGTTCAATAGCATATAACTTACCATCTTTTTCAACAAACTTATCTTTATCATATTTAACATCAACATTATATACTTCATTTGTTAAAATATTAGTCAGTTGTGTTGGAATAATTACAGGATCTGATAATTTGCAAATATCATTACTAATTTCTTTAAAATACGGTAATACTTCTTTTTCCACATATAGTTTCTCAAATACTTTTTGAAATTCTTGGTATTTCCATTCCCCAGTCTCTTTATTAATAATTGAAAAAGTAAATTCTCTATCATAATAGCTTAAAAAAGAATCCCAACTAATACATTTAATTCCATAGTTATAACTTACATTTATATAGTACTCAAGCCATTTACTTCTTTCAATAATATTATTTTTATCACGAGAACCATATTCAGTCATCAAAACTGCAATATTATTGTCTAAAAATTTATCTTTAATATTTTTGAAATGACTGGTTAATTCAATTTGATATTCTGCTTTTTTATCATCCCAACTTGCTTCATCATATGTACTATCATGAACAAAACCAAAAGGGCCATAATAATGTAAACTAATAATAATATAATCATCATTAGGAACTTTGAAGTGCTTTAAAACTTCATCATTACTTTTACCCCATATTGGTGTTATCAATAAATGTCTATATTTATTATTATATCCTTGACTCCTAATAATTTCTACAAACTCTTCATTTAATAAATTTAATATTAGTGCACCTTCTCTTGTATATCCATTAGTTATATAATCACGAGGTTCATTTAAAAATGAAAACATTAATCTTTCATCATAATCAATAAAATAATTACCTATTTGATCCCATAGTTTTTTCATAATTTCTACTGTTTTATCATATTGACAATAATTTAAACTACTCCAAGCATCTTCATAACTATCATATGAAGTGATAATAACATAAAAATTATATTCTAAAAGTGTATCGACTATCTTTTTAGTTACAATTAGTACATCTTCATCAATATCGTAATCTTCATTCATATACTCATACCAATTTATTGGAAGACTAACTATATTAAAACCACTTTGTTTTAATGTTTTTATCATCGGTTCTATATTACCATTTAAACTCTTATAATCATCATAATAATCTACAAAATTAAAGCCACCAGTTATATCTTTTATTAACTCAGTTGAAGATATTTTATTTATCGTTAATTTTTGATAAACAGCCTTATAAACAACATCATTTGTAACTGCCTCAATTTCTTTATCAAAACCAATGAATTCATAACCATCTTTATAAAATACAGGTGTTTGAGGAAATTCATTATATGCAAGATATTGTACTTCCTTTCCACTTATTAAAGTACCTTCATCTGAATCAAAAGTAACACAATATATTTTATTTTCCTTAATTTGATAATCACATATTATACACTTTAATAGTCTATTATTTAACTCATCCACATATTCTTCAAACTTATGAGAGATAATATCTATTGAACTTGATTCCAATACTTTGTGACAATTAATACACAACAACTCTTTTATTCCTTCGGTTTTACATGTAGGTTCTTGTAATATTGTCCATTTTAAATCATGGCCATTTTCACATTCATATTTGTCATCCGTATTGCATGAAATAAGTACAAACATTAAAATAATAATAATTATAATACCAATTTTACGCATAATTTATCCTCCATATAAAATATTTAATTAATTAAATTAGAACATTATTCTTTTCAGCTTTATTATATTATACATTATTTACACTAAAAATCAAATATCTCACTTTTTAAAACACAATTATTACATTACTAGAGATAAATATAAAAAAGAGCTTAACATATCAAATGTTAAGCTTTTGTTTTTGTTATTTTGTAATATGTTATTATTACATTTGTACTAAAATAGTTTTTGCAATTTGTTTTGTATGATTTTTTGCAAAGCAAATTGTATGATTTCAAATTTCAAACTATTCTTTAACGAATGGTAATAAGGCCATATGACGTGCACGTTTAATAGCAACAGCAAGTTCTCTTTGATAGATTGCTTTTGTGCCAGTGATACGACGTGGTAAAATTTTTCCACGATCAGAGATAAATCTCTTTAGTAAATCAGCATCTTTCCAGTCAATCTTTTGAACTTTGTTATCTGTAAAGTAGCAAGTCTTTTTACGTTTTCTAAAAGTTGCCATGTATATTTCCTCCTAAAATGGTAAGTCGTCATCCGTGATGTTAAATTGATTTTTAATATCATCAAACGGATTATCAGATTCAGCAGGAGTTTGATTCATATTTGGTTGTTGATATGGTCTTTGATCATAACTATTTGTTTGTGGTTGTTGATAGTTATTTTGTTGTGGTTGATAACTATTTTGTCTTGGTTCATATGATGAATAATCATTATATCCACCTTGATTTGATGTTCCACGTGGTTCTAAGAAATGTACCATATCACAAATTACTTCTGTAGCAACACGATTGCTACCATCTCCAGCTTGATATCTACGAGTTTGAAGTTTACCTTCAACTCCAATTAATGAGCCTTTTTTAATAAAACGGGCTAGGTTTTCTGCTTGCTTATTAAAAGCAACGCAGTTAATAAAGTCAGCTTCACGTTCTCCATTTGCATTACTTTGAACGCGGTTAACCGCAATTGTAAAAGCAACAAAGGGGAAGTTATTTGATGAAGTTCTTAATTCAGGATCTCTTGTGATTCTTCCAACTAAAGTAACTCTATTCATAATTAACTCCTATTCTGCTACAACTATATGACGAATAACTGCTTCTTTGATATTAGCTAAACGTTCGAATTCTTTAACAGCTTCAGGTGTTGCATTAACGTTTAATAAAACGTAAAAGCCTTTTTTCTCACCAGCTATTTCGTAAGCTAATTCTCTAAGTCCCATTTCCTTTGTGTTAAGTACTTCTGAACCATTTTGAACAAAAGCTTGTTCAAGTTCAGCCATTACAGCTTTACGTGGTTCCTCCTCAACATTTGGGCGAATGATATACATAACTTCATATTTTTTCATTCTTTCCACCTCCTTTTGGTCTATCGGCTTTTCTTAAAAAAAGCAAGGAATGATTAGATTAATCATACTTGCATATTATACCATAAAACCAAAAGAAAGTAAAGTAAAGTGTAAATAAATTACTAAGTTTAATTACTTAGGTGAATTTATTATTTACGTTATCATTTATTTATAAAAAAGTTATTTAAGAATTTAAGACCTGCTTGATAACCTGTTAAATATAAATCTTCTTTAATTGTTTTACTTATTCGAAAATCCATCGTTTTTATTCGTGGGACAATTATCCTTATAATATAAGGACAATTATGATACATTCTTTTGGCATTTTCTCCTACGATATTAAAACCAATAAGGGGAGTACTATTGCTTGGTTCAAATACATCAAGGGGAAAATTATTGGCAATTGAACCATCCATAATTAAATTATTGTTTATTTTAAATGGTTTGTAAAAAAGAGGATAGGTAGCACTCATTACTACAGATGTTGAAATTTTGAAATTATCAGGATTGATATTATAGTATTTTAAATCATTGGGAAATATGATTTGTTTCCTTTTGGTAATGTTAGTTCCTACTACTTTTAAGCGGTAGTCGTTTCCTTTTTTTACATCGAGATAAGTGCTTACTTTCTTTTGCTTATATAAAAAATCAAGATACTCAAGTAAAGGTCTAGATGAATATAGACCTAATTCACGTATGGAATTAATGGTTTTTCCTTTTTCTCTTAAGTTAGTGAGATTTAAATTTTCAACCATATCAAGCATTTCATCACTCGTATATCCACTAATAACCAAACTAGCAATTATTGCGCCTACACTTGTGCCTGCTGCTTTGTCACAGCTGAATCCTCGTTCTTCTAAAGCTTTTAACGCCCCAATATGAGCGATGCCTTTTACTCCTCCACCTTGGAAAACCCCAATATACTTCAATTTAATCACCTATTATATTTTATGTTATTATGTTTTATCTATTCTTTTATTATATTATTATATAAGGAAAAATGGTTTGCTTAACCTTTATCTGTTAAACAAACCATTAAACTTATCTTACTCGTAAAGCTTTTCCGAATATTCCTAATACACCATCAATAATTAGCACAATACCAACAATGATGAAGAACCAATCTACCATTTTCCAGTAACTTACTACTAGAAGTATTCCTACTACAATAGTGATTACAGAAACTACAATAAGTAAGGTACTCTTAAACTTAAGTGATTGTACTAGATCTACGGCACCCTTAACGATTAGGAAAACACCTAAAACGATTAAGACAACTTCTACAAATAACCAACCACCAAGAATAATAACGATACCGATTACACTACTTATCACACCATTAAAATAGTCTTTCGCAACTAGTTGGATAATACCTTGTACAATTAGTAGAATACCTACAATCGTCATTAACCAATTTAATACACTTGATTTATATATGCAAAATAGAACACCCATTACAATATATAAAACGGCAGTTAATAATGATTTGTTAGCTGGCGATAATTTAAATTTTGCCATATGTTTTCTCCTTTCTTTTAGTTTTTATATTTTTTGTCAATTCGGTGTTTAAGCACAAATGCTGTTATTACTGTTACCATTAAAACAGCAGTTACTGCTAAGAAAATATAAATTGGAACCATATTAGTATAGGCTTTTACTTGACCCCACATAATAACAACCTCATCATTATAGACATCAAAGTCATTCATTATCGCACATCTAGCAATAATAAACTCACTTGGATATTGCGTTTCAAGTTCATTCTCATAGTCTTTAAAAGGATAGATGATGGCACGACGACCTTCGCTGATAGTTTCCGCAAATAAATATGAAAGATCATATGGAATTATTTCTTCCCAAACATCTTCGTTTGATAGTCCCGCAATAACTCCATCTTCTTCACTGATATAACTATATAGTTTACCTTCAAAACTTACCATATCACCATAAACGTATTCGTCATATTCTTCGTCATATTCACATAATTCGAAATATTCTTCATTATCAGGATAAATCTCTTCTTCTGCTTCTTTGTCTTTGATGCAAGTATATAGTTTATCTTTGTAAATTACCATTGTTTCATCTTCCGCATAATATGGAGAAGTGACTTCAAAGTCAGTAGCACCATACCAAGCTCCTGTTAGAGTAAATAACTCATTACCAACAATATAAGGAGTATATCCAATATAATCCATATTGTCAGCCGCATTTACGGGATCAGACATAAAGTTTAAAAATTTATAAGCTAGATCTTTATTAGCCCCTTTAGGTAAAGTCCAAGCATCATACCAAATATTACTTCCATCTTCAGGAACATAGTATTCTAAACGTTTGTCTGCTTCATCTCGAGCTGTATCAATTGAATATACGGCATCACCAGAATATGCTAGGTTCATTTTAATCTTTCCCGTTATTATATCATTTTTACCAGAATCTACCTCAAATCCAAAGATATTCTTCTTAAGTGAGATTAATTCTTCACGAACATTAGCTATCTTTTCACGATTTTCTTGATCACTAGTTGTAGAACCATCCAATTTGAAATCAAAAATATCTTGAACAATATTATTATATGCCAATTTATTTGCTTCCGTTGGATTTTCTAGATATGCATTTTGTAATTGTTTAAATAAATCACTTTTACTATATGAATGCATTAGACCAACCACAAAAGCATCACGAATTGAATTTTTAATGGAAATTACATTTTCATATTTACTATCCCAGAATATATCCCATGATTTCACATCTTCACATATTGTATCTGTACAATAGGGGTCATAAACAATACCAAGTGTTCCCCACATGTATCCTACCGCAAATTCATCTAGATTTACGACATTTCCTTGATATACTACTTTCATATCTCTTAGTTTTTGACGTAAATAACTAGATGCATATTTTTCATAGTTAGGAATGTACTCTGCATAATCATCCATTGGAACAACTAATTCTTCTTTAATCATTTTTTGGATCATGTAATCAGAAGTACAAATTAAATCGTAAGTTCCTTCTTTTTGAAGTTTAAACTGATTGTACATTGTTTCATTTGTATCATATGTATAATAATTTACTTTTACATTATACAATTCTTCAAATTTTGATATTAAATCAACACTATCATCTAAACCTTGGGAAATATAATCTTCGACATTAAAAATAGTAAGTTCTTCTTTTTTATTTGTGCTTTCCGCATTACTTACAAAACTTAAATTAAAGGTAATCAAACAAAACAAAATGAAACTAAGAATAATTCTTTTCATTAGTGACCACCTCTTTCAATTTGGGATACACCATTTGTTTTTTCTTTATAGTGATGTTTTATCGCAACTTTGTTGGCCTTTTTATTATTACTAATAGTTATTGTAATAACAACCGCAAGTACAATGACAAATAGAATAGTACTTAATGCTCTTACCTCTGGTGGAATTGGATGTTTAGCGACAATCTTTTGAATGTAGGTTGAAATAGTTTCAAAAGAAGGTTCTTTTAAATATTGAGTAATTACAAAATCATCTAAAGAAAGGGTAATTGAAATCAAAAAACCAGCAAATATTCCTGGCATAATTTCAGGAAGTACAACTTTAAATAAAGCATAACGAGGAGTTGCGCCTAAATCAAGAGCAGCTTCATAAATATTAGGATCCATTTGTACTAGTTTTGGTTTTACATTAAGATACACAAAGGCAACAGTTAAAACCACGTGTCCCGCAAGAAGCGTCCAAAAAGAATAACTAGTATTTAATACTTTAAAAAGTAAAGCAAGCGATAAAGCCATTACGATTTCCGCATTTACAACTGGTAATTGTGTCATCGTTTCAACGGTTTTTTTGTATTTTTTACGAGCATAAAATACTCCGATTGCGCCTAGTGTACCAATAATAGTTGATACAACCGCAGATACAACCGCAATAATAATCGTATTACGCGTAGCTTTCATCAGTGGTTCATTTTGGAATAATGCACTATATAATTTAAAGGAGAAACCATTCCAATTTCCAAGTTGGTCACTTTCGGTAAATGAGTAAACAACAAGGACAAGAATTGGTAGATACATTAAAAATAGTACAAAAAACATATAAAAACGAGCCACAAATTTTTTAAATTTTTCTAATTTTACCATATTGATGTACGTCCTCCTGTTTCATCTTTTGAGAACTTACGAGATATAAAGACGCTAATACCAATTAATACAAGCATAATTAAAGCCATAAATGAACCAAAATTCCAGTCTGCTTGATTAAAGTATAAGTCAATATAACTACCGAATAATACTACGTTATATTCTGATAAGATATCAGATATTACGTATGATGATAAAGTAGGCATAAATACCATGGTTGCGGCAGAGACAATGCCAGGCATCGTCATTGGTAAAATAACTTTAAAGAAAGTTTGAACTGAATTAGCCCCTAAATCATAGCTTGCTTCAATTTGGGAGTGGTCCATCTTTAACATTGTAGTATAAAGAGGTAAGACCACAAATGGCAAATAGTTATATACAAGACCAATAATGGTTGTTAATTGCGAGTGAGCTCCGGTAGAAATACCAATCCAGTTTAAGACATCTCTTGTGGCACTAGTTCTAATAATGAAGTTAATCCACATTGGAAGAACAAATAGCATTACTATAACCATTGATTTATTATATTTTTTATTTGCTAAAATCATTGCAAGTGGATATCCAATTAATAAACATATAATCGTATTTAAAATAGCATATACAAATGATATTAATAAGACATTAACATTGGTTGAGTCAGAAAAGAATTTAACAACATTATCAAAGGAAAAACTTCCTCCTTTATTAGTAAAAGCATAATAAATGATGAAGAAAAGAGGAATGATAACAAAACAAATTAAAAACAATAAATATGGAAAAGAAAGATATTTACGTTTAAATTTCATGTTTTGATAAATCTTCCTTAAGAGAAATTTTGATATTAGCGCTATCAATCTTAACGCTAACGATATCATTTACATTCCATGTCCATTCTGTATCAACAACAAAGTCTTCATCATCATCAGTTCTTACAATTATTTGATAGTGGTCACCTTTCCATACCATTTGGATTATTTGACCTGTAATATTTCCTTCTTCAAGATTATCGCTAATCTCAATATCTTTCATATCTACGGTAACTAATACATCAATATCGGATAAATCATACTTTTTACCATCTAAGGTATAGAAGTATCCTTTTTCATCAACATGTGAACCAGGGACTAAAGTAGTAACATCACAATCCCAAGTTGCCCCCGCAAATACAACATTATTATTTTTATCAATATAGGCATTTTCATAAACGTTTGCGGTAAATTCACGTTTCATTATTTGGATTAAATCAGGTTCAATCGTTAAAGAAACTTCTTTGTTGATTTCATGGTCAACTGTAGATTGAATTAATACTTCATAGTTTCCAACCATAGCCGTAAATTGATAGTGAATTCCTTTAAAGATCTTGTTAACAATTTTAGCTTTTACTTTACCTTCATTAACAGGGTGAATAATTATATCTTCTGGTCTAACTACAACATCTACTTTTTCATTAATTGGGAAATCATCAATACAATCCCATGTTACACCTAAGAAACGAACCTTCTTTTCTCCAATCATTGTACCAACATAAATATTGGATTCACCAATAAAGTCGGCAACAAATGCATTTTTAGGTTCATTGTAAATATCCATAGGTGTACCAATTTGCTGAATTTTTCCATCTTCCATTACAACAATGGTATCTGACATCGTTAGAGCTTCTTCTTGATCATGCGTAACATAGATAAAAGTAATACCCAATTTCTTATGCATCTCTTTTAATTCAAGTTGCATTTCTTTTCGCATTTTCAAGTCAAGTGCTCCAAGAGGTTCATCAAGTAATAGAATCTCAGGTTCATTAACAATAGCTCTAGCAATAGCGACACGTTGTTGTTGACCACCTGATAAAGTTGAAACATTTCTTGTTTCAAAGGACTCAAGATCAACGATCTTTAAAGCACGTTTTACCTTTTCGTTTATTTCATCACGAGTATAGTGACGATATTTAGTTTTCTTTTCCCCTTTTTTTGTCGTTACTTCATAAGGGATTTTGGTTAAATTTAAACCAAAGGCAATATTATCGTAAACATCTAAATGTTGAAATAAAGCATAACGTTGAAATACCGTGTTAAGTGGTCTTTTATAGGGAGGAAGACTTGCAATATCCTTACCATTTAAGAGAATTTGACCGCTTGTTGGCATTTCAAGTCCTGCAATCATCCTAAGTGTAGTGGTTTTACCACATCCTGATGGGCCTAAAAATGTAATAAATTCTCCTTTTTTGACATAAAGATTAAAGTTTTCTACTACAAGGCTATCATCAAATTTCTTATTTACATCAATTAACTCAAGAATAACATCTTTTTTGTCCATTTTTTATGCTCCTTATTATTCTAAAAATTTGGTGGGCTACTTACCCAAATTAAACGGCAAATTTTATTTTTGACGTTTTTCAAGTAATGATTCTTATCAGAATCGTAATAGAATGTTTCCCCCTTTTGTACTTTATACATTGCATCATCAAAGCAAAGCATTATTTCCCCTTCAAGTACATACCC
>JBJEEE010000096.1:0-6558 GCA_051872775.1 Bacilli bacterium
AATCAAAAGGCAAGCAATCAGAATATAAAAAGTTATCATTATTGCGATAATTGTTTTTATAAGCAACACAAGTCCTTCATTCCTCCGACTAGGCGTTACAGCACCTAAGTACAAGCCCATTATAACAAAAGCTTTATTTCCAACTTTGGGAGTTTTCCCAAACTAAAAATGATGCTAAAATAGCCGTTTTCCTTAAAAAAGAGCATAAAAAAAGACCTTATACCTACTAGAGTCATCTCTAATAAGGCATAAGGCCATACATTTATTAATTATTCAGTTGTTAAATTTGGGAAATTTTCCAAACAATTTTTTAATATTTTTTTAAATTTGCCACTCATAGTGATTAGTTGCAGTAATCTTAAGTTGCCAAGAACGTAAATTCTCACCATAACAATAGTTTATAAGAAAATTATAAAACTGAAATTGCTCACTTGGAACATCGATATCTACTGCTCCACTTGCAATGAATTGGCGTGACACAATTGGATGCAACTCGAATGCTGCAATAAATCTCATGCAATCAATCACTGTTGGCATAACGGTTCCTGCTAGAAGCTTTTCAATCTTATGATTATCAACTTTCGAGATTTTTGCTAATTGATTTGTACTAAAACCTCCATCATTCATAAGAACACCGAGATTATAACCGAAAGAACCTGACAATTGATTTCTTAATTCAATAGCATCTCGATTATCTTCAAGAACTCTTTCAACATCTGCATCTTGAGCTCTTAAGAAAATTCGTTGATTATGTTCATCATCAGTTTTAATCCTTTGTGGTGCAGCTTTCTTCCTTTTTTCACAGGTTTTACAAGAATCATATGGCAATATTTCATTATCATCTTCTATTGAATTAAAAGCAAGACAACACTCTTCTCTATGTGCCATTGCATATTCACTTAGATGTTTTTTTCCATCCTCATCATCTATATACTTAACATCATTAATAACAAAGTAGCCATCAACATATAGTATTTCTTTATTAGTTAACGTTTGCTTTAATTTAGGATTATTAATAGAAGCATAAAACGAACTAAGAATATCACCTGTAAATGTTTGTCCTTCTTTCAACTTTATAACTTTGCTTGCAAAATCAAAATCTCTTTCTTCTTTAAGTTTAGTTTTCTGAATGTCTTCAATTTGCTTTACAAGACTTAATACATCATCGCCATGATTTCGTTTATTCCACGTTTCGATAACATATTTTAAATCAATCAAAAACGCATGAATAATCTCGTGCTCTTCTGAGCCTTTACGATAATCAGTCTTTGAATAACCAATATACTCAAGAGTTCTATTAAGCCCAAGTTTATTGTTGTATTTATTATATGGAAGAATAAAAGCATTTCTTATTTTTTGAATTTCATCTCCCATTTTATTGTTTTTAATAAAATCACCATAAGTAATTTGCTTTTGAATAGATGTTGTTTCAGGCAAGTCTCTAGTATCTGCCGTATAACCATAACGATAAAATTTTGAATCAAGAACATAAGCAATATTATCTTTTATCAAAATAGTATCAGGTCTTAAATCGCTACTAGGAAATGGTGTCTTATAATCATTTGATTTCATAAACCAATTTGCACTAGGATTAAACTTGGTTGCATCCCTATTTCCAAAAATTGAATTAATCATTCTTTCAAAGATATAAGCATAAGAATCTACACCGTATACAAGTTCATTACCATTTTGGTCATCGCTTAAGCCTTCAATGATAGAAAGCATATTCGATAATCTTAGTTTCTTTTCATCATCAAAAGTTTGATTCAATTCTTTTCTTAAAGTATCTATATAGCGATTCTTTAACTCTTTATAGAATGGTTTTGTTTCAATAAAATTAGAACTGTTGATTCCAAATAACCATCCTAATATATCAAGGCTTTTCTTAACACAATATTTGTGAATTTCAACAATGATATTATCAAGTTCATTCTTAACTGAAACAACAATGTCACTATAAACAACATTACCTTTTGATATTATTGGTTGGCCATTAAGAGTCCTTTTCCAATCAACTTTTCCCCTTTGATTTTTCTTTAAGACTTTTTCTCTGTTGACATAAAATCCGTTCATCAAGTAGTCTCTAATAATCCATAAATATGATAGTAAAGAAATAGCCTCATTATTAGAAAACGATGACTCGACTTTTATCCTTGAATCTGAATGTGTTTTTGCAATTGATATTGTTTGTAATATCGCAAGAACGTCTTCTCTTGATTTTTCAATAGATGACTCATCAAAGTTGTATGTTTCAGGATAATAAAAATCGATTCTATTGTTCTTGATTTTTATGCCAATAAAAGAGTCATCTACTTTATTAGTGACTTTATGATAACAAATCTCCATATCAACAGTATCTTTTTTACTTGTTGAAGATGCCATCTACGAATACCTCTAATCCTTTATTCTTGTATTCTTTTACAAGTTCGTCTAGAGATTTTATTCCATCAGTAAACCATTTACTTCTATCAAATTTAGCAACATCAGACCATAAGTATTCAAGTACTTTGTACGCAAAATTTTCTATATTAATATTGTCTTCATCAGTACGAGAATTTTTGTCAATCGGTTTGTCACTCATTCCCTTTTCGTTAACGAAATATACACCTATTTGCTTATCTTCGCTATTAAGGCCACTTGAACAATCTAAAATATATTCATTTATAGCATTTACCAAATCTTCCCAAGTAATATCAGCACCTGGAATATACTTATCCTTAAATTTGTGGCCTTTTGAAAATTCATTAATAAGCTTTTTGAATTTCCATCTTCTCTTAAATGCAGTATCCAAAGTAAATACATTTTGATCAGATGTGTTCATAGTTGCATAAATTGAAAGATTACCAGGTAGCCTAATTTCTTTAAATGTATAAACACCCTCAAACTTTTCTTTTAAATAATTGATGATGTTAACATTAGTGATTCCATATTCACTAACACCTTCTTTTCTATCTAAAAGTTGAAAGATATCGCCAAAAATGCTAGCTGCACTACCTCTATTTAATTCTTCAATAACTAAAGCAATCCTCTCATTTGGTTTCCTAATTGCTTGTTCCAATGCAAGAGTAAAAGGACCAGGATTGAATTTATATGTAACTTTATCTCCTTCAATCACAGGTAAAATTTGACCTACAAAGTCAGTGTTTGTGTAATCTTGATAAAAAGTAGTTCTGATATAGTTTTCTTTTGAATAGCCATCTAAAAGAGTATGCTCAACATAGTAAGACTTTCCACAACCTGGAGTTCCATAAACAATAAGGTTTTGACCATCGGTGATAGTTGACTCTTTAAAACTAAATTCTTCCAATAAATCTTGTGTATTGATTGAATCATCTTCAACTTCAGTCATATCTATTACATTTGAGGTCAATTCAACATCAAACATTATTTCTTTCTTTTCATCATCAACGGAAACAGTAAAGTTGACACCTTCTATGTTTTTATTATATAAATCAACAAACCACTCATATCCTATTCCTTTACTTTTAAAATCAGTTTTTTTAAGTTGAAACTTTGGAGTTCCTCCATCTTCACCTTCTGTATGTGTGAAAATTACACTAACTCTTTTTTGTAAATATTCGCTTCCAATGATAGCACAAATATTTACACCTAAAACTGCATGATAAGCAGGATTTAAAACATACTTTACTTTGGTTTTAACGCTTTCATCAGTTTCACGCTTTAAAGCATTAAGATTTAATAAATATGCTTCAAGTTCAACAGGCAAATTATATGAGCATTGTTGAGTAATTTCTTTTTTTCTAATCACAACTTTGTAATTAGACTGTGTGTTTGATATAATTCTCTCAAATTTTTTAATCATTATTTTCCACCTCCGATAAATATGCTTTTATAACTTTTGCTATTTCTTTAGCCAACAATACAGGAACCGCATTTCCAATTTGAGTATATTGGCTACTTTTATTTCCCGTGAAAAAATATGTGTCAGGAAAACTTTGTATTCTTGCAGATTCTCTAGCTGTTGGTATTCTATTTTCTGAATAATGGAAGTAATTCCTATGCCCACAATCAATAGTCCCACTCGGCAACTTACTATTCATTCTTTTAAATGCAGCATTATAATTTCTTATCGCATAATATTCCTTTGGTAAATCTCTAATACTACCACCATCGCCTATCATACTAATAATATCTTTTGTTTGTTGGGTATGCACAGTTATATCATTGTTTAGCACAATTGTTGATCCTTTTCGCATTTCCCTTTGAAATTCATTTTGAGGTTCAGTGATATAATGCTCTTGATTATCACCGTTATCTAATGATGGAAGATCACTTAAAGCTTCGTATGTCGATACCATTTTCTTTTTTTCAACCCGTTCAAATTCAAAAAAAGCATCGCCAAAAATATCTTTACGCAATCCTACAAAGAAGACTCTTTCTCGTGATTGAGGAACACCATAATCAGAAGCTCTCATTAATTTATAACAGACATTATATCCTAATTCTGAAAATCTGTTTATAATGTCTTCTTTATAAAAGCCGCCTTCCATACTCAATAATCCTTTAACATTTTCTAGAATGAAAAACTTAGGTTTAATTTTTTTTACAAATCTAACATATTGCAAATATAAGCTATTGCGCTCATCACCAATTTCACGTTTTCCAACTAGACTAAATCCTTGACAAGGTGGTCCACCGATAACGCCAGAAATATCATGCTCGTTCATTTTTGACTCAATCATTTCATCAGTATAATTATTAATATCTATGGATAGAGCATCTTTTCTATCTCTATTATAGTTATATGTATTAACTGCGTCATCCCATTTGTCAATAGCTAAAACACTTTCGAACCCTTCTAACTCAAAGCCCTTAGTAAATCCGCCTGCACCACAAAATAAATCAACAATATAAAACTTATTATTCATTATGGTTACCTCCATCTAACAATTGCTTTAACCTTCTTGCTATTGCTTTAGCCATCAATGGTGGCACAGCGTTTCCAACTTGTCTATATTGATCTCCTTGATTTCCAAAAAATTCAAAATTATCTGGAAAACTCTGCAATCTAGCTGATTCCCTAACAGTTGGTATTCGATTTAAGACAGGGTGAAAATAATTCATATGTCCTGTATCAATTGTAATTGATGGTTCATTAAAAGATAACCTCTTATACGCACTAGAATGTCTATTATCTCTTTGCGTATCCCATAGCTCAGGTGGAACATCTTTCCAATTTCCTCCTTGAGGAACAAATGCTATTCTTTCTTGAACTCTCGCATTAGGAAATTTAGGATTATGATTTAAAAGATTACCATTATTGTTACGTGCATATCTTAAGAATCCATTTGTTATATTTCTATCAGGGTAGCAAATATCTCCAATAGCATCGTATACAGTCACAACGTGATTTACCCTATCTAATTCTTCAAAATTAAACGTGCAGTTTAAATCATTCCTTATTCCAACAAATACCGCTCTTCTTCTATCTTGAGGGACACCAAATTCAGATGCCAATAACACATCAAAAGATACGTTGTATCCTAATTCTTGTGTAATTTGAACAATTCTCTCTCTTGCATAGCCATTATCCTTTGTTAAAATTTGTCTTACATTTTCTATAACAAATGCTTTTGGCTTAATTATTCTTACAAATCTAAGATACTCGAAAAAAAGTTTATTTCTAGGATCTTGTTCTTCTTTCTCATGTCTGTTTGCAGAACTAAAACCTTGACAAGGAGGACCTCCTATTATAACATCTACTCCTTTTAGTTTCTTGTTTATTTCTTCATCAGTTATTCTTTTTATATCCCCGCAAAATTCAAATTTACAATTGAAATTATGATTATGGGTTTCCATAGCCGCTTTATCCCACTCAACACCACCAACTATTTTGAATCCTGCTAACTTAAAACCCAAGCTTAACCCGCCTGCACCACAAAATAAATCTAATACTTTATATCTAGACATTTAATCCTCCTGAAAATCAAAAAAATCTTTTAAAGATATTTCTAATCCTTCGCAAATTTTAATTAATGTTTCTACTGTTATGTTTTGTCTTCCAGATTCAACACGTGACATATAAGTTCGATCGTAACCAAGTTTTATAGCCAATTCTTCCTGTGACAGATATGTTCTTTCAGTTCTTATTTCTTTGATTCTATTGCCTATTGTTTTCAAGGTCATACTATCACCAACCTTCCTGCATATTATATCAGATGGTGACTTATAAGTCAACAGTTTTGTAAAACCATTAATATTTTTTGCCTGTTTTGCAAGTGCTTCTAATCCAAGGGTGTCGGAAGTAATCGTTCTAACACCGATTTTTGCCTAGTAATCGTTCTACTACCTAAGTAATCGTTCTACTACCTAAGTAATCGTTCTAGCACCTATAAAGAAATAGTTTAAGCTGGGTTATGATTATGATACAGAAGGAACAAGAAGCACCATAAGAACAAGAATATAATAAAAATTTCACCCTAAAACTATCAATTTTTCCCTAAAAAGCATAAAAAAACAGTCTTGACACCTTTTATTCAAAGTATCAAGACTAATGTGCTTGAGGCTACCCCCATTTATTGGAGTGTGTGTTCAATT
>JBJEEE010000097.1:0-6443 GCA_051872775.1 Bacilli bacterium
AAATAGAGATATTTATATAATAAAGTTAATTTCTAACTTTATTATACGAATAATAATATAAAGTAAAAAGTAGGTGCAATAATGAATATATTAATCACAGGTGCTTGTGGTGGCATGGGAAAAGCAACCACTGAATTATTAAATAAAGAAGGCCACACTATATATGCTATTGACAAGAAATTGTTCGATAAAATTGATGGTGTAAACTATTATGAGGTAGATATAACTAAACAAGAAGAGATTGATAAAGCCTTTGATGAAATTTGTGAAATGACATCTAATCTAGATGTTATCATTAATTTTGCGGGAATATACAATTTAGATTCCCTTGTTGAGATATCAGAAGATGACTTTATCAAAATATTTAATATTAACTTGTTTGGAGTTTATCGTATTAATAAGACGTTCCTTCCTTTATTAAAAAAGAATAGTAAAGTCATTATTACTTCAAGTGAACTTGCACCGCTTGATCCACTACCATTTACAGGACTTTATGGTATAACCAAAGCGGCCCTTGAAAAATATGCTTATTCGTTACGGATGGAACTAAACATCCTTGATATTAAAGTTGTTGTGATTAGACCTGGAGCTGTCAAAACCGATTTATTAGATGTCTCCACTACCGCATTAGATCGTTTTTGTAATGAGACTAAACTATATAAATGTAATGCAACCCGCTTTAAAAAAATAGTAAATAACGTAGAAGCCAAAAAAATAGATGCAATAAAAATTGCTAAGATTGCAAGAAAAATAGTAAACAGTAAGCATCCTAAATATGTTTACAATATCAATCGTAATTTCTTGTTAAAATTATTGAATATCTTACCTCAAAAATGGCAAGTTGGAATAATAAAAAAAATACTAAAGTAGTATAATAATAGTTTCTTAGCAAACTTTTCCCAATATTTTTTATTTTGTGGTATAATAAAGATAGATGTATAAAGGTGAATGTATGGAAGAAAAAGTTTTATTTAAAGATGATATTAGAGAATCAAAAGATGTATTAAAGTATATGAAAAAAGTTAGAATAAGTATTCTTGTATTTATGATTTTCTTTTTTGTACTTACTATCTTTCTATTCATTACTTGTTTAGTAAAAGAAAAGTATTTAGAGCTCATTTCATCTGGAGTAACTTTACTTATTGCTATTCTTTTACTGTTAATGTTTTTTAATTATTCAAAGAAAAACTATGCCTACTTATACATTTATGAAACACGTATTGTTGTAAAATGTTATGGTAAAAAAGAACAAGTATTCAATGTTAAACCAGATGAGTATTTTATACGAGTATTAAAGCCGTTCCCAATTAATCTAAAATATGGTATTACTCTTGAGATTCAAGATAAAAAATATAATGTATTAGTTAAATACAAATCATTAACTTTATATCCATCTGAAAAGAATAAACCACAACTTGAGTGGGAAAAAGAATTGTTTAGTATTGGATGTAAAGTAACCGATCGGGAAAATCTTATTATTAATAAGTAACTAAAAGAACATTTATTTATGTTCTTTTTCTTTTTATGAACACATATGTTGACAAGTCAACAAGTTTTTAATATAATATATAGGTAAAAAAAGGAGTTTACGAATGACTAATCGATATGAAAACTTTACAACACTAATAAGTAAAATTTATCGTAGTATTATTAAATTAAAATCAGTTGTAATGGAGGCAAAAGGTTTAAAAAGCGTCCATGTATCTTGTTTATATCATTTATATAAAAGTAACACATCTTTAAATGCAACTGAATTATCCAAGTTATGTGGTGAAGATAAAGCTGCTATATCTAGAACTGTTGATTATCTATTAAAGAATGAATATCTCATATATGATTTTATGGGAAAAAAAGCATATCGTAGCCCGATAACATTAACGGAAAAAGGGAAAAATGTAGGAAAATTTATTGATGAAGAAATTGAAAGCGTTATAAGTAAAGTAAGTAGCGAAATTGATGAACAAGATCGCCAAACAATGTATAAGTGCTTAAATATTATCTTGAATAATCTCGAAAATGAAAGTAAGGAACATGGTGAATAATATGTCAATAAAACTAATAATAGATTCTGCTTGTGATATTTCAAAGAAAGAAGCAGATGAACTTGGTGTCTACTTTGTACCAATGGAAATTCAATTTGGAGAAGATTTCTTTTATGATGGCGTAAATATAACTCCACATGAGTTTTATGAAAAACTATTAAGTTGTAAAGAACTACCTAAAACAAGTCAAATTACTCCATATCGCTTTGAACAAGTCTATAAAGAAGTTGTAAACAATGGATATGATGCCATTGTCATAACGATATCATCTAAACTATCAGGTACATACCTTAATGCTGTAAAAGCATCACAAGATAAAGATATATTTAATGGACATATTTATGTAATTGATAGTTTAAATGCATGTATGGGACAACGCTTGTTAATCCTATATGCTTTAGATTTAATTAAGCAAAATAAACCAATTGCTGAAACTGTATCAATATTAAATGAAGTTAAACATAAAATTAAAGTAATAGCAGTGCTAGATACCTTGAAATATCTTAAGATGGGTGGAAGAATATCTTCTTTTGTTGCATTTAGTGGTACTGTATTATCCATAAAGCCATTAATTGAAGTAATTGATGGTGAAGTAAAAGTGGTTGGTAAGGCACATGGTTTTAAAAATGGTAAAGCAATGATTAATAAGATTGCGGAAAAAGAAGGGAAAATAGATTTTACTATGCCGTATTGTGCTGTATATTCTGGCTTTGATGATGGTATTACCAAAACATATTTAACAGAGACAGGCCATCCATTTGGTGATAAAGTTAATACCGTTCCTATCTACCCTATTGGATCAACAATAGGTACGCACATAGGTCCTGGTGTTGTAGGTATTTCCTATTTTGTAAAAGAATAAAAAAATTAAATAAGGAGTGTTATTATTAATGTTTACTTTAAATCATTTTATATGGCTTTTTATTAGCTTAGCGGTAATTCTTACTGTCGTAATCTTAAATATAAAACTTAACTTATCTTTTAAATTTAATCTAAATATATTATTTATTGTTTCTCTTCTAAGTGAAATTGTTAAAACTTTAGTATGTATGAAGCTTGAAGTACCAAATAAAGATGGAGTGGTTGGAACATACTTAAACCCAGGAGACCTTCCTTTTCATTTATGTTCTATGCAAGTCTTCTTCGTCATTGCATTAAAATTCTTTATAAAAAAAGAAAGTACCAAAAACGTACTACTAAGTTTTATGTTTCCAACTATGCTAATTGGTGGTACTTTATCAATGCTTATTCCTACTGTAGGTGTAAGTTTCACTAATCCTCAAGTATATCAATACTTTTTATTCCATGCTTATATCGTTGGATTTGCTATTTATCTTATCAGTAAAAAAATAATAACAATTGAAACTAAAACCTTATTTAGAAATCTTGGGATTTTATTTGGTATAATGTTTATTGGAATTTGGATTAATAGTATGTTAAGTGATAAGGCAGTAAATTTCTTATATTTATCGCGTCCACCAATGGATAACTTACCACTTTTAAATCTTGATCATGGATGGTATGTTTATTTCTTTACACTTATTGGAATTGCGGTTATTCTTATGACGCTACTTCATCTTCCATTTATTATTGTAAATAATCATAAAAAGAAAACGATAAAATAATCAAGCATTTAATAAATAAAGTTTAAATTACGTAAAAAAACAATGGATTATTCATCATAATCCATTGCTTTTTATTAATGTTTCTTTCTTAAAACAATAACTAATAGGGATAAAGCAGAAGTAAGTGCTATCACAAGATTTGCATTCTTTTTACAACTACAACCCTTCTTAGTAGGTTCTTCAAGTTTCTCAAATACGGCAGATAAAGTAACATCTTCAGAAGTCTCACCTGAGATTCTATTTACTATCTCACCATTTAGTTCCCATCCTTTGAAAGTATAGCCATCTTTAGTTGCAGGAAGTAATTCTACTCCTTCACCTTCTACATACTCAGTAGGATTTGAACTATTATTTTCACCACCATTTAGGTTATAAGTAATAGTGTGTTTAATGATAATCTTTTCAAATACAGCGGTTAAAGTTATATCACTAGCTATTTCACTAGAAATTTCTTTTACAAATTCTCCATTTAATTTCCAACCTAAGAAATTAAATCCTTCTTTAGTTGGATTATGTAGAGTTATAGTTCCATCATTGATACAATATGTACTAGGATTATTACTATCGTTTATACCACCATCAAGTTCATAATTAATATTATATGTATTTAAACTAAAACGAGCATATAATGTGGTAACTTCTTCAGTAATATCTGATAATTTAGTTATTTGATTACCATCTTCTAAACTATCAAACCAACCTATAAATGAATAACCTGGTTTATAAGCATTGCCTAATTCTCCTACTAATTCATAGGTATTATAACTAGATTTATTATTTTCATCATTAGTTCCGCCATCTAGAACGTAGTTAATTTGATGTTGTTCATTTAAGAAAAGTACAACTTTTTTAGTTATCATCTTCGATGGTGTCGACTGAATATTATATTTGTAATTTAATTCAAAAACAGGATTAGTAACTGAACTCTTTGATAAAGTAAACGTTGTCTCATTATAGTCATAAATCATTGAAAGCGAACGATCATACTTAATAAAGCACTGCGATAAGGTATTATCAGGGTCGTTAATATTAAAGTGGAAAATGTATTCATCGTCAGTTTCTTCATAACATAATCCTAAAATATGCGGAACCGTCTTACCGGTAGCAAATTTCAAATCACCACTTAAATCATGAGTTACTTCATCTTTATAAATAATATCAAAAGTATAATTTAAAGAGTAAGCTGTTTGTTTTGTTAAATTCTCAAACACAAAATTTGTTTCATTCTCTTTGACATTAATGATTTGATCACCAATTTGTAGTTTAATATTAGATACAGTATAGTCTTTACTTGGAGTATAAGAAAAACTTGCGGAAGTATCGTTTACTTCATTGATAGAAAGAGAAACATCAGGAACTACAACAAGCAAAGCATTTGAATCATTACGTTCATTACCATCAGAAGGAGAGTTAAGAACATCGAAATCTCCATACTCATTACGTATAATCATTGTAGTAGAACCACCACCATCAAGATTATAGGCTTCAACACAGCCATAGTTTAATAAAGCAGCTGCCATTTCTGAACTACACATACCATACATATTCTTTTCGAATTGACGTCCATCAACGGTGAAAAGAACAATGGAACCATCAGCCTTAATACCAACACATGTACGTGGATGACGATCTAAATCTTTTTGGTCGGTTACTTCCCCATTCGCAAGCATTTGAATGCCAGCACCTGTAACATTATCACATTCTGCAAAAGCACCAACTAAGTTTTGTTGAATTCTGATTTGGGTTCCCACTTGTAGATAACTAGTAATTTCACTATTTGTAGTTTCAATGGCAAATTGACCAAAACGGAGAGTAACACTATTATTTATAGAGGAAATATTACCTTTTCCATACACTTGTGTCTTACTAATAGGAAGACATCTTTCTGGTGCAGCAACTACAAATGTATTATTTTCTTTTGTAGTAATAGGAACTTCGGTTCTTTCTTTCGTTCCAAGCTCAACATTATCTAACATTACATTATAAGTAAACCATACTCCTAATTCGCCATCTTGAACTTCTTCATTAATTTTATCGACAACAAATTCTTTAATAATATTTTCATTTTCATCATAAATAGCAAGCGTTAAAGCGCTAACTTCACAAGGAACACCACCAACAAGTGGGTCATCACTTCCATCATTTTTAAATCCGACATTACTAACTGAACCAGATGGACGATATACTTCTCCATTACTAACATGAACACCATTACCTTGATAAGGAAGTGCCATCTTAGCATTAATGTCAAAGAAGTCACCATTAACTGCCGCAATTACTTTCCATCCTGGATTATGAATCTCAAAGTTTTCAGCTAAAGTTCTAACGGTTTGCGTAGTCCATCCATCATTAGTCATATAAGTCCAGTTCACAATTCTGGTTGTTTTTGAACTTTCAACTGTTAAGACATTAACTTGTTGACCTACAAGAGTATTCTTAGGACCACAACTATCATAATCGTGTAAGTTACTAGCACTACTTTGCGCAATATCTTTTACGTGTGTTACGCCATAACCTAAATCTTGGGTAATTAAGTTTTTCTTAACTTCATAGGTCGCACCATCAACTTCAACAACATTACTAGCAGCATTTGGATTTATACCTATAAAACTTAAACAAAAAATAAGTAATAAAGTACTTAAAGCAAATATAAATTTTTTCATTCTAAATTCTCCTTTCAAAATTTAATTATAAATACATATTAATTATATCACAACATTAAAAAAAAACAAGATAAAACGTTATTAAAAATAAATACATAAAAATACATAATTGT
>JBJEEE010000098.1:0-6385 GCA_051872775.1 Bacilli bacterium
TATTCGAGTAACCACATCATGACTTGTCATATTTTTTTCTTTATTTACGATGATAATTCCGTTCATAGCAGTCACCTTTCTATTTATAATATATTATACACGATTCAATCATTTTTTTCAAGTTATTAAGCTATTCATTGATTCTTCTTAGGTAATTTTAAAAACATTGTTAATATAAAAACTAAAATACCAATAACTGATTGCATAAAAGTATGTTTTAAATTAGGTAACTCCAGAAAAATATTGATTATAGATCCAATAATCATTCCATTAATAAATGAATTAAATGCTAAAGTTTTAGTTTCAATTAAACGATTAATAAACTTTGATGAAGAAATTAAACTAATAATAAAAGCAATCACAAAAATAGTTACTAGTAATAAATCATATAGTTCAGGTAATTTAAAATGTAAAAGACAATTAAATATTTTTGTAAGAGAAGATAATAACGGAAAATATAGATTAAATACCATTAGCATTAATGCACCACTAATTCCCGGTAGAATCATTGCTAAACCTGAAAAATAACTACAGATAAAAATAATCATAACATTATAAATATTAATTTGCTGATAATCGACTGATAATACAGCATTATTGATAACATACATTAATAAGACGATTAATAAACCTAAAAACCAATAGATTTTCTTAGTTTTTATGGAGATAGAAGATTTAAGCACGACGGGATAATTGCGAATCATGATACCCATGAACATCAATGTTAATACTAACGGAATTAAATTATATAAATAGTTTAAAAACAATACACCACAAATAGCACCAAAAAAAATACCAAAATATAATAATAAATATTTTTTTATTGTTTTAAGATGAAAAAAATTTGATAGCCCATCTAATAAATCTTGATAAACACCTAAAATAATAGTAATAGTAGCTGAGCATACTCCTGGAATGATGTTACATATACCAATAACAAAGCCTTTAAAAAATTTCTTCATTATATTCCTTCTTTCATACTATATAATATAAGGAATATAAATAAAAGATAACAAAAGAATAATCAATTGTTATCTAAATTTATTATAAGAATGGAAAGCTTTGATACATTTTATAACTTTTGGAATTATTTTTAGAAATATATGTTACTGTATCAATAATTAACTCATCTCCTGTGGTCTTATCCCGCACAATCGTATTAAATACAACATTTCCTTTATCAGGAACATTATAAGTAATCGTTCCTTTTCCATATGATTTTTCAAAAACAGCTTTCTCGTGTGTAAAAGAACCATTTTCAAATCCTTTTATTGATTGAAAAACCGGTAAAAGCATTACATTACATAATGGATCATAATCAATATCATCCACACCACTTACATTTACTTGTCCACTATAGGGTAATACTTTAAAAGGGAAATAATTACGATAAGAATGATTATTGTATTTAAAAACTTTTGCAATACTATTATATGGATCAAATGCGGAAATAAAAGATGCGTTTATCTCCGCAGCTTCACGTTCAAATTGTCGATAATTATTTTTATCATTTATTTTTTTCATATTAGGAACACTAAAGGCAAGAATGGCACCTACTATTCCTACCACGATCACAACTTCGATTACGGAAAAACCATAATTGTTATGCATATGTGTATGATGATGTTTTACCATTCAATGAATAAGTAATTTTAGAGGCATCAATCGTTAATGTTGCATTTTCTGGTAAATTACCACTGGATAAACTTTCATAAAGATTTTCAATATCAATATTATTATCAAAAATATCTTGATAATTTAAAATTGTAGTTTCATTAAAAGTAACTCCTTCCACAAAAGCAAGTTCAAACGTTTGTACAACCTCATTCAATTGTTCATCAACAACAACTTGTTTACTCTTATCAACATACTTAGTATAGTTTGTTACTAGTACAGTACCTAAAACCCCCATAATCGTAATTACAACTAATAATTCAACTAATGTAAATCCTTTTTGATTTTTTTTATTTTTCATATATCCTCCTATTTTATCTCATCTATTGAGACAATCCCTTTCACTATTAATTCTTTTAATTTTTGATTTAATAAAATCATTTTTTTCTTTATTAAATAAGCAAGTATATTTTGCTCACTTGATTCATTCATAATCATTTCTCTAATTGTATTATCTACAATCATAATTTCACTAAGTAATATACGGCCCTCATACCCGGTATAATAACAATTGGCACATCCTCTACTTTCATAGTAATCTCCATTAGAAGGAAGATTGAATTTAATACTAGTTTTTTCATCAATTATAACTCTTTGTTTGCATTTATCACATAATTTACGTACTAATTGTTGTGAAATCACTACTCTAAGTGCAGATGATACTAAATATTTTGGAATTCCCATATCTAACAGTCTTGTTATACTCCCAACCGCATAATTAGAATGAAGCGTTGACAGTACAAGATGACCACTTATCGCAGCACGCATAGCAATTTGAGCCGTTTCTTCATCCCTTATTTCTCCTACCATAATAATATTGGGATCTTGTCTAAGTATATTACGTAACAAAGTAGCAAAATTTAACCCAATTTGACTATTAGTTTGAATTTGATTAATGCCATTAATACTGTACTCGACAGGATCTTCAATCGTAACGATATTATTTTCTTCTTTAATCAATTCTTTTAAATAAGTATATAATGTTGTTGTTTTTCCACATCCTGTTGGACCAGTTACAAGTATCAATCCGTTATTCTTTTCTAATTCTGACTTAATTAATGTTTCTTCTTCTGTAGTATAATTTAATTTATCAAAATTATGATCAAAACTATTTTGACATAGAATACGTATTACTATTTTTTCCCCTAAAATAGTAGGTATAGTACTAATTCTTAAATCAAATTTATTAGAATCATACTCATATACAATCTTACCATCTTGTGGTTTTAATTTTTGACTAATATCTAGATTGGCAATAATCTTTATTCTCGATACAACTTCTCCAAAAATATCATTACTTATTTCATCCATTATTTTAAGTTTACCATCTATTCTAATTCTAATTCGGCTTATGCCTTGCGTAGGTTCAAAATGAATATCACTAGCTCTAAGCATTATGGCTTTATTAATCCAATAATTTACTTTTTGTACGATTGGCGCAACATCAATATCTTCTAATAATAAATTAGATGTCTGATTTATCGATGAAGTTGGAATTAAAATCTTTTCATATAATAAATCATTTTGTTTTACTTTATAATAATTCAATTGATTATTAAGTTCTGATGTTGTTGCAATATAGATTTTATAATTATAATTATATGGAAGCAACATCTTTAATCCTTCTTTAATTTGAAATGGATTATCAAGTAATATTAATACTTCATTATTTTGTTTTAATAATAATACTCTTTCTTTTTCTGACAAATTATAATCATTTAACAATATAGCATTTTTTAAATCTAATTCATATGAAAAACATTCAATATGAAACATTTCAGCATAAATTTGTTTTAAATCAAAGTCACTAATTATATTGGCTTTAATTAACTTTTGTTCTAAGTTATACTCATCAATTATTTCTTGTAAATTATCTAAGCTTGTTAGATTAATATTGATTTTTTCGATTATATATTCATTAATTTTCTTCATTTACACCTCGATAAAACCATCCATAACCCCAAACATTGGAACAAAAACAGATACAATAACAATACACACAACTATTGCCATTATAATAATGATTAAAGGTTCAATAATCTGTGTCGCTTTTAATAGTATCAAATCTGTTTCTTCTTCATAATATTTTGATAAATTATGTAAAATGGTTTTTAAATTATTAGTTTGTTCCCCTACTTCAATCATCTCAATTAGTAAATGAGGAAATACTTTAGTATTATTTAGCGACGTAGACAAAGATGAACCTTTTAGTACACTATCAAGGGACATACATGTTTTATTTTTCAAATATTTATTATTAATCAAAGTTGTTGTCTCTTTCAATGATTCAAAAAGTGATAATCCATTGCTATATAAAAGAACCAAATTACGACTAAATTGCGACAAAAATATAGTTTGATTTATTCGTCCTAAAATAGGTATTTTTATCTTTAAATAATCGATAAGACGATTTTTTTTATTCTTACTATAAATCTTAATGATTAAGTACATTATACATATAAGTAAAATAATATATAAAAGATTATCTTTAAAGAATTTCGCAAATTTAAAAATATAAATCGTAAGTTTAGGTATATCTGTAAGATTCATACTATATAATATATCTTCGAATTTTGGAATTACAAACAAAACTAACATCACAAAGATTAAAACCGAAATCGAACATAAAATCGAAGGATAAATTAATGCGGTTGACATCTTTTGATGCAACTTATGTTCTTTCTGATAATAAATTGCTAAATATGCCATTACTTCTTGCAAATTACCGACTTTTTCAGCACCTTTAATCATTGCAATAAAGATATCGGGGAACAGATAATTATATTCATCTAAAGCTGATGAAAAGCTATTGCCAAGATTCAACCTATAAATTATTTGATCAATTACTTTCATCAATTGCTTATTTTTTATCGTTTGTTTGACAATTAGTAGTGATTTATCAAGACTTAATCCTGATTTTAGTAGTAACGATAATTTGTCGGAAAAATTGCTTAATTCAAGTTTAGATAACTTCTTAAATGTTCTTTTTGGCTTATTTTTTACAATACGATAATTTAATACTTTAATATTAGCATTATTCATTATTTGTTTAAAATCATCAATGCTATTAACTTCAATTTTACTTTGGAATTTTGATTTGTCCGCTTTTATACCCTTGAAATGTACTTTCATCGCAATACAATACCCTCCTATCAGTTATAATCAATTTAGAATTATCAATTTTAAAAAATATAGCTTTAACCCAATACAAATCATAAATCATAAAGGCATTATAACTAAAAACGACATATTCATCTTCTTCTTCATAATATAAAATATAATAACTTCCCGAAGAATATGGAATTTTATTAGGAAGTCCATTTTTTTCATATTGAGTGAAAAAAGAATCTAATTTATATTCACAATTAAACATGGCCTCCATTTCAATAAATCTATTCATATTAAATTTTGAATTTGAAAATTCCCAAAGAGAAGAATAAATTATCGTAAAGGACACGACAAACAATAAAATAAGATTAAAAAAAGTAACAAAACCCTTATTATTCATAGATTATTATTGAATTTTTATAATGTCTACTTTCCTTACTATAATTAGTAAAATAAAACTCATATGGAACCACTATATCCACACTATATCGTTTGCCATGTATTCCATTATTTTCAAGTGATGTTATCGTGTAGTTACATTCGATTTTAATTTCAGAATTATTATATTGACTGTATGTTATTATACAATTATCATTATATTCATAAAATTTACTTACTTCCGCAGAAAAATTATCATAATCAGCTTCAAATATATCAATTATAAAATAAAATACTTCAATTGTTTCAAGACAAATAATCTTTTTTTCTTTGTATTTACGAAGTTTATTTGCATTAATTAAGATGAATGTTGTAGCAACACCAATTCCAAATAAAACAATTACAGCTTCAAGGATGGTAAAACCTCGTTTGGATTTAATCATAGCCATCAACTACAATATCTAACTTTTGAACAATTTGATAAAAATACTTATTCATGCTAGGGTGAAGAAAATGTATTTTTGCTTTAATCATATGAAATGAACTAAATTCATATAAAAACAAATTTATTTTTAAAACTATTGCATCAATATAACCATTAATATCTTTAACCGTATCGAATAAATCTAACGTATAATGTTGTTCAATGGTTAAAACCTCATTCTCATAATACATTAGTACTAATGAATTATCTAATAAAAAAATATCTAATCCATTATCCATATGTTTGTAGAAAAGATCAATAAAATAACTAAAAGCATAAATCTTTACTTTTTTATAGGTAATAGAATTATAAAATGAATTAATTTGAATTAAAGTTTCCTTATTTATCTTCCATACTTTATAATATTTGTTATTTAAAGTGTCTTTGGTTGGTTTGATAATGAAATCAACATTTTGGGTGTCATCATTTTGCATACGTTTAAGATCTTTTTGATAAAAATCTTTATCCGTGACATAGCAAAAAATACTATAATCTTTTATCATTGTTGACAATCTATTCTTATCATAGGTTAATATATTATCACCAATCATTAATCTATCTTTTCTAGTAACAATAAACCATTTATTGTTATTCTTACTTAACAAAACTAAATCAATCATTATCCCACTTAATATAAAGGCACCTTTTAAAATTATTATCATCTAAAATAAAAGCCATATATTCGTTCTAAAGTGCTCCCTATATTTCGGACAGATAAAAAAAGTCAGGTAATATAACAAA
>JBJEEE010000099.1:0-6332 GCA_051872775.1 Bacilli bacterium
CGCTTCTTTATAGTCAAGAATTGTAGAACTAATGTTTCTAATATTTTCATGTTTTTTACGATATAAAATATATGCTTTTGCTACATCAACATAGCTTGCTTGAATTAATACAACTTCAACGCTATCTTGGATATCTTCAACCGAAATAACATCATTTACAATTTTGGGACCAAAATTAGCCGTTACACGTAATGCAAGTAGTTCAATAATATCTTTAGAGTAAGGTCTTCCTACTCCTTCAAATGCATTTATCATTGCATTTTCAATCTTACTAATGTTGAAATCAACAATTTGTCCATCTCTCTTTTTTACTGATAACATTACTTTTCCTCCCATTGATAATAAAAATAATGGAAAAAAACCATTATTTTTTATAAAATTATTCAAATTTATTATAATTTTTTTAATAAATTTTTATTATTTTTTTAAATATTTTGTCTATCAAAATATTAATTGCATTATAGCACAAAATATTTTTTTTAGCAACAAATTACCTTTTATTTTTTGTATTTTTTTACCTATTTTCTTCAATCATTTTTTTGATTAATTTTGATTATTTCTTCTTTTAAATTACTATCAAATATTCCTTTTTTTATCATAGCTATTTCTTCTTTATATGGAGGAAAACTTATCTCTTTGGAATAAGGAATATATGGAGTTTCAAGAATCTTCGGTATATTAATAAAGCGTGGATCATTTACAAACTTTAAGATAGTATCAAATCCAACATTGCCAAAACCAATATTTTCATGACGATCCTTATGACTAGCAAGAGGATTTTTCGAATCATTTAGATGGATAACTTTTAAATAGTCTAAACCAATAATTCGGTCAAATTCATTTATAACTTCATCATAATGATTAACAATATCATAGCCAGCATCATTAATATGACAAGTATCAAGACAAACGCCAATTCGACTTTTATTATGTACTTTATCGATGATTGATGCTATTTCTTCAAAGGTTTTGCCACATTCGGTTCCTTTACCAGCCATTGTTTCAAGTAAGATGACAGAATTATAATTAATAGTTTCTGATAAAATGCAGTTAATACCATCAGAAATACGCTTAATACCATACTCACTTCCCATACCAACATGGGCCCCTGGATGTAAAACCATATATTTAGCACCAATCATTGCTGTTCCCATCAATTCATTACTTAAAAAATTAATAGCATATGCCCATTTTTCATTATCAGGTTGAGCTAGATTAACAATATACGGAGCATGCACAATTATATCATCTAAACTTATATGATTTTCTTCACATAGTCGATGTGCTTCTTCAATATGCATTTGATTAAATGGTTTTCGAAAAGTATTTTGAGGAGCACCTAAATATACCATCAGCGTATTTGCACCATAACTAACGGCTTCTTCAACACTACCTTCTAGCATTTTTATTCCACTGTTACCTACATGACTACCTAATTTCATTTTTCTTCTTCTCCTTAGCACGTTTACGATAAATTTCATTAATACGTTCTTTTTTTACTTTTTTTATTTCTTTTGCTATTTTTTCTTTACGTTTCTTTTTGTATCCAGGTTTAACCTTTTTAGGTACTGGAATTAAATGATGAATATCTTGTTCTATTTTTTCATTTGCTGATAAGCGTCTTTCTTTCTTGTGAAACTTAGTTTCCACCATTTCTCCATTCTTTATTTGATAAAACTTTGCAACTAATCCTTTTGCTTGCAATGCTTTTACATAAGAGTCATCATCATAGGCATATAGACTATATGATACACCTGTCAAGGTATTACGTGCTGTTCTTCCTGTACGATGAATAAAGAACTCAACATCTTTTGGTAATTCGTAATTAATAACGTGACTTACTCCTTCAATATCGATACCTCTTGCAGCAATATCACTAGCAACAACATATTTAAACTCTAAATCATGGATACGTTTTATCATTTGCTTTCGACTTCTATCATCCATATCACCATGAAGTTTACCTACACGATAACCTTCTTTCGCAAGATCTAAAGCAAGTGATTCAACTCCTTCTTTTGTATTTACAAATATTAAGCACAAATAAGGATTAATAATCTTTAATAAATCCAAAAGAACCATTTTTTTATCACGAGCTTTACACTGTAACATAATATGTTCAATTGTATTTACAGTTAAATTCTTTTCTTCTAAACAAATTGACGCAATATTATCTAAATATTTATGTAAAAAACTCCGTAAACCCTTAGGTATGGTTGCACTAAAGATTAAAAACTGAGGTTTACCTTGGATTTTTCCCATAATTTTATCTACTTCAACTAATTCTTTTTCTTCAAAAATCATATCTGCTTCATCTATTACAATTGTTTTAGCATTATGAATTTTCAAGATATTTGTTTCAATAACTAAGTCATTTAATCTTCCTAATGTACCAATGACAATTTGTGGTTGGCTTTTCTCATATTTTTTTATTTCAGATTCACGATTTACTCCTCCAATTACACGACTTACAGTGATATCATATGGATAGTTCTTTATTAATTCTAAACATACATCATATAATTGCATTGCTAGTTCACGTGTTGGAGCTATAATTACAGCTTGTACTTCAAACAAATCTTTATCAAGGTTTTCTAAAATAGGAATCAAAAAACTATGGGTTTTACCACTTCCGGTAGCACTTTGAACCATCAAACTTTCTTTTTTTAGCGCTCTAGGAATGACTTGTTTTTGAATATCAGTAGGTGAAACAAATCCAATTGACTTAATTCCCTCTAATAACTCTGGTTTTAAGTGATAATCTCTAAAACTACTCATTATTAACGACCTCCCCAATTATTAAATTATTTTCGATTGACATGATTTTTACCTTTAAAATCATATTTTCGCTGATCTCAGATGATGAAGGAACTAGTATTTCAAGATAGTTACTACTATGAGAAACATAATATCCTTCTTTCTTTTGTTCTGTAATAACGGTTTGAACTGTATTTTTAAATAAAGAAGCATATTCAAAACTCATTTTTTTAGCAATACTTTGTAAAATATGAGCCCGTTCATTAATTATCCTTGGATTAAGATGCCCCTTCATTTGATCAGCAACCGTATTTTTTCGTCTGGAATAAGGGAAAATATGCATACTAGCAAATCCAATCTCTTGGATAAAAGCCATTGTTTCTTTAAACTCATCTTCGGTTTCACCAACAAAACCAGCTAATAAATCAGTTGTTATAGCTACGCCTGGAAACATACTTCTTATTTTAGATATTGTTTTGCGATAATCGTTTGTTAAATATTTGCGATTCATTCGTCTTAATGTGGCATCACTTCCGCCTTGAAGTGGGATATGAAAATGCATAGCAACGCGACTTTCATACTTTTTTATTACATTGAGTAGTTCATCGGTTACTTCCATTAATTCAATTGATGACAAACGAAGACGATAAAGTGAGGTTTGTTCCATTATCATTTCAATAAGTTTTGCTAAAGAAATATTTCCTAAGTCTTGTCCATAAGTTCCCGTATTAATTCCGGAAATAATGACTTCTTTTGTTCCGTTATTTACAAGAGTTTTTATTTCATTAATCACATTTTCGGGATTACGACTTCTAATTTTACCACGTGAAAAAGGGATAGCACAGTAACTACAAAAGTTCTCACACCCATCTTGAATTTTAATAAAGCCACGTGTATGTGTTTTTAAACTATTTACCTTCATCTCTTCATAATCATTACAAGCAAGAACATCATCGACAATATTAAATGGATGAATAATACTATCAATTTCTTCTTTAGTCGAAAGATATGAATTAACAAGTTCATACACCTTTAAACGATTATTAGTTCCAATGACGATATCCGCAATATCTTGCGCAACCTCTGGATTAAGTTGCGTAAAACATCCCATTGCAACTACTATTGCTTCGGGATTTTGACGTTTTACACTTCTAATTAATTGTCTGCTCTTTTGATCTGATGTCGATGTGACCGTACAAGTATTAACGATTACTACTTGTGCTGTTTTCCATTCACTAACAAATTCCCATTTTTTCTGGGTTAAATCATTTATTAAAGCTTCACTTTCATATGAATTTACTTTACATCCTAAGGTAATAACACTAAATTTCATTATTGTTTCCTCTTATCATATCGATTATACTCATAATATAACTAGGTGCAACCTCTGTGCGTAGTACTCTACGACCTAAATTAACTTGAATAAAATGGTGTGTTTTAAGTAACTTAAGTTCATCAGGATCAATTCCACCTTCGGGTCCGACTAATACTAATATCTTATGACAACTTTCATTAAGTGCATTTGCAATATACATTGATGGATGGTCATCAACATGGGCTACTAAACACAAATCATAGTTTTTGCTATATTCAAGTAATACATTAAAACTAATAGGTTCAAACACCTCTAATTTTCGCGTACGATGGGCTTGCTCGGCTGCTTCTTTGGCAATTTTATTAAGTCTAGTTAGTTTATTTTCAAGTTTCTCGCTTGATATTTTCACATTACTTCGTTTCATAATAACGGGAAGATAATAATCTGCACCAAGTTCTGTAATATGATCGATAACTTCTTCCATTTTCTCTTTACGGACAAGGCCATGGGCTATAGTTACTTCTACTGATAATTCTTTATCCTCTTGTAGTTCTTGTACAATCTCTAATTCTACTTCTTTATTTGTCATTGTTTCAATCGCACAAAGATAACTCTTATGATCATAACATACGATGATCTTGTCACCTACTTTGTTTCGCATCACATTTTTTATATGGTGAGCATCATCAGAAATCATTATTATCTTTTGGTTATCTAAATTGACTATTGCACTTGATGAATCAATAAAATACCTTTGCATAAGACCACATCCTTTGTTTAAACAATTATATCAAAAAATGATTAAAAAAGCAAAATTATAGCAAAAAAAAGAAATGCTTTAAGCACTTCCTTTTATTAGTTTTTCTTAGCTTTTTTCTTTACATTTAGTAACACATAAATTGAAACAATAACAATAATCGTAATAATTAACACCAAATACATTGCAAGTATTGATACATGATGATCAAAGAAATAAATATTACAATCAATTGACTTCATAACTTCGCTTACAACTTCTTTAGGAACGCCGGCTTCAACCATTTTATTAAACGCTCCCTCCATCGCATGATTTCTAATTAGAGATGTACCATATGTACCTGGTAAGAACATGATTATTCGTTGTAATGTAATGTTAAAACTACTGATTGGCATGTAAGCACCACAAATAAAACCATATATAGAACTTACAATTGTTCCCACTGCAGATATTTGACCTTGCGATGTTAAGAAAAAATTAATTAGCGTTGATAATGAGGTGCCGAATAATACAAGTAAAATAATATCAAAAAATATTTTAATAATATCAATAAAAGCAAAGCACCAACCACCAATTATTGCAATATAGATTAAAGATGCAATCATAGCAATGAAACATACAATAAAAGTAGAAACAAAAGTAGAAATGTAATAACTTAAAGCAAGCGTTGACTTTCTTACTGGACTTATCAATAAATCATCAATTGCACCTGATACTTTATCTTGTACCATTAGCATATTCGAACAAAAAGCAACTGTAATACAACTTACTGCAAGTAAACTTGAAAATAGTTCTCCTCCGACAATTCCATCTATAATTTTTTCATCTAGAGGAAATCCGTTAAGACCAGACATAAAACTATCACGATATACTTTAGCTAAAAAAGTAGAGTATAGAACAAGCAAAATTAAAGGAGTAATCAATGAAGAAAAGAATAACCCTTTATCTTTAAAAAATAATTTAATATTTCTTTTAACTAATTTTCCTAGTGTGTTCATCTAATATCACTCCCATAAAGATTTTTTCCTGTTACATTTAAAAATACATCATCCATTTTTCCTTTGGTTACTTCATAATCAACAAATAAATTAGGATATTTAACTATTAACTTTGTTACTTCTTGAGTATTATCGACTTCAATTCTAATACCATTTGGAACCTTTACTACTTTATAATTTTCTTGTTCAAGAATCTTAGAAATTTCTTCAGTTTCATTGTAAAATGTTATATAATCTTTTGCAAAACGATTTTTTAAATCAACAGGGCTTCCTTCACTTGCAACACGCCCTGAATCAAGGATGACAACGTAATCGGCATCTACTGTTTCTTCCATATAATGGGTAGTTAAAAAAACAGTAATATCTTCTTCTTTTCGTAATTGCTCAATTACATTCCATACTAACTTTCTAGTTTGGGGGTCAAGCCCAGTTGTAGGTTCATCAAGAATTAAGATTGAGGGATGATTAAGAAGGGCTCTAGCAATATCAATTCTTCTTTTTTGGC
>JBJEEE010000100.1:0-6315 GCA_051872775.1 Bacilli bacterium
TATTTTGTAAAATTCATATGTTAATATTTTTGAATATATCATATGTTAATCACAGTAAAATGAAATAATAGTAAAAAGAAATTGCAAAAAATTGGAAAATATGATATAATGAGAAAAAGAAATGAGGTGAACAAATTGAATAATCAAGGAGTTTATTATTTCCATCAAGGTACTAATTACGAAGCGTATGATTTACTTGGTGCTCATTATACAGAAGAAGAAACGACTTTTAGAACATGGGCTCCTAATGCGTTGAGTGTTAGTGTAGTAGGAGAGTTTAATGGATGGAATAAAGAAGCTTCCGTTATGAAACGTATTAGTAATGAAGGCTTATATGAACTTACAATTAAAAATGTTAAATTATACGATTGTTATCAGTATGCAATAACGTGCAAAGATGGAAGAGTATTGTTTAAAAGCGATCCTTATGCTTTTCATAGTGAACTTCGTCCCGCTCGTGCATCTAAAGTATTTGACTTAGATACTTACAAATTTACTGATGATGAATGGATGGAAAAACGCAAAAGTTTTGAAAAGTATCATTCCCCAATCAATATTTATGAAGTGCACTTAGGATCATGGCGTAGGTATCAAAATAATGAACCTTTTAATTATCGTAAATTAGGGGAAGAACTAAGTGAATATGCTAAAAACATGGGCTATACGCATATTGAAATTTTACCTATATCAGAATATCCGTATGATCCATCTTGGGGATACCAAGTTACAGGGTATTACTCAGTAACATCACGTTATGGTACGCCTGATGATTTTATGGATTTAGTTAATACATGTCACCGCAATGGGATTGGCGTTATTTTAGATTGGGTTCCTGGTCACTTTACCAAGGATGCTCATGGGTTAATTGATTTTGATGGTGGTCCTTTGTATGAACATCCCGATGAACTTCGAAAAGAACATAAAGAATGGGGAACGAGATGTTTTGATTATGGTCGCTGTGAAATCCAAAGTTTTTTAGTTTCTAATGCTTTATTCTTTATAAAGAAATTCCATATCGATGGAATTAGAATGGATGCAGTTGCTTCACTTCTTTATCTAGATTATGGTAGAAAAATAGGAGAGTGGCGCCCTAATAGTTATGGAGGGAATATTAATTTAGAGGCGGTGGCTTTTATCAAAAAATGTAATGATGCCGTTCATAAACGATATCCAGAAGTAATGATGATTGCGGAAGAGTCAACTGCATTTCCTAAAATAACGGTACCAACTGAATATGATGGACTTGGTTTTGATTTTAAATGGAATATGGGATGGATGAATGATACATTGTCATATATAAAAGAAGATCCTATTTATCGTAAGTATCATCATCATAAACTCACTTTCCAGATGACTTATATTTTTAGTGAACATTATATTTTAGCCCTAAGCCATGATGAAGTAGTTCATATGAAAGGTTCATTAATTAATAAAATGCCTGGTGAATATGAACAAAAGTTTGCAGGGGTTAAGGCATACCTTACTTATCAAATGACCCATCCCGGAAAAAAACTATTGTTTATGGGAGGAGAGTTTGGCCAATTCAATGAGTGGAATGAACTAAAAGAATTGGATTGGTCAGTATTACAATATGAATCTCATCAAGGATTACAAAGATATGTTTCTAATTTAAATCATTTATATAAAGATGAAAAAGCTTTATATGAGAATGATTATAATTGGGATGGATTTAGATGGATTGTAGTTGATGATTCAGAACATAATGTTATCGCATATGAAAGAATATGTAAAGATGACCGCTTTATTGTCATTATTAACTTTTCATTTAGTATGTGGTTTGATTATCACATAGATAATGTTCAAAATGGTACATATCGAATTGTACTAGCTAGTGATGATACAAAATATGGTGGTTCGCATAATGATGAAAGTACAGAAATTGAAGTAGGAAATCATAAGTTTTCGATTTCATTACCATATAGTTCTGCAATAATATTAAGAAAGGTCAAATAGTTATGTATAATAGTAAAAAATGCATTGCAATGTTATTAGCAGGAGGTCAAGGAAGTAGATTATTAGCACTAACGACTAAAGTAGCTAAACCAGCTGTTTCTTTTGGTGCAAAATATCGTATTATTGACTTTACCTTATCAAATTGTGTAAATTCAAATATAGATACAGTTGGCGTTTTAACGCAGTATCAACCATTAATTTTAAATGAATATATCGGAAATGGTCAACCATGGGATCTAGACCGTACATATGGTGGCGTTCAGATTTTGCCTCCATATCAAGCTAAAGATCGTATGGACTGGTATAAAGGAACAGCAAATGCGATTTATCAAAATATAGGTTATATTGAAAAGTATGCACCTGATCATGTTTTAATCTTATCAGGAGATCACATTTATAAGATGGATTATAACCAAATGCTTGAATATCATATCAGTAATAATGCTGATTGTACCATTGCGGTACTAGAAGTTCCTCTATCTGATGCAAGTCGTTTTGGTATTATGAACACTGATGAATCTAATCGCATTATTGAGTTTGAAGAAAAACCAAAAGTACCTAAGAGTACTAAAGCATCTATGGGTATATATATATTTAAACGTGAAAAGTTAATAGAATATTTAAAAGCTGATAATGATGATCCTACTTCTCAAAACGATTTTGGTAAAAATATTATTCCTAATATGCTAAATAAAGGGGAGAAAATGATGGCATATCCATTTAAAGGATACTGGAAAGATGTAGGTACAATTGACAGTTTATGGGAAGCCAACCAAGATTTAATCGGCGATAATCCTAAATTTGATATTTATAATCCTTATTGGAAAATTCACTCTCGTAATATAGGTATTGAACCACAATATATTGGAAAAAATGCTAAGGTAGTTAACTCATTAATTACAGGTGGTGCTAAAGTAGAAGGAACAGTAATCAATAGTGTAATTGGTTCAAAAGTAACGATTGAAGAAGGCGCCATTGTCAAAGATAGTGTAATTTTTTCCAATACAATTATTAAAAAAGGTGCGGTTATTAATTATAGTATAATTGACGAAGATGTTACAATTGGTGAAAATGCCATTATTGGTGAAGAAAAGAATGAAAATGTAAAGATTGCGGTAGTTGGTCGTGATGTTGTAGTTGATGCTGAAGCTACAATACCAGCAGGTGCAAATATTGAACATAATGTAAGAAAGGAGCAATAGTATGAAAGCAGCAGGAATTATTTTCGCAAATTTAGAAAATGAAATGTTAGATGAGATAACAAGAAAACGTACGACTGCATCTATCCCTTTTGGGGGAAGATATCGTTTAATTGATTTTGCTTTATCTAATATTGTAAGTGCCGATATTGTTGATGTAGCTGTTATTGCTCAAAAGAATTATCAATCATTAATGGACCATGTTGGTTCTGGTAAAGATTGGGACTTATCTCGTCGTAATGGTGGCTTAACAATTTTCCCTCCATTTAGTAATTATAAAAGTGATTTTCTATCAACAAATCGCTTAGAAGCTTTAAAAACAATTATTGGTTTTATTTCCAAAACTAAAGAAGATAATATTGTATTGATGGACTGTGATAGTGTAAATGTAATTAATTTTGAAGAAGTACTAAAACAACATGAAGAAACAAGAGCTGATATTACAGTATTATATCAAACAACAGAAGTACCTTCAGTATTAAAAAATCATATGTCTTTTGAAGTAAATGAAAAAGGAAAAATAACAAAAGGTGTCTTAAAATCAGAAGTTGGTTCAGTCTCCAATGTTAGCATTAATGTTTGGGTATTTAGACGTCGTCTTTTACAAAGTATGATTACCGAAGCTATTTCTTTGGGACAAAGTGATTTCTATCGAGATTTAATTTTAAATAATATTAATAGTCTTCATGTTTATGGCTATAAATATGATGGAATATATTTACCAATAACTTCAATGGAAGATTATTTCAAAAATAATATGAAACTTTTAAATCCTAGTATTCGAAGTGCAATTTTTGAGCAAGATAATCATAGGATATATACAAAAGTACGTGATTCTGCTCCAACAAGATTTGGTAGAAATGCAAATGTTGTTAATAGTTTTATTGCGGATGGTTGCGAAATTGAAGGAACAGTTATTAATAGTATCTTATTTAGAGGAGTTAAAGTAGGTAAAGGTACTGTCATTGAAAACTCCATCTTAATGCAAGATACAATAGTAGGTAATAATGTTAGTTTAAATTATGTTATTACGGACAAAAATGTTGCAATCCGCGATCGTAATCATTTAGCTGGATGTGAGAACATTCCATATTATTTAAGTAAAAACGCGATGGTTTAATAAAGGAGAAAAATATATGAGCACGAATAAATTAGTTACATTTATTACATCAGAATGTCAACCATTTGTTGCATCAGGTGGATTAGGAGATGTTACAGGTTCACTTCCTCAACGTATTGTAAAAGCAAGCAAAGGTGAATATGAACTTACCGTAATTTTACCTTATTACTCAAAGATTAATCCAAAATACCGAAATAAACTTGTTTATATTGGTCAAATCACGGTTAACTTGGCATGGCGTAAGCAATATTGTGGTATTTTTAAATATGAAGCAAAAGGGGTAAAATACTATTTTATCGATAATGAATATTATTTTAAACGTGATAACTTATATGGTTATTTTGATGATGGTGAGCGTTTTGCTTATTTTTCAAAAGCAGCAATCGAAGTAATGCTTTATTTAAATGAAGTTCCTGATATTATTCATGTTCATGATTGGCAAGCCGGAATGGTTCCAATTTATTTAAGAACTTTATATTATGGTGATGTAAGATTAATGAATTTAAAAACAGTCTTTACTATTCATAATATTGAATATCAAGGTTGTTATTCTTTTGATGATGACATTATTGAAGATGTATTTGGTATATCTAAAAACGATAGTTTTATTTTTGAATATCGTGGAAGCATAAATATTATGAAAGGTGCGATGGAAGCTTCTAATGTTGTATCCACTGTTAGCCCAAGTTATGCGGAAGAAATACTAAGTCCTGAGTATGCTCATCGTCTCGAAGATGAAACTAGAAGAGTAAAAGATGAGGGTAAACTTGTCGGCATTCTTAATGGAATTGATAAAACTTTCTATAATCCTGCTAAAGATAAAGCATTATTCTTTAATTATGATCGTCATGATTTTAGTAATAAAGTTAAAAATAAAGTAGAGTTACAATCAATGTTAAATCTTCCAGTTAATGAATCAGTTCCAATGATTGGAATGGTTACACGCCTTGTTAATCATAAAGGATTAGAATTTGTTAAACAAGTATTTGATGAACTAATGAGTTTAGATATTCAAATGGTAATCCTTGGAACAGGTGATTCTTATTATGAAGGTTATTTAAAAGATATGGAAAGTAAGTATAATCATAAATTAAGAGTAATAATTGCATTTAATCAAGATTTATCACGTAAAATATATGCCGCAAGCGATTTATTCTTAATGCCTTCTAAATCAGAACCATGTGGATTGTCACAAATGATAGCAGCTCGCTATGGTGCTATTCCAATGGTTAGAAAAACAGGTGGATTAAAAGATAGTATTGTTGATTTTAGTTTACCAAATGGTATTGGATATACCTTTGATGGCTTAGATGCAAACGAAATGTTAAATATGATTAAACGTGCTCTTAGTGATTATCAAAATCAAGAAAATTGGAGTGACCTTGTTTCAAGAACAATGAATGCTGATTTTGGTTGGTCAACAAGTGCAAAACAATATCTAAGTTTATACGAAAAAATAATAGTTAAAAAATAATATTAATTGTGAGGTTGAAGATGACACCAGGTAATAATAATACAGAGAATGTTAGAAGAAAAGTAGAAGAAAAACTATCAAGTTATTTTGGAGTAACACCAAAAGATGCAAATATTGATCAAATCTATAAAGCAGTTAGTATGACTGTTGTCGACATTCTCTTAGAAAAGAAGAAACAATTCAATCGAAAAATTAAGGAAAATAAGGCAAAACGTGTTTATTATTTATGTATGGAGTTTTTAGTTGGTCGTAGTCTTAAGACAAATCTTTATAATTTAGGTTTAGTCGACCAATATAAAGAAGTATTAAATGAGTATGGAATTGAACTTGATGAAGTGTATGAGCAAGAAAATGATGCTGGCCTCGGAAATGGTGGTCTAGGAAGACTTGCGGCATGCTTTATGGATTCACTTGCCTCTTTAGATTATCCAGCAACGGGATTTTCTATAAGATATGAATATGGGCTATTTAAACAAAAAATAGTCAATGGTTGGCAAACAGAAATGCCAGATGTATGGCTTCCAGGTGGCGAGGTATGGCTTGTTCCA
>JBJEEE010000101.1:0-24292 GCA_051872775.1 Bacilli bacterium
CTCCACCTGTTACATTTAGTTTTCAAAGATCGATTATTATTTGCGCTTTCCTAAGCGCGCTAGAATATTATATCACTTTATCAATTATATGTCAACAAATATGACTCACAAAGTAATATATTTTTTTCAACTATCCAAATATGGAAGTTCAGAGCACATGCCTTACGGCAAATAACCTTATATATTATACTCAATTTTATTCGATTTGTCTAAAAATATGCATTTCTTTTTTTATTATTTATTTTATTTTACACTTTACGCATAATGTGATATAATATTATATGCTTTAGGAGGTGACTCTTTGTGAAGAAAAAGAAAAAAAGTTCTCCTTTCCTTATTATATTACTAAGTTTCGTGATTATAATTTTTCTTGGAACTATTTGTTTTATGCTTCCATTTGCTTCTACTGGAGATAATCTAACTTTTGTTGAAGCACTTTTCACATCTACTTCTGCAGTTTGTGTTACTGGATTATCCGTTATTCCTAATATCGGAGAAACACTAACTTTATTTGGAAAAATCGTACTTGCTACTTTGATTGAAATTGGAGGACTTGGATTAATAACTCTAACTCTTTTTGTAATCACTATTTTAGGTATAAAAATTAGTATTAGAAACAAGTTTCTATTACGAGAAGCTTTAAATCAAGATTCGACAGTTGGTATTTCTGGTATATTAAAAGCAATTGTTTTGATTACTTTTTCTATTCAAATTGTTGGTACTATTATTAATTTCTTTATTTTAAAATATTCAGTTGGATTTGATGGTTTAGGATATACAGATATACAAATTCTAGGTTATAGTGCATTTCATACCATTTCTAGTTTTAACAATGCAGGGTTCGATTTATTTGGTGCTTCTAGTTTAACTGATACAATGTTTTCTACAAATGTTCTTTTTAACCTCAATACAATGGTTTTAATTATATTAGGCGGATTAGGGTTCATCGTTATTCTAGATTTACTTTCATTTAAAAGATGGAAAAATTTACAGTTACATACGAAGATTGTCTTAATAACAACCTTATTCCTTATTATTATAGGAACACTTTTGTTATGGGGCTTAACTGATATGAATTTCTTACAAGCGCTATTTCAAAGCGTTTCTGCTCGAACTGCAGGATTTGCAACTAAGGATCTATCAGAAATACGTGGAACACCTGGTTTTATTATACACATTATTTTAATGTTTGTTGGTGCATCTCCGTGTTCTGTTGGTGGTGGTATTAAAACAACTACTTTATTTGTTTTAATTATCAGTATGTTTTCCTACGCTACAGGCAAGAAACCTATTGTTTTCAACCGAAGAATTGCAAGTGCATCAGTAATTAAAGCTTTTACTCTAGTTGTTCTTGCTTTATCATTTATTTTTACAATGAGTATAATAGTGTCAACAATTGAACTAAATTTTGGAATTTTACAAAATAAATCACATGGTCTTGATGAAATTATTTTTGAAGTTTTTTCAGCATTCGGTACGGTTGGTAACTCTACTGGTATTACATGCGAATTAACTGTCCCTAGTCAGTTGATTTTATGTATCGTTATGTTTACAGGTCGTCTTGGACCTCTTACAATCATGAATTTATGGAATAGACATTGGCTAGTTGATAACACTTCAGATGTTAAGTATGTAAAAAAATCAATTATAATTGGATAGGAGTATTGAAAATATGAAAAAAAGTTTTTTAATAGTCGGACTTGGTCGTCTTGGACTTTCAATTATTGAAGAATTGTCTAAACAAAACGTTGAAGTTATGGCAATTGACATTAATGAAGAAGCCGTCTTAAGAGCTAGTGATCTTATTGAACACTGTTTTATTTGTGATTCAACTAGCGAAAACGCCTTAAGACAATTGGGCGTGGAAAATATTTCGCATGCAATTGTTACGATCGGTGAAAACATTCAAAGTACAATCTTAACTACGATTGTTTTGAAAGAAATAGGAATTAAAAAAGTAAGTGTTAGAATTGATGATGAATATTACGAAAAAATAATGTATAAGATTGGTGCAGATGAAGTAATATTCCCTGAAAAGATTGCAGGTGTAAGATATGCTAATAGTATTTTAAGTGAAAATGTAGTTGATTATTTTAGAATTACTACTGATTTTGGAATCTTTAAAATCTGCGTTAGTCCTAACTTTAAACCTACTGCTTTAATTGAACTTGATTCACGAAATAAGTATGGGGTTAACATTATCTCAATTAACCGTGATAATAATGTGTTTCTTCCTAAAGGAAGTGATACCATTAACCCAAATGATGAAATCCTTGTCATAGGACAAAATAGTAAAATTGCGAAGTTTGATAGTATTATTAATAAAAAATAATTTAAATAACCTGTATGTGTGAAGTATAATCCACTTCACTACAGACAGGTTATTTTTTATTGTCCTATATTATATAAGGAAGAAAAAAAACCATTTTTCTTCATCAAATCATCAAATGAACCATTTTCAACTATTTGTCCTTTATTTATTACTATGATTTCATCTAATGTTTCTAAAAAAGATTTTTTTAGGGTATGAATAACAAATATTTTGGTTACATCATCAAGTTTATTAACTTCATTAAATATTTGATCAGAGGTTTGATTATCTAAGGCGGATGTTACTTCATCAAGAAGGAGAACTTTTGACTGTTTTAGCAATCCTCTTGCTATGGCTATTCTTTGTTTTTCACCACCACTTAGGTTCTTGCCATTTTCACCACATCTAAAATCAAGTCCTTTATCATTTATTATTTTCTTAAGCCCTGCTTTTTCGATTACTTGATTTAGTAATTCGGGATCTGTATCCTCATACATAGTAATATTATTGCTAATTGTATCATCAAAAACAAATACATTTTGTTCAATCATTGTCATATTTTCACATAAATAATCTAAATCGATATCCCTTAATTCTTGCGAATCATAACAAACATTACCCTCGTAATTTAAGTTTTTACCCATTATCAGGTTCAATAGCGTCGTTTTACCACTTCCGCTCGTACCAACAATAGCATAAGACTTATTCATTTTAAATTTATAATTTACATTATTTAGAACTACTTTGTCATCGTATTTAATAGTAATATCATTTAGTTCAATTTCATCTTGAAAAACTACTTTCTTTTTTTCGGTTTTAGGGTCAATCTTTGTATATTCGACAAATTTATCAATCAGTGGAATACAAGATTTACATTCTGAAATCGCGATTGGAAGTTGAGAAATTGGACTAACCACAAAATTCATTAGTTGAACAAATAAAATTATAATGGCTGGAGTTATCCCTTTACCTGTTACCGCAAGATATGCTCCCACAATGAATACACCTAATTGAACAAGGATTTGAGTTGCTTGACTCATACCATTAATCATAATACTAGTTTGATTGCGCTTTTCTTTGGTTTGTTCTAACTTCTCATTTTTTTGTTCAAACATTGTGTTTACTCTTTGCTCTGCCTTAAAAGCTTTGATTGTAGAAAAACCACTAAAAACATCTTTGATAAAATGCATAAATTTCTCATTTTCAACAGATACTAATTCGTTTTTTTTCGCCAGTTTATTTCCAATTAAAAGAGAAATTACAAAAGGTAAAACTGAAGACACAATCGCAACAATTGTTAAAACAAAGCTGTAATAAAACATTATTACAAGGGATCCAACTAACAATGTTGTTTGACCGATTATTGATAGTATATTTTGCATATATTTGGTTTCAATATAATTAATATCATTTGATAATGATGAAACGTAATTCGAAATCTCTTGACTATTAAAACTTGCGGTATCTTTTTTAAAAATATTAATAAAAGCTGTTTTTTTGTAGTTTACAATTGATTTCTTTATTAGAAGAGGATTAAATATCATTTTAAGTATGATGTAAATAATATATGCAACCATAAAAATGGATAATAAAATAGTTGCAAAATTAATATTTTCAATTGTACCACTAGTTGCAATATCTATTACCCACTTTAAAGCAAGCGATAAAACGAGACTAAACACAACCTCTAGTAATGTTAGAATAACGTTTATAAATAAATTTAATTTGTTTTTTTTATAGAATTGTCTTAAGTAATTTTTCCTATTTATTTGTTGTTCTTGCCTCATAATATTCTTTAATTCTCCTTATTTTGTCATTATCTATTAAAGTGTTCATGATTTCTTCTACATAATCAAAAATACCCAAAATAGAAGTATATGAATCATCATCTTTAACATAAAACATATTTACATATTCAATCGAATACTCATCACCTGCTTGTTTTGCTTTTTTAATAGCAGCTTCTAAACACGGGGCATAATCAAGATCAAGCAAACATAGAATTATAGCTTTAAGTAATAATAAGGATGCAACCGCTTTGGTTAAGTTAGAACGTTCATCTTTTATTACGCTTTCTAGTATATCAATTGAAAGTGATACATGCTGTAAAGCTTCTTCATACTTTTTTTGTAAAACTAATAATATATAAATTATTGATAAACTTCCATTTAATATTTTAGTTACTCCTTCAAAAAAATTCATTGAAAGAAAATTTAGAGCGTTATCATTATCGCCTTTCTTTAAGTATGCTTCTCCTAAAAGTAAGTTTTTATTTGTAATGCTTTTATATTTGTTAATAACATCAATTGCGTTATCTGGTTGTTTCAAACCTATGTATATTTCAACAAGTGTTTCATATATCATATTCTTTTGTTCAAACGTAACATCATCATTATGTTCAGATAATTCTAGTAATCTAAGTTCGTATTCAAGAGCATATTGATAATACTTATGGTCTTTGGTGGTTTTCGCAATCATATAAAAATAGTTTTCAACCTTACAAATAAGATCGAGATTGTATGGAAATCTTTTTACCAGTTGTATAATTTCTGATTCATTATGATGTTTCTTCCCCATCTTTATACAATTGTCAATTTGATTCATTATTTGTTTATACTCAATTGATTTAATCTGGTAATCGAGCAAATAATCAACTGAAGTATTAAAAAAATGTGCAATGGCAATTATTGTATTTACATCAGGAATCATTAATCCATTCTCATACTTGCTTATTGTAGATGTATTTGTATTTAGAATCTCTGCCATTTTCTCTTGACTTATATTTTGTTTTTTTCGTAATTCTTTTAGTTTTACACCAATACTATTCATTGTTACATCCTCCATTACCAATATTATATTACATCTTTTAAAAAAAATCTATAGTAAATTTTGAATATTTGAAATAATTTTTATTCATATATTGAAATTTTTACATTATTGATATTTAGAAATCTTGATTGTTTCTTTTTTTTACATAAACAAATCACAATTAATTATCACATTTTCATACTAAAATAGTACAATGTTAACTCTAATCTTAATCATAATAAGTAAATAGTACCACTAAACTCTATTTATGAAGAATAGATAAATTATTTTTATGTTAGATATAAGTAAAAAAAAGTACTATCCTTTTTATTGGATCGTACTTTAATTAATTTGGATTATATTACACTATTTATTAGCTTGAAGCACTACAATAGTTTCAACATGTGAACTTTGAGGAAACATATCTATAGGTTGAACAACTTGAATTGTATAACCATTTTGGGTTAAATACTTTAAGTCTCGTGCTAAAGTAGCTGGATTACATGAAATGTATAGTACTTTTGATATTTTCATTTGTTTAATTGTTTCTAATAATGCTTCATCACAACCTTTACGTGGTGGATCAACGACAATACCAGTTACCGCTAACCCATCATGCATCCATTTAACAATTTGCTCTTCTGCTTTTCCTACAACATAAGTAGCGTTTTCAACCTTATTTAAAGATAGATTCATTTTGGCATTTTCAATTGCTTCTTTTACAATCTCGACACCATATACTTCTTTTACATCTTTTGATGCAATAATACCAATTGTGCCAATTCCACAATATGCATCAATAATAGTATCTGCTTTTGTAAAATGAGCTAATTCTAATGCTTTTGTATAAAGCGTTTCTGTTTGTTCATGATTAACTTGATAAAAAGATGTTGCACCAAGGATAAACTTTTTGCCACATAATGTATCAGTAATAAATTTATCACCATATAAAAGAATATTTGTATCTCCTAGTATTGTATTTCCTCTTGCTTTGTTTATGTTTAGTACAATGGATTTAACTAAGGGATAACGTGTAGTTATTTTTTTTACTATCATATCGAGATGGTTTTTGATTTCATGTAGTGCAACAATTACTATCATCATTTCACCATCTATATTAGATTTTACAAGTATGTGTCTAATATCTCCTTTATGGAGTCTTTCATCATATCCAACTAGTTTATACTCATTTAAAAGATTTTTAATAAACTGTGTAACTTCTGTTGAAAATGATGGTTGAATATAACACTTGTCAAGGGGAATTATATGATGTGTATCACGTTTATAAAAGCCAGCTATTGTTTTATTGTTTTCTTGACCAACTGGCACTTGAACTTTATTTCGATAATAAATTGGATTCTTAGCTCCAATTATTGATTCTACTTTTACATTATCTAGACAACCTATTCTTTCTAGAGTTTCTTTTACCATTTGTTCTTTAAATCGTAATTGTGCTTTATAATTCATATGCATTATATTACATCCACCACAAGTAGGATAATTCTTGCATATTGGTGTCGTACGATCTGAAGAATAGGTATCAGGAAATATCTTTACTAACTCTCCAAAGCCATATGTTTTGGTAAGTTTAGTAATTTGAATAATTCCTGATTCTTTTGGTAAAGCACCAGAAACAAAAATAGGAAAGTTTTCGTAATATTCGTTATGTTGGTTTAACCCATTTATTTTGGCTATTCCTAGTCCTTCATGTGATAGACTAACAAAGTCAACTTTTAGGGTTGCTCCTATTTTAATTATTTTATTGTTTATTTGTTGATTGTTATTTTCCATATTAGTTCCTTTTTTGCTAATTTCTTAAGGCAAGTCCACCTGTTGATGTTTCTTTATATTTATCTTGCAAATCTTTGCCTGTTTCTTTCATTACTTCAATTACACTATCTAAGGTTACCGTATGTTTACTTCCGGATAGTATAGCATAATCGGCTGAATTACATGCGGAGAGGGCAGCGATAGCATTTCTTTCAATACAAGGAATTTGTACTAATCCATCAACAGGATCACACGTTAATCCCAAATGATGTTCTAGGGCAATTTCTGCTCCATATTCAATCGTTCTAGTACTACCTCCATGTAAAAATGTTAAAGCGGCTGAGGCCATACTACAAGCAACCCCAATTTCACCCTGGCATCCTACTTCCGCCCCAGAAATTGAAGCGTTTGTCCTAACGATATTTCCAATTAATCCTGCTACCATAAGAGCTTTGATTATTAATTCATCACTTATTTTTTCGAAATACTGAAATGCAAAGATTACACCTGGTAAAACTCCCGCTGATCCACATGTAGGTGCCGTCACAACTACATTGCCACTAGCATTTTCTTCACTTACTGCCTGAGAGTAAGCATATATTAATTCGTTTATACGCATTGTTTTTAGGAAATTGTGATAAAACTTAGCCGCTTTTCTAGGGAGTTTTAATCTTCCCGGAAGTACACCTTCTGTTACAATTCCTTTTTGAATGCAGTTTTTCATTGTTTGCATTACTTTATATAAATATTGTTCTATATTATCATCTTCAAATCGCTTTACATATTCGGGTAAAGTGATTTTTTCTTCTTGACAATAGGTAATAATATCTTCCATATGGTTGTGAGGATAGATGCTTTTTTTATTGGTTGTTCTTGCTTCGCCTTCTTCGCGAAGATCGCCACCACCAATACTATATACTTGCCATTCATCAATTACTTTGTCATCATTATAAGCCCAAAAATGCATAGCATTAGGGTGGTATGAAAATATAGTTGTATAATTAAAAATAACTTCAGTGCGGTTTTCCCCTAATACTTTTTTTATGATTGCATCGGTCATATGGCCTTTACCTGTTAAGGCAAGGGAACCATATAATTCGACTTTGAAATGAGTTGCGGTAATATTTTTATTTAAAAACTTTTCAGCTGCATATCCTGGCCCCATTGTATGTGAACTCGATGGTCCATATCCTATTTTATATAATGTTTTAATTGACTCCATAATATATTTACGCTACTTCCTTGGTTGCTTTTTCCTCAGAGATAATCTGCGATACACGGGTGGTTGCGGCTGCTGCAATGGCTCCAATGATATCATCTAAAAAAGTATGACAATGTTGTTTATCCCCTTTTCCTTCTTTATTAAGTTGTGCAACTATTCCTGGTTTGTCAACATCGATATAACCAAAATTGGTTTGCCCTACTGATCCATATAAGCGAGCTAGATCAAGTCCAAGGATTTCATCAACTCCAAATACACCAAGATCATATCTAATTATATCTTGAATAGGACCTGTAAACTTTCCTTCTTCGCATAAGCGATCAATTTCGGCGCCTAGTTGCAAAATGTGAAATACATCACGAAGCGAAAGTATTTTTTCAACACTTTCCACGCATTCTTCGAAATTTACTTCATCACTATATTTCTTTTGTTGATTATATGCAATTATCGCAATATCTTCGACAGTTACACCTCTTTCAGCAAGCTTTTGTATATTTAAGTTTTTCATTTCATCTCTTGAATAATATAATTTATGTTCCATAGATACACCTCATTTCATATATTTACGAAGAGCACCATTAGCGAAATCACTAGCTTTCATTACTTTTTTACCACTAGGTTGAACTTCTAGTATTTCAAGGCAAGTATTTTGACCACACGCCATTAAAAAACCACGTTTTGTTACTGATACAATACTACCAGGTAATAATTGATGTGAGACATTTGATAATGCGGCTTTATATACTTTAATAATATCATTTCCAAGCATCATATAGGCGATTGGATTAGGATTAAGAGCTCTGATTTGATTAAAAAGTTGGATTGATGGTTTATTAAAGTCAAGCTTTTCTTCTTCTTTGGTAATATTATAAGCAAAAGTTACCTGAGTTTCATCCTGCTTTTCAGGAATAATATCACCACTAATTAGTTTAGGAATTACTTCAAGAAGCAAGTCCCTTCCTATATATGATAGTTTCTCAAATATCGTTCCGCTAGTGTCTTCATCCGTAATCGTTAATTCTTTTTTTGCAAGCATGTCTCCTGCATCCATTTCTTTAGCCATATACATAATAGTAATACCGGTTTTCTTATCTCCATTCATAATGGCATGTTGAATAGGTGCACCACCACGATATTTAGGTAATAGCGATCCATGGACATTGATTGCATGATACTTTGGATAATTTAATAATTTGGTTCCTACAATTTGTCCATAAGCGGCTGTAACAATCAAATCAGGATTTAATGCTATAATATCTTCATACTCTTTTCTTATTTTTTCAGGTTGAAAAACGGGAATTTGATGTTTCATAGCGCACTCTTTGACAGGAGAAAAAACAAGTTCTTGTTTTCGTCCTACTCTTTTATCTGGTTGTGTTACAACTCCAACGACATCATATCTTTCAATAAGGGCTTCAAGAATCGGAACACTGAACTGTGGAGTCCCCATAAATACAATTTTTAACATTTTTCAAGTTCCTTTCTATTAATTATAAATATTTAGGATATTTATCAAAGATAATCATAACCGATGATGTTTGATAAAACTCATATATCTTTTTATAATATTCTTCTATTTCTTTTTCTTGATGTTTTATTATTAATTGAACTGCTTGATGCATCTTATTATATGTTGGTCCAATAATATATACTTTATTTCGAAGTAATTCTTGTAACATCTTTTTTATATTCCATGCTTCTTTAAATACTTCTTCATACTTACCCTTAACAAAAAGGCGATTGATAACATAAAAAGGCGTATTCTTTTGCAATTTACGATTATTAATTTCTGTTTTAAGGTAAGTTTTATAATCACCACAAATAAAAGCATTGACAACAAAATTATCTGGATGATACGTTTGAATAATCATTGATGAATCTTGATTATCCATTATTTTTTGTCTTGCATGCAATAGCATTGAGTAAGCTCTTTCATTTGATAAATAACTTGGGCATCCAATAATCTCATCTAAATCAATTATTGCGACAAGACCAATATTCTTATCCATTATACTACGTGAAAGCAAATCGGTTGAAACAATAATATCTATATCTTCTCCTTCGATCTTATTCATGATTTGATATACTTCATCATAATTAGATGCAACAATCGTTGCGATCTTATAATCAGGTAGAAGTTCATGCAAGTTTTCGACGATTTGTTCAATTCCGGTTCCTTCCATTAAGAAGTTTTCACTTTCACAGTTTCCACATGTTTTAACCATATTAAATCGTAATCCACAAGCAGGACATAACAAATTATTGTTTTTCTTATTATATTGTAAGGCAATATCGCATTTTGGACATTTTACAATTTCTCCACATGAGCGACACATAACAAAGTTACTGTAGTTCTTACGATTAGAAATCAATAGAGATTGTTTATGCATCATTTTAGTTATTTTTATCTTTTGCAATAACTTATGTGAAATCTTCGAATTATTTGCTCTTAATAACTCACTCTTTAAGTCAATTACTTGAACATTAATACTATCGTTTTCAAAATCTTGATGTTCAATCAGCGTATATGTCTCTTTTAGTCCTTTTACATACTCTTCAAGTGATGGAAAATAAGTATGATAGCATAGTTTAGCATTATAAATATTTGATGCTATATGCATAACTTTTTTTAAATCATAGCGTGGACTTTGATCATTATAGTAACAATCGTTTTCTGAATCAAGCATAACAATAGTTTTAAGATTAGGATACTCTAAAAAAGCACCTTTAGGGGTTGAGACAATAACTCGATATTCATCATTCTTTATTTCATTATATAAATCTAAATATTCTTGTTTCGATAAATTTGAGTTAATACAAGCTACTTTAGAACCTGTTTTGATTCTAATCTGACTTGAAATCTTATAACTACTAATAATATCTGGACATAAGATTAATGTTGTATCATTATTTGCGATATTTTTCCTTACTAATCTTTCCAATACTCCTTCTGTTTCAATCACATTTTTGGATATCCATAATAATGGTTTAGGAGTGTCTTCTAGTTTATTTACTACTTCGTCATAAGTTTCTACACTTTTGACATAACGATTATTTACAGCAATATTATGTTCTTTAACCCTTGATACTACTACTTTGGTTTCTTTAAATAAATTTAGTTTAAGTAGCTTATCAAATAAATACATTGACATTCCTGTACAATCTAAAATATCATTTTTTGTAAGTGGTTCTTTTCCAATTAGCATATTAATCATTTCTTGATGCATGGGACGAAAGTCTTTTTGCGATATGTTATATAGATATTGGTTTAAACTATACTTAGTTTCATACTTTTCTTTGGTTATTTCTACCGCATCATAGGTTACTTTAATATGACCAAGATCAATTGCTTTCTTTATTTTTGGCAAATATTGATCAAGTTCTTTTGTGTACTTTATCACCCTTTTACCCGCAAATATTGTTGCAAGATTAGCATCGATGGATTGATAATCCATAATTTGAAAATACTTTATTGGTTTAAGTTGGAGGCTTTCTGGAATCATTAGATTTAATATTCTAATCAGAGGACATAACGTATCATCTTTAATGTACATCGCAAGTTTTAATTGTTGTTCGCTAATAACTGGTTCTAAATCAACAAGTTCAACAATTTCTTTTAAGTTTATATCTTCTTGATTGAAGTTATTTTTGATACTAATCACATATCCCATAATCGTACGATCACTATTTCCAAATGGTACTTTTACTCTTGTACCTACTTTGATGAGAGTCTCATATTGTTTAGGAACTATATACGTAAAAGCCATATCAACATTACTACTAGGAACATTAACAATAATGCTTGCAAACATATAGAACACCTCCTTTTTATTTATTATACCACACTTTATTAAAAAAGACTAAAGTTTTGAATGAAATGATAAAATAAATATAGACCTTTTTTAACCTATTAAACTGTATCTATATTTACTTGACAATTTCACTGTAATCTTTAGTCCTTATTTACTATGGGTTAGTAAAGAATTGGAACAGAATCCTTTTTCTTGGTATTCTTTTAGATTTTGTAATGATATTTCAATCATATCATTTAAAGCATTTTGCGTTGATGATCCAATATGGGGTGTAATTAAAACTTGAGGATATAGTTCAATCATTTCCCCATATAATGTATCTTTTAAATCTTCTTTATGCCAAACTTTAAAGAAAAGATCCAATTCATTACTAATTACATCAACCGCAAGACCACCAAGTTTATTATTTTTGACAGCATCTACTGCACTTTTTAAATCGAGGATTTCACCTCTACTTGTATTGATTAAAATGGTTCCATCTTTCATTTTGCCAATCATATCTTTATTAATGAAATTATCATTTACGTTCTTAATATAAGGTATATGGCAAGAAATAATATCTGATACTGATAGTAATTCATCTATATCAACATATTTAATATTGGCATCGCTTTTTAGGTTTTGATTCACATCATAACCAACTACATTAGCACCTAAGGCCTTAAAAAGGGAAGCCGTTGTTCTACCGATTCTACCACAGCCAATAATTCCAACCGTACAACTTCTTATTTCTTTAGAAAACATTTTGCTTGTTACTCTAAAATCTGCATTGGCACATTGAAGTGTAGCATATGATACATTTCTAAGTAACATCATCGCAAACGTTACCGCAAGTTCCGCCACTGCATTAGGTGAATAGCTTGGAACATTTGCTACTTCTAGTCCTATTGCTTGAGCTGTTGCTAAATCAATATGATTAAATCCGACAGTTCTTGTTAGAAGATATTTTAACCCGTGCTCTTTAAGTAGACGCAAACTACCACCATCTAAAAAGCAATTTCCTCTAATCATGATATTTTCATATCCAAATGCATCTTGGACATTATCATTTGTTAAAAATTCACTTTTTAAAACTAAATGATATCCATACATTTTGCCAAGTTTTTCAAATGATTCTTTTTCATAATCTCTACATCCATAACATACGATTTTACTGGTCATCTTATCACCTTTTTATATATAATCATTTTTAAAAGATAAAGGATGCATAAAATGCATCCTTATTAGTTTATTTTACTTGGAATATCGTATTCAGCTTCATCGTTTTCCGTTGGCTTAATATGAATATCTTCTTCTGATACTAAACCTGTACCTGCAGGGATTAAACCACCGATAATGATGTTTTCTTTTAATCCTTCAAGTTTATCAACCTTACCACGAATAGCAGCTTCTGTTAAAACACGAGTTGTCTCTTGGAATGATGCGGCAGAAAGGAATGAATCTGCTTTTAGGGATGCTCTAGTAATTCCAAGAATAACTGGTTTTACAACAGGAACTCTAATTCCTTTTTCAAGACAATCTTTAATTACTTTTAGTAATTCAGGTTTAGAAATAAAGGTTCCAGGAAGTAAGTCAGTTCCACCTTCATCAATAACAACCACTTTTTGAAGCATTTGTTTAACGATAATCTCAATGTGTTTGTCACAAATTTCAACACCTTGTGAGCGGTATACTTTTTGAACTTCTTTAATGATATATTTTTCAACTGCGTCAACACTAGCAACACGTAGTAATTCTTTTGGATGAATTAAACCTTCTGAAACAAGGTCACCAGGATTAATTTCTTGACCAACTTTAACAATAGGTTTCTTACCACTATCTGTTAGGTAAGTCTTATCGTTATTTGGAAGTGGACTCTTAATCTTAATTTCAAAACGGTTATCACCTTTTGGTGTAATTGATTCAACTGTACCTTTTATTTCGGAGATAATTCCTTTTCCTTTAGGTTCACGAGCTTCAAACAATTCTTGAATACGAGGTAGACCTTGAGTGATATCATCACCAGCAACACCACCAGAGTGGAAAGTACGCATGGTAAGTTGGGTACCAGGTTCACCAATTGATTGAGCCGCAACAATACCAACTACTTCACCATTTTCAACAACATCAGTAGTTGAAAGGTCAGATCCATAGCATTTTACACATACACCGTTTTCACAGTCACAAGTAAGTAATGTTCTTACTTCTACTGCCTCTATTCCACATGCCACAATCTTATCAGCAATCTCAGATGTAATAAATTCACCTTTATCGACAAGAAGTGTTAGTTTACGATCAATTCTTCCATAAACTGGTTTTGCGGCAAAACGACCAACAATACGATCTTTTAATGATACAATCAAGTCACCTTGTTTGCCGTCATGTCCATCTTTATATAAAGCCGTAACTACCATACCTTTATCGGTTCCGCAGTCAACTTGTTTTACAGTAACATCTTGGGAAACGTCAACTAAACGTCTTGTTAAGTAACCTGATTCAGCTGTCTTTAAGGCTGTATCGGTAGAACCTTTACGGGCACCATGAGTGGAGATAAAGAACTCTGACATCGACATACCTTCAATAAAGCAAGCTTTAACTGGAATTTCCATACTATCACCATCAGGTTTAGCCATCAATCCACGCATACCGGCAAGTTGTGTAAAGTTTGAAGCACTACCACGGGCACCTGAGTCGGCCATCATGAAGATGTGATTTGTTGTTGCGTTTTCTTTCATGATTGAGGCAATAGCTTCTTCAATCTTCCTTGTTGCACCAAGCCAAGCATCAACAATAATACGATGGCGTTCTGAATCTTTCATTGTACCACGACGATACATTTGTTTATAACGTTGAACAAGTTTTTCTGTTTCTTCAATGATTTCATCCTTAGCTTCAATTTTTACTACGTCAAAAGCAGATACTGTAATACCAGCCATTGTTGAATAATAGAAACCAATATCTTTCATCTTATCAAGGGTTTTAGATGTTTCCGCAAGTTTAGATTGTTTAAATACTTCACTGATAATCAAACTTAAGAATTTCTTCTTAAATGGTGAAACAAGACTAGCTGCAGCAATGTATTCTTTAAAGTTAACACCATGATCAACAAAATAACGTTCAGGCGTACCTTTAGTTAAGTTATCAAGGGTAGGCTCATTAACATATGCAAAATTATCAGGGAAAATTTGATTAACAATGATTTTACCATAAGTAGTAATTAAATATTTACTTGTAAGTTCTTCATTTTTCTTTTCAATAGCAAGATATTCTGGACTTCCAACTTCTATTTTATCACTTAATTGAACAAAACGACGTCCGATTGCGGAAGCAGGAATGACAATTCTTGTATGGAAATCAATGTCACCACGTTCATAAGCCATTTCAACTTCTGATACACTGTGATATGAACGACCTTCACGAGCAGGGATGTAGAAATTACCAACACTTGGACAACTTCCACTTTCAACCGCAAGTTTTAAATCATTAACATTACGATAAATTTCATCGTCATTTACAACTATAGTTGTAAAGTATGAAATAATTTGTTTTTTATAAGCTTCCATTACTTCTTCATAAGTTTTATATTCACGAGCACATTGACTATTTTCAATTGTTAAATAATAGTTACCAAGAATCATATCTTGTGAAGGAGTAACGATTGGTTTACCATCTTTTGGAGCTAAGATATTTTTAGAAGCAAGCATTAATAAACGAGCTTCAGCTTGAGCTTCTTCAGATAGTGGAACATGAACTGGCATTTGGTCACCATCAAAGTCAGCATTAAATGCAGTCGTAACTAGTGGATGAAGTCTAATAGCTTTTCCTTCAACTAGTTTTGGTTCAAAAGCTTGAATTGAAAGTCTATGTAATGTAGGAGCACGATTTAATAAAACAGGGTGTTCTACAATAATCTTTTCAAGAGCTTCCATAGCCTCTGGTGCACCAGTTTCAATTAGCTTTTTAGCTTTTTGAATACCAGAGCGATCTCTTGAAGATGGAGACTGAATAATACCAGGTGCAATTTCAACAGAATTTTGTAATTCTTTATTACGTAAATAACTAATAATAAATGGTTTAAATAATATTAAAGCCATTTCTCTTGGTATACCACATTGATACATCTTTAGATCTGGTCCAATAACAATAACTGAACGTCCAGAATAGTCAACACGTTTACCAAGAAGGTTTTGACGGAAACGTCCTTGCTTACCTCTTAGGATATCTGATAAAGATTTAAGAGGACGATTCTTGTCAACAAGCATATGTTTGTTACGTTTAGAGTTATCGATTAGGGCATCAACAGCTTCTTGTAACATACGTTTTTCATTTTTTGTAATTAAATCTGGAGCATTTTGTTCAAATTGCTTACGTAAACGATTATTACGATTAATTATACGACGATATAAGTCGTTTAAGTCAGTTGTAGCAAATCTACCACCATCTAGTTGAACCATTGGTCTTAAATCAGGTGGGATAACAGGAATTACATCCATTACCATCCACTCTGGTTTATTGTCTGATTTACAAAATGCTTCCGCAATCTCTAATCGTTTGATTAATTTTTCACGACGTTGTTTAGGAGCCGAATGAAGTTCACTTCTAATATCCGCAACAATTTGAGGCAAATCAAGTTGTTTTAATAAATACTTAATTGCTTCAGCCCCTGTTTTAGCGCGATATTTGAATGGATAACGACGTTTAAAGACACTATGTTCTTGTTCTGTTAAGATACGTCCAACATGTAATTCTTCATTATCCTCATCCATAACTTCTGTAATAATGTATGAAGCTAGATATACGATATCTTCTACATCTTTCGTTTTCATATCAAGTAAAATAGCTATTTTACTTGGTGTATTTCTTAAATACCATGTGTGTACAACAGGAGCAGCTAATGCGATATATCCCATTCTTTCACGTCTTACTTTACTTTCGGTAAGTTCAACGCCACACTTTTCACATACTTTATGTTCTCCGATATTTTTCTTAGAACGTCCACATGCACATTGATAATCTTTAGTTGGACCAAATATTACTTCACAAAACAATCCATCACGTTCTGGTTTTAATGTACGATAGTTGATTGTTTCATGTTTTTTTACTTCACCCTTTAAAGTATATTCAACTTCATTTCCATCATCATCAATATAAACTACTTTATCTTTTTGAAGGGGATTATAAGTGAATTTTTTACCTTGTAAAACGGGATTTGCCCAAGAAATTATATCTTCAGGTGATGCAATACCAATTTGTATCTCTTTGTATCTACTCAAAACTTTCACCTCTTTACATAATTCCACGTTTACTTGCTTGAACTTCCGCAATCTGGTCAACTAAACTTTCATTAGCGACATCACGGCCGTTTTCATCAATTAAACGAACTCTTAAACCTAAGCCTTGTAGTTCTTTAACAAGAGCACGGAAGGCTTCTGGAACTCCTGGAGTAGGAATTGGTTCTCCATCAATAATTGCTTTATAAACTTTATTTCTACCAATCATATCATCTGATTTGATTGTCATCATTTCTTGTAATGTATGTGCAGCACCATATGCTTCAAGTGCCCATACTTCCATCTCACCAAAACGTTGACCACCATTTTGAGCTTTACCACCCATTGGTTGTTGAGTAACTAAAGTATATGGACCTTCACTACGAGCATGAAGTTTGTCATCAACCATGTGAGCTAATTTTATCATATACATGACACCAACAGAAATCTTATTATCAAATTGACGTCCTGTTCTACCATCATAAAGATATGTCTTACCATTTTCATCAATAATAGCACGTGCAAGACGAGGATCTTTTCGTCCTAACTCTATATCTTTTTCACGAGCCTCATTCATAATTGCTACTAAATCTTCATGACGAACACCATCAAATACTGGTGTTGCAACATGAACACCTAGCTTCTTAGCAGCCATACCTAAGTGGATTTCTAGTACTTGTCCAATATTCATACGAGATGGAACACCTTGAGGATTTAACATAATATCAACTGGGGTACCATCAGACATAAATGGCATATCTTCGATTGGTAATATTTTGGAAATAACACCTTTATTACCATGACGACCTGACATTTTGTCACCTTCAGAAATCTTACGTTTTTGAACAATATAAACACGAACAACTTCATTAACTTCTGGTGGAAGTTCAGCTCCCCCTTTACGAGAGAATCTTTCAATTTTATTAACAATACCACCACCACCATGAGGTACTTTTAATGAAGTTATACGAACTTCTTTTGAATTATCAGAGAATAATGCTTGACTTAAGCGTTCTTCTGGGGTAGGTTCAGTTTGACCTTTAGGAGTTACCTTACCAACTAAAGTATCTCCTTCTTTAACTTCTGATCCAATAATTACAATACCATTTTCGTCAAGGTTTGCAATTGAATCACGACTTTCACCATCAAGGTCACGTGTTATTTCTTCTTTACCAAGTTTAGTATCACGAACTTCAACATGGTATTCTTCAATATGAATTGATGTATATACATCTTCTTGAACTAAACGTTCACTCATAATAACGGCATCTTCAAAGTTATATCCATTCCATGTCATAAAGGCGATAACTACATTTCGACCTAATGCAAGTTCTCCTTGATCCATTGATGGTCCATCCGCAAGTACATCACCAACTTTTACCTTTTCACCAACCACAACGATTGGACGTTGATTTACGCAAGTAGAGTTATTGGAACGAACATATTTAGTCAATTCATATTCATGAGTTTCACCAAATTCATCAAGAACCTCAATACGCAAACCATCAACATATGTAACTACCCCGTTGACATCACTACAAATTGCAACACCTGAATCGTGAGCAGCTTTATATTCAATACCAGTTCCAACAAATGGAGCTTCTGGTTTAAGTAGTGGAATAGCTTGACGTTGCATGTTAGCACCCATCAAGGCACGAGTTGTATCATCGTGTTCAAGGAAAGGAATACATGCGGTAGAGATAGCAACGACTTGTTTAGGTGATACGTCAATTAAATCAACTTCATAAATATGTTTTTCTACGAATTCGCCATTTTTACGTGCAATTACTAAATCATTAACAACCTCAATACCATCAACTATTTTACGTTCTTCATCAATATAAACTTCACCAGTTACAGGGTCTGTTGCCATATTAACGTTTGCTTGCGCAATAACATATTTTTCTTCTTTATCAGCTGTAAGGTATATCATTCGATCAGTAATAACAGCTCTAATACCCTCTGTACCATCACTACGTTTATATGGACGCTTTTCAACTTCTAAGTATGGTGTTTCAATGAAACCAAAACGATTAACTTTTGCATATGATGCAAGTGAGTTAATTAGACCAATGTTTTGACCTTCTGGGGTTTCAACTGGGCAAATACGACCATAGTGTGAAGGATGAACGTCACGAACTTCAAAGCCAGCTCTTTCACGGGAAAGACCACCTTTACCTAATGCAGAAAGACGACGCTTGTGAGTAAGTTCTGACAATGGATTAATTTGGTCCATAAACTGTGATAATTGGCTACTACCAAAGAATTCACGAATAGTTGATGTAAGTGGTCTAATATTTATTAGATTTTGTGGATTTACCGATTTACTTTCAACAGATGTTGACATACGGTCACGAACATTCTTTTCTAGTTTAATTAAACCAATTCTAAATTGATTTTGTAATAATTCACCAATTAAGTTTAATCTTCTGTTACCTAGATGGTCAATATCATCAGTTTTACCAACTCCAACATGAAGATTAATATAATAAGATATTGATGCAAAAATATCTGAAAGGGTAACATGATTACGATTTTCTCTTTGATCATTACCAAGAAGACGAACATAAATTGGGCCTTCATTAGTTCTAACATAGACATTTAAACTTTCAAGAACAACTGAATTACCTTCAAGCATAACATCATACTCATGAGTATGGCGTAAGCATTCACGATGTTGATCTAATATATCGTAAGTACTTACAAGTTCATTACCTTGTTTAATAGTTTTACGATAACTAATTTCTGTATCTTTTGGAAGAATAACTTCATTAGTTTCTGGGTTGATAACATCTTCAGCTAATGTATGACCTACAGCACGAGCCACAACATCTAGCTTTTTATTTAATTTATATCTACCAACGCTAGCTAAATCATATCGACGTACTTCAAATAGACGACTGGCAATAAATTTACGAGCCGTATCAGCACTAGTTTTTTCACCAGGTCTTAACACATCATATACAGCACGAATAGAGTCATCTTCAGCGAAGCATTCATCTTTCTTAAAAGTATTTTCAAATAAAGTTGTCAAACGACGAGGTCTTGAATCCTTAGGGCCTAAAAATAACTCATAGATATCAGAATAACCTGCTACACCTAAAGCACGGATGAAAGTAGTAAGCGGAATCTTTTTGGATTTATCTAGTTTACAATACCAAATATCTTTTGATCCCATTTCGAATTCAATCCAAGCTCCACGAGTAGGAATAATTTGTCCCTTATACATTTTTTGCCCGGTTTTCTTATCTGCTTCAGATGAGAAGAAAGCACCTGCAGAACGAACGATTTGAGTAACAATTACACGTTCAGATCCATTTATAATGAATGTGCCCCATGGAGTCATAACAGGGAAATCACCCATATAAACTTTATCTTCGATTACTTCGCCCGTTTCTTTATTTTCTAATTCAACCTTTACTCTTAAAGCACGTGAATAGTTGATACTATGCATCTTAGCTTCTTTAATTGAATATTCGGGTTCGTCAAATTCATGTTCACCAAAACGAAGTTCAAACTTTTCACCATCACCATGGTCTTTTATTGGTGATATTTCTCTAAATACCTCATCAAGTCCTTCCCCTAGTAACCACTTGAATGATTCAGTCTGAACAGCAATTAAGTTTGGAAGTTCAACATTTGTTTGAACTCTAGCATAGTTTCTACGTACTCTTGTTCTACCATATTGAATGTTTTTGTAACTCAAATTATCCACCTCTTTTATATTTATTTGAGATACTGGTATCCTCAAAAAATGAGCGTTCTACCACATTATATCATAATGATTTATTATACTATCTTTTGGTAATTTTGTCAACTAAAATATACTTTTTTTACTAATTATATAAAAAGAAATTTTAGATAAAACAAAATAAATTATTATAATTTATCAAAACATTAGCAAAAAAGAGTCAAAAATTCAAAAAATATATTAACAAATATTTCCTATTATAAAGTTATAAATAAATATGACGTAATAAAAATAAGTTCTATAATAACTAATTTATTATAGAACTATTCGTTTATTTTGATGGCTTCAATAATATAATATAATTTATCTTTTGCATGAATAATAACTTCTTGATATTTTTCTTTAAGTGCTTTTAACGCAGATTCAGCTCCTTGTTTCTTTTGAATAACGCACCATAATGATCCCTTGTTATTTAAATAATTATATCCTTCTAAAAGAATTGAATGAACAATATTTTTACCCGCTCTGATAGGTGGGTTAGTAATTATTAAATCGTATTTAGAAGTAACATTCTCATAAATATTGCTTTCAAAAATGGTGACATTATCAACATTATTTAATGTAGCGTTTTTCTTTGCAAGACCAAGCGCTCTAAGATTAATATCAACCATATCCACATTTAACAGTGGATGGCACTTCGCGATTGTGATGCCGATTGGTCCATACCCACACCCTACATCAAGAACCTTAGTTGTTTCTTTTTTGATCATAAGTTCTCGTAATAAAAGACTACTACCAAAATCAACATTGCTTTTTGAAAAAACTCCATTATCAACAATGAATTTTAGATTAGTACCCATAAAATAAAATTTTATTTCTCTTTCTTCACTTTTTAGGCTATCATTATTTTCAAAATATTGATTACTCATTATGTCACCACCTTTAAAAACAAAACCTGAGTAAAGATACTCAGGTTAATAAGCTATTTTGAAATTACTTAATTTCAACTTCAGCGCCAGCTTCAACAAATTTAGCTTTAAGAGCTTCTGCTTCTTCTGGTGTGATTTTTTCTTTAACAGCTTTTGGAGCACCGTCAACTAATTCTTTAGCTTCTTTTAAGCCTAAGCCTGTTACTTCACGAACTAGTTTGATAACGCCAATCTTACCAGCACCAGCACTTACAAGTACTAGGTTAACTTCGTTAGATTTTTCTTCAACTGCTTCTTGAGCACCTGCAGCAACTGCTACTGGAGCAGCGGCTGTTACACCAAATTCTTCTTCAATTGCCTTTACTAAATCGTTTAATTCTAAAACGCTCATTTCTTTAATAGCAGCAATAAATTCTTCTTTACTAATTTTTGCCATTTCGTTTGTTCCTCCTAATTAATTATTCTTTTTCTGATACTGCTTTAATTACACATGCAAGTCCACGTACTGGAGCTTGTAGTACACTTAATAACATAGAAACCATACCTTCTTTGTTTGGTAAAGAAGATAATGCTTTTAATTGTGGTTCAGACATTACTTCACCACCAACAATACCTGCTTTTACAGTTAGTTTTTCATGTTCTTTTAAGAACGCATAAACTAACTTAGCAGCTGTAACTTCGTCTTGAGAAGTTACCATTGCACTTGGGCCAACTAAATGTTCATCTACACCATTGTGTCCTGTTACATCAGCTGCACGACGTAGAATATTGTTTTTAACAACTTTCATTTCGCAGTTTTCAGCATGTAGCTTTTTACGAAGTTCAGTTACTTCAGCTACTGTTAATCCTAGGTAATCAACGAATACTGTGGATCCAGAATGGTTGATTTTCTCAACTACTGCTTGGACCTCTTCTTGTTTTTTAGCGATTGTCGCTTCATTCATTGTTTTCACCTCCTGAAATTTTTCCTCGGTAGGAAATTAAGCTATTACTAGCACCTACTGTCTACGGCAGAGACTTTTATACTATATACCTATAAATCTTAATTAATTATTTTTGAATCTACTATTCGATTGAGTCAATAGCAACTTTGATGCCAGGGCCCATAGTAGAGGTAATTGTAAAGTTTTGCATATATACACCTTTAACTGTTGCAGGTTTAATACGCATCATTTGACGGTAGATTGTTGCAATGTTTTCAATTAATTTTTGACTATCAAATGAAACTTTTCCAACTGGAACTTGAATATTACCAACTTTATCAGTACGATATTCAACTTTACCAGCTTTGAATTCTTTTACAACTTTTTCAATATCATTTGTTACTGTACCAGTTTTTGGATTAGGCATTAATCCTTTTGGACCTAAAATACGACCAAGTTTACCAAGTTCACCCATCATATCAGGGCTAGCGATTACAGTATCAAATTCAAACCATCCGCCTTTAATTTTTTCAAGATATTCAGCTTCGCCAGCATAATCTGCACCTGCTGCTAATGCTTCATCAATTTTGGCACCTTTTGTAATAACTAAAACGCGAACTGTTTTACCAGTACCATGAGGTAATGATACAGCACCACGAAGGTTTTGTTCAGCTTTACGAGGGTCAATATTTAAACGAATTGCAACTTCAACAGTAGCATCAAATTTGGCAGTGCTTGTCTTTTTAACTAATTCAACTGCTTCAGTAAGACTATATTTCTTACTACGATCAACTAGTTTTAAAGCTTCTTGGTATTTTTTACTTCTTTTTGCCATTTTATATTTCCTCCTAAATGTGGTATAAACGGGATTTACCTCCCACAATTAGATTCACACATATTATGTGTTACAATCTATTTTTGAAGACTAGTCTTCTACAACGATACCCATATTTCTTGCGGTACCTTCTACAATATTAGCAGCTGCTTCTACTGTATAAGCATTTAAATCTGGCATCTTCATTTGTGCAATTTCTAATAATTTAGCACGACTAATAGTTCCTACTTTAGTCTTTTTAGAATTACCAGAACCTTTAGAAACGCCTGCGGCTTTCTTTAATAAGTCAGATGCAGGTGGGGTCTTTGTAATAAATGTAAATGAACGATCGTCATAAACAGTAATTTCAACAGGGATAACATAACCAATCATTCCTGATGTTTTGTCATTAAATTGACTACAAAATTGTTGAATGTTTACTCCTGCTTGACCTAGTGCAGGTCCAACTGGAGGAGCTGGATTTGCCTTGCCAGCTTGAATTTGTAGCTTAACGACTTTTTTAATTTGTTTAGCTTTTGCCACGAGACACACCTCCTTTAATTGTCTGTGTGATGTGGTTTATGAGTGATACAGTCACTCTCCCACATAGTTTTTAGTTTCTGTATTTATAGTATAAGCGTCATTGCACGCACCATTTATTATAGTAAATTTATGCCAATTTGTCAAACTAAACACACTATTTTTTAGATTTTTTTAAAACAAATAGTGCTTAAACAAATAAAAAAGGGTTCTGTAAAATCAT
>JBJEEE010000102.1:0-6238 GCA_051872775.1 Bacilli bacterium
CATGTAAAACCATTAGTTTTTACATTGATTTAGAATGTACAACTAATACCAATATCTTTAACAATAGTTCTAAATTTGGAAAAGAAATTAATGTTAAAATAGGTGAAAATGTAATGTCATATGCTGAAGAAATAAATAATGAAGGAACTAAAAGCTCGGTACGTATTACATTAGATAATTCTAATACAACAGTATTAGTTAAATTATCTTATAAGTTTACTATTTTAGATCAAGATTATTTTAAAACAACTTTATATAATGCATTTAATCAATCCGATTTTAACTTCTCACTTTCGGCTCGATTTACAGGTAATGAAAGTTAGTAGGTGATAAGTATGAGAATAAAAAAATATTTATCGATTTTTATCATTCTAATCTTGCTCTTTTCTATCTTCAGCATCGGTTATTCCATTTGGGTAATATCGAGTAAAACCATGATAAAACCAAGTAATGTAACAAGCGATGTTGTAAAAAAATATCTAGATTTATCTTGTAATAATGCATACACCTATAACGGTAGTATTCAGTTACCAACTAGTGAAGTCCTTGATACAAGTGAACTAACCTTCTATTATAAGGAAAGTGGTTCATCAGATTATATTAAATGTACAGAAACAATTGGTCCTAAGAATGCGGGGACATACGAAATAAAAGTAGAGTACAAGAAAAATACTGGAGTAGATACTTTTGAAACTATTACGATAATTCTTACTAATAATTTTGAAATATCTCCTAAATCATTAGAAGTATTATGGAGTAATACAACTATTAATTATGATGGTAGTCCTCACTTACCAACCGCAACAATTACAAGTGGATTAATAAGTGGTGATACTTGTAATGTAACAGTTTCTGTTGATGGCTATGCAAGTGGACCAACTGATATTGGAACCTATAGTGCTATAGCTACAACAGATAATTCCAATTATATTGTAAGTAATTCGCCAAATACATTTGTGATTAAGTCATTAGTACAAGAACTTTCAGTAGAAGTAGCTGATGAACAAAAATCAGTATATAATGGTACAGCTCAAGGACCAAGTGGTATTAAGGTATACTTAAGTACTAAAGATTCAGAAGGAAACGAATTAAGTAAAGAAGAAGTAAATGATGCAACACTTACATATAGTTATAACAATCTTTCATCAAACGAAATAGATGGATTACCAACAGATGCATCAGGTTATAATGTAACAATAAATGCATCTAAATCAGGATGTACATCTGGTAGTACAACGGTATATTTTACAATTAGTAAACGAGATATTGATTTGAGTTGGTCATATACAACTGTAACATATGATGGTAATGCACATACACCAACTGTATCAGTACAATATACTGATGATGTAGCTAGTCCAGGTATTTTGAACATAGATAAAGATAAAGTATCTATTTCTGTTACAGGAGCAATAAATGCTGGTGGTCATACATCAGTCGCTACATTAACAGGTGAAAAAGCTAAAAATTATGCGATAACTGATACATCAAATAATTATCGTTTTGCTATTAATAAAGCAAATATGACCCTTACGGAAAACCCATCAATAACTAATACAAATTATATTGAAGGTGATGATATTAATGTAAGTGGTGGTAAATTAACTGGTGTTAAAGGGGAAACATTAAGTTGTACCTCATCAGTTGATAAAAGCAAAGTTGTTTTTGTTGATAGTACTGATAAAGATAGTATGATTTCATCAGGAACAGTAAAAATTACTTTTAAATCATCTAATACAAATTATAATGATTATGTATATTATGGTAGTATTGAAATCTTTGCTGTTGCGACAATTAGTAATATGTATTTTGGTACTGTTGCAAGAGCTATAACATCAGCTAATTTTGGTACATATGGAAAAGAAGTTTATTTGATTCCAGGGAGAAACCCTAAATTATCAGAATCAATTACCATTGATAGTGGAGTTACGTTGTATCTTGTATATAATGTTGGTAGTTTTGTTAATAATAGAAAGGGGACTGCTGGTACTTTTGCAGATGCAAACCCCAATGCTTACTTAAAAAATACATTGACGATTACAACAAATACAGTGCTAACAAATAAAGGTACAATTAATATAGATGGTGTTGTTGGAAATAGTAGTGCTGGTATTAGTGGACAGACATCAGGAAATTATACTCAGATTGTTCTACAAAATAATTCTAAAATTAATAGTTATGGCAATATTTACTGTCTTGGATACATTAAAGAGTCTTCATCAAATAATGGCAGTCAAGTAAATATGTTTGGTAGTATATTGTCAGCTCCTTTTGTTATTTATGATTTTCAAGGAGGAAGCATTTCGCGAGATCTAGATTCTAAAGGAATATGTCCATTCAATTTATATGATATGCCAAATATTCATCCTCAAATAATAATAAATAGTGGAGCTCGTTATGAGGGATTAGCTGATTTATATATTGGAACAAATGATACACATTATAATCAAAAAATCTACATTATTGGTGCACAATCTGATAGCCAAGCTCTATTTAAGATTAATTCAGGCACTATCACAATTAAGTATAACACTAGTAATACTACAGGTGTAACAAATGAAAATGGCTTTATGAATATAATGATAAATGGAACAGCGGAGACAGGTAATGTTACACTAACGATGAAAATTTTAGTTTTTACTGTAAATATAAGTACTTCAAAGTATTATTGTCCAATTCCATGGAAATTACAAATTAATATAAAGTCAGGAACTACTACGTTATCAACTAAACTAAAATTTATGCCTGGTACAAAATTTGTAGTAGATCAAGGTGCTAGTTTAAATATAAATCAAAATTGTGTTTTTTATGATATTTATAATCAAACAGATGGTGGGAAAAAATATCCTACTACTATGGATGCTGCATATTTAGAAGTAAACGGAATATGTAATGCTAATCAAAGCATTGGTGGTAGAATAATTACTAATGCAGATGGGGCTCAATTATATATTGGAACAGCATCAATTTCGATAACAGATAATTCATCAGAAAGTGGAAATACTGTTTATGCTAAGGGAAATATAAGCGGAATTGATAATCAGAATTTTTCAAATTCTACAAATTACCTATCTAATGGAACCTATTGGGTTGCACAAACACCTAGTGGATCTTATACTGTTAATTACCATTACTATGATGCAGATGGTAATGCTCAAACACAATCAACATCATATAATATATTTAATGGTGTAACGCCAATAATTCCAACAATTAGTATTCCTAATAGAAATTTCTATGAATTTACTAACTGGTTTACAAGTGAAACAGGCGGTTCATTATATGACACTATAACAGTAGAAAATGGTCAAACATATGACATATATGCACAATATAGTGTAAAAGAGTATACAATTAGTTATGTTGATGTTAATGGTATTTATACATTTGATGATACAATACTAACTATAGAAAACCTAAATTCAAGTAGTATTCTAAATCCTACAAATTCAACTGATACATTTATTGGATGGTATACAACAAGTGAATGGACATCTACAGATACATTGATACCTCCTGGAACATCTAATTATGATAGTTTATTGGCTCTAATAACTAAATTAGAGGAAAATGGATTAAACAACATTATTTTATATGGTAAATATATAGTATCTTATGAAGTAACATTTAATACTAGATATGATAGTATATTAGTAAATGGTGGTTCACCATTGATTGTAGAAAGTGGATCATCAATTGATAATCTAAATGAGTTATCATCTGAATTAATAAGTAAAGAAGGAGATTTAACATTCTCAGAATACTTTATTGGATGGTACATAGATAATGATTGTACAATAGAGTTTACTGTTGCTACATTAGTTACTAGTGATATAACAATTTATGCAAAATGGAAACCAAAAGAAGTAACAATTACATTAAAATGGTCGAATGATTCACATTGGGATGAATCAAAAGATCAAGAATTATATGCTAGATATAATCAAACGATTAATTTAACTAGTGATTCTTTTGAAACAATGGATAATAAAACAACATATTATGAGCATAATTTACATACGTGTGAAAACTGGATTTTAGTTGAAACAGGAAATAGATATTCATCATATACTATTCCAGAAGATTCATTGCCTAATATTGAATTTGTGCCAAATTATACAATTACTAAAGAAGGTGAGTATTGCACTATTGTAATTGAAAATACTTCGAATATTACTGTTACATTGCCACAAGCATATAATATTTTAAATGGCACATATTATAAACGAGGAGATAGTGTTAGTGGAACAATTAATAATCATGCTTATATTGCGTGGAATAAGAAAAAATATGCTGTAATTATTTTAACAAGTTCAGGTAAAACTATTCAATATAAAGGAAACTATATTGGTTCTTCAACGGCAACTTATTCGTACGAAATAACTGAAAACATAATAAGTATTTATGGTTCAGAAATTTCAGCATAATGAAATATAATATGCCTAATATTAATTATCAGTATATGTGAAAAACTAAATCTCATTCTATAAATCTAAAGATTTATGGGTTCTGTAAAATCATTTATGCTTTTATGGTAGAAAAAAGAAATTAACCATAAATGATTATACTACTGACCATAAATGAAAGACTCTGTAAATAACTGATGGTATTAGAATTTAAAAAAAGTCTAAATATGCTATGGATTTACAGACCTGTACAAAACTTATGGTAAAACACCTGTTTTTCAACAGGTGTTTTTTTGCCAGATATGTGAATTTATTTTTTAAATTTTATTGGAACATTTTTGTTGATTGAGAATATAATCCTATTTCTAAATCTAAAAAAATTTGTATATCCATTACCGTTAACATTTATCTTTTCAATTATTGAATTAATTCCTTCAATTGGACCATTTGATAATCTCCTTTGTGTTTTTTTATCCGCGCTTTCTACCCTTATAAAAGAATTTAAAATATATTCTTTCCAATGTGATAATGTTTTAGCTATATCAATAAATTGTTTAATTCCTGAACAAAAGAAACTTTCAATAATTTCTTCTATTTCTTCACATGCTTTTTCATATGATGACGTCATATTGAATTCTATATATTTTAAATATAATTCATATGCCAGTTTTAATTTTGGATCGATATTTAATATTATTTTTCTAATAGAGTGTTTGTCATACCACCCATGTAATTTTCTATTATAAAATTTATTACTTGACAAATTATCGAATTCAGATAATAAGACATATTTAAACTTTTTAAGAATATAATAGTATTCATGATTGTTTTCAATCTCTGAAGCTCCATTATTATACTTATTCATTACTTGTTTTCTAACAGTATCTAAAACAGTAGAAATATTTTTAATCACATGAAAAGAATCAATGGCTACTTTAGCTTTTGGAAAGTAAATCCTAGCTAAATCAAGATATGATTCCCACATATCAATTGTAATGTATTTTACTTTATTTCTTATATCTAATGATATTCTTGAAAAATAGGATGTTAGATAATTCTTATGTCTGTTCGCTAAAATATCGTAAATTTTATTATTCAAAAAGTCTACAATAATAAATATATAGGGTTTATCAGTCATTCGCTTAGTAACGCTTTTTTCATCCCAAGACATTATAATTGGTAAAGTTGAAGGAGGAGTATAATCTACATATTTATCAAATAAATAAATTATTTCTTGTCGAGTAAGATGAAATGTCTTAGCAACACTTTCAAAAGTTTCATTTGAAAGTTTTAAATGATCTAAAATAGCAAATACAGTTTCTTTTGAAATACGTTCGTTATAAAACGAAAATGTATCTTCTTCGAAAAATCGAGATCGACATGTTTTACATTCATATCTTTGTATGTGGCATGATACAATATATATCCAAGTATAATTTGTGCAATGCTTAACGGTTTTTACACGATAGCCTATTTTCCATAATTTATTGTTATTACAAATAGGACAGTTAGAAATAGATGGTAAATAATAAGCATCAACATAAATGACAATTCCTTTTTGTATAAATGTTAATTTGTCCATATCAAAGTTAGTGTATTTGAAATTAGTTAAAAAAAGTGGTATAATAATCACGTCCTTTCGTTATATAGTTTATCTGGCGATAACATTATATCACGAAGGATTTTATTTTGTAAAAAAAATAGGCTGTAAAAATACGAAGGTATAATACCAATGTTTTATTACAGTCTATATTTTACCAATAATCATTTACATTACTAAATGAAATTACAAAAGAGGTATTAAGTGTTTTTCACTTAATACCTCTTTACCT
>JBJEEE010000103.1:0-22812 GCA_051872775.1 Bacilli bacterium
GTTAAAGAAATTAATGAAGATTTATGGGTTGGTAAAACTTATCAACTTAAAGTAACTGCAACTAATGAGTTTGGTGGTTATAAATTTACTTCTTCTGATGAAAACATCGTAACAGTTAACGAATCAGGTCTTATTACTTGTGTTGGAAATGGTGATGCAACTATTACTGTTACCGCAATCGAAAATGAAAATACAAAATATAAAGTTGATGTTAATGTCTATGCTATTCCAACAGGATTTGTATTAAGTAGAAACGTTTCGTCAATTAAGTTTGGTACATCGACTTCTTTAAAAGTTAAAGCTAGCGATGACACTTCTTATCCTGGTGTTATATGGTCGAGTCTTTCACCTGAAGTTGCTACAATTGATAAATATGGTGTAGTTAGTACCGTAAGTTTTGGTACAGCTTCATTTAGAGCTACTTCTATTGTTGATGAATCTATATATTCTGATTTTTCTATTGAAATTACTCCTGCCGCAACTTCTGTTAGAATACTTCCAATTAGTAGTAATTCTTTATATATTGGAGAAACAATATCATTATCTGCGCAAGTATTCCCAACCGCTATTTCACAAGAAGTAACATGGCAATCAAGTGATAATTCTATTGCTACTGTTAGTGAAAATGGTCAAGTTGAAATTGTTGGTCGTGGCGATGTAACTATTTTTGCTTATTCTAAACAAACTGCTGGAATTTTAGATAAACTTGAAATTAATGCTCTTCATCCTCTTTTGAATGAAGAAGTAAGTGATGTAAAATATATTATTTGTGCTCCGGGAACGGATGCGGCAACATCAATCTCAATTAACTATCATGCGATGAGTACTAAAACATATATTGAATATACCGTTGCATCTGATGTTGATTTTGAAAATGCTACTAAATATGTACCTGAAGGTAGATATTTTGAAGAGTTAGACGAAGCTCTTGATGGGCCATTTACGGCACGTAACATTTTCAGTGCTGAAATCACTAATCTAACTCCAAATACGGCATATATATATCGTATTAATGGTGGCGATGGAACGATTAGTGATACATATCACTTTAAGACTGCTAGTGAAAATCCTGATAACTTTAGTTTTGTATGGTTAACAGATAATCATTATAATACTATTTATGAAGGTGCACAAACAAGTGAACAAACTATTCACAAAGCTATGGAAATGCGTGATGATATTAGTTTTGTTTTTGATACAGGTGATATGATTGATACGGGCGGTAATTCCGCAATCTGGGATAAGATGTTTACTGATCGTCAAACCCTTAAAGAACTTCCTCTTGTTTCTACTACTGGTAACCATGAATTATATGTAAATGGTACTGGCCAATGGGATAATCGTTTCCATGCGGCATATAATGCACTTCCTAAAAATGGTGTTGCGGAACAAGTTGGAACAAGTTGTTACTTTATTTATAATGATGTATTGTTTATTGAAATTGAAAATGTTTCGGCTCGTGGTTATAATGACCAACTTGCTTGGATGGAAGAATTACTTCGTTCTGCTCGTGAAGATGGCACCGCAAAAATGATTATTGTTGGTATGCATGCACCTATTCAAGATACTAATAAGAGTGATCGTGATGAAACAATGACAGCGTTATTTGATAAATATGGTGTTGAACTAGTTCTTACTGGACATTACCATACACATCAAGTTAAACGCAACTATTATGAAGGTGAAGTTTCTAATAATCCATTACTTGGTGTAAATTATATGATTGGTCAATCTGCTGGTGCGAAAGGTGCTGGAGATGGGGCTGACCTAGGTGAATTTGCGAAAGGATATATCGTTGACATTATCGGTAATTCAATTAAAGTTACCTATATGAATGCTAATGGAAAAGTATTAGGTGAATACCAATTTGATAGTATTTGCTATGAAGAAGTATCCGATGAAGCAAAAAATATATCTAAACAAGAAATTGTTGATTCATTAACATATTCTGTAGATGCTACTTTGGGAACCATTTCCTTCAATTGGACATCACTTGCCTATGGTAATGTTCAAAAGATTAAATTTAATGAAGTTTATCGTGGTGAAGCAAATAAAGAAGTATACATTATGAGTCCAGAATATAACAAGAAAACATTAAATGGTGTCTATAATCTATATGATTCCAAATTTGAAGTAGAATTTTATTTTACAGATGGCACAGTTGAAACAAAAGAAATAGTTATTAATTTATCTGAGAATTTAAATTTTGAATATGAACTTCGTGATAATGCCATTAAATTCTCATTTGATGAGTTACCTTCTAATTTCCTTTATACAATTAAATATTTAGAAATCTATGCAGATGGTAAATTAATTGAAACTACTCCATATAATACTGGTATTAGATATTTAACTTCTTATATTCTCGAAGATATCGAAGTAACAGATGGAATGGAATTTGAAATAAGATTTGTCAACAATAGTGGTCAAACCTTTGTGGCAAGAGAAGTTACCATAACTAAATAAAAATAAAGATAAGTAGTACAGTTTTTGCTGTATTACTTATCTTTTTATTTGTCACCTTATCATTAGAAATAATATTCCTATCATAAAAGTGACGATGAAAAAAAGAAGAAGAATTCTTTTGTTATTTTTTTCTACTAATTGAAGTGCATTAAGTTGTTTTAGATGATAGTTACTTAATCGGGAATATTTTTTAACTATTTTAATGCACTTATTTAACATTTCATCTGGAGCGTATTTGATATCATCGATTGATACAGTTTCATAGTTGTTTTCAATATGTGCTATATTGTTTACGAAAAAACTATATTGATTTCCTAAGAATTTAAGTATAACATTAATACTCGCATCTCTTTCGCTTTTATTTTTTATTTTAATTATACGTTTAAATGATTTTTTAAACTCATAATAGAAATACTCACATTTAGATACAATTTCTTCAAACTTACCATGATGGCACTTACAATATGCTTTTAAGAATGATGACTTCCAATCTATAGGATGTTCAAGTAGATACATACTAAAATGGTGTTCAGCTTCTTCATATTGTTCCCTCATCATTTCATCATAGGCATTAATAAATAAATTATGCTCATCCTTTTCAACATATGGAGCACCATACAAAAGCATAATCTTTTTATTTTCTTCAATCTCCTCTTTTGTCAATTCATAATCTATTCCCATATCAAATTGCTTTTTATTTTTATGCACATTTGCCTCCAATTAGAATGATTTTTATTCATTCTCATTAATAAGACACTATATTTATTTAATTTGTCTAATGCTATTCACTTGCACACCAAACATGTTTTCTTTTGTTTAGATATCGTTTCACAATATATGTTAAAACAACTACATCCGTAAAATCATCACTTACCATACATGTTACATAAGTATGTATTGTTTCATTTAATGATAATGGTGTAGCATAATTCTATAAATAACTACTTGCACAAAAATAAAAAACTTAGTAATTTTTAGAATTACTAAGTCATATTTACTGCTTATTATCTGTTGTAGAATTCAACAATTAGATTTTCATGAATTTCAGGTAATACTTCTGTTCTTTCTGGATAACGAACAAATGTGCCTACACCTGTGTTTTCTTCAAATGAAACAAAGCCAACTCTTGCGACAGTGTTTTCTAATGCTTCTTTAACGATTTGAAGATTACGAGAAGATTCTTTTAATGCTATAGTTTGGCCAGGTTTGCAAAGGTATGAAGGAATATCAACTTTCTTTCCATCAACAACAATGTGACCATGAGCAACTAATTGACGAGCTTGACGACGAGTAGTTGCAAAGCCAAGACGATAAACTAGATTGTCAAGTCTTGATTCAAGTAAGAAGATGAAGTTTTCACCTGCTTTACCTTCTAGTTTGCTAGCTTTTAAGAATAAATTGTGAAATTGTTTTTCTGTCATTCCATAAGTGAAACGAACTTTTTGTTTTTCTTGTAATTGAATACCATATTCAGATAATTTTGCACGACGTTGTCCATGTTGACCTGGAGCATAAGGACGTCTTACTAATTCTTTTCCGGTTTCAAGTACAGAATATTTTAATCTTCTGGATTGTTTCCATACTGGGCCTGTATAACGTGCCATTCTTTTTTTCCTCCTATAATTTATTTGTGGATAAAAATTCACCATCATTTGTAGAGTAGGTTATCTTATTGTTTTCGCCTAAGCAGCCAGACTACTTACATCCATTTACGTGATAATCTAGAGTTTACAAACTAATGAACGCTGCTTTTATCGCACTATTAGTTATTATACCAAATTTTTAATAAAAAGTCAAATGATATATATTAATTTTGACTATTTCCTTCATATATTAATTCTGTTGGAATAGATGCAGCAAAATAATCGGTTTTCTTTATTTGAACATAAAAAGTATAAGTTTTATTTTTATCAATAGTGAAAGTATAAGTTTCTTCCATTACGTTATATTTCCCTTGTATATCTCCATTACTATCTTCTAACCATACGTAATATCCATTAGTTGCTATATTTTGAGCATCCCATGTTATTTTTATTTTAGTATCTGTTACTAGTTCATACTTTATGTTTTCCACTGATGGTGCAACAGGAGTTTGCTTCATTTTAAAACTGATGACAAACCAAGCAACAATAAATAAGACGATTAAACTTACCCCAATTATTGTTTTAATTCGATCAGGATCTTTGACTTGCTTAGATAACTTTTGAATATTTAAATCAATGAAATCAGATTCATTTTCAAATACACTGTAGAATGATACTTTTTTATAATCATATTCTTCTAATACTTTTAAGGTATCATTTATTTTCATTTCTGTATCTATATTTTTTACCGCATATCCTCTTGCTTTTTTTATATATATATTGGCTATTCTTTGATATTCACCAGTTAAATGATTTACTATTTCGTTATTCTCTTTTTTTATTTCAATATATCTATTATCTTTCATCGAAATCGCCCCATTGTTAATTTTACCAAAAAAAATACACTTTCGCAACAATAAAGATAAAACTACTCATATAACTCGTATATGAGTAGTTTATTTACTAATGTTTAACGCAGACGTTTGTAAAATAGATGAAGTCTTCTGGAACTAAACTAGCTCCACCAATTAGGGCGCCATCAATATTTGGTTTTGACATTAATGCTTCAATGTTGTTCACTTTAACACTACCACCATATTGAATTCTAATTTCCTCAGCAACATCAGCACCGTATAATTCTGCGATTACAGATCTAATATATCCGCAAGTTTCATCTGCCATTTCTGGGGTTGCAGTACGACCTGTACCAATAGCCCAAATAGGTTCATAAGCAATTACTAATTTCTTTACTTGATCTTCTGATAGACCAGCTAAATCTTTAGTTAATTGTTCATGTAATAAACTTTCAGTTTGACCGTTTTCTCTTTCTTCTAGATGTTCACCAACACAAAGGATTGGAGTTAATCCATGATTGAAGGCAGCGTGTAATTTTTTATTAATTGATTCGTCTGTTTCATTGAACATTGCTCTTCTTTCACTATGACCTATGATAACATATTCAACACCTAAAGAAGTGAGCATATTAGGGGCAATTTCACCCGTAAATGCGCCTTGTTCTTCATAGTGCATATTTTGTGCACCAATTCTTAAATTTTCACCTTGTCTTTTAACTAAGCAACGAAGAACTGTAAAAGGAGCACAGATAACACTATCTACTATTTCTTGTGCAGGGACTGCTTCATTTACCTTATAAATGAAAGCAAGTGCTTCGTCACGTGTTTTGAACATTTTCCAGTTTCCTGCAATTATTGGTTTTCTCATAATTTACACCTTATTTAGCTTCTGTTAAGCAAGTTACACCAGGTAATGCTTTACCTTCTAGATATTCAAGACTTGCGCCTCCACCTGTTGAGATGTGAGTGAATTTAGCTTCATATCCCATAGAGATTGCAGCTGCAGCAGAATCACCACCACCAATGATAGTTGTTGCGCCAGTTAGGTTAGCAAGTGTTTCACATATTGCTTTTGTTCCAACAGCAAATTTTTCAACTTCAAATACACCAGCAGGTCCATTCCATACAACTGTTTTTGCACCTTCTAATTCTTTCGCAAACAATTTAATTGTTTCTGGCCCACAGTCTAATCCTTGTGCATCACTTGCAATTTGGTTAACACTAACTGTCTTAGTTTCTGCTTGAGATATTGCACCAAAGAAATCAGCTGCACAAGCTTCGTCAGATACAGTTACTGTTACTACATCAACAGGAAGAACAATTTTTCCGTTTGCTTTTTCAAGTAAACCTTTTGCATATTCTACAAAATCAGGTTCACATTTAGATTTACCAACTTCTAAACCTTGAGCTTTAAAGAATGTATATGCCATAGCACCACAAATTAAAACTTTATCAGCTTTGTTTAATAAGTTTTCAATTACAGAAATCTTATCACTTACTTTTGCACCACCTAAGATGGCAACGAATGGACGTTGTGGATTATCAACAGCACCACCAATAAATTTGATTTCTTTTTCTAGTAAGAAACCAGCTGCACTTTCATTTACATGATGACTTGCGATTCCTTGATTTGAAGCATGAGCACGATGAGCTGTACCGAAAGCATCATTTACAAATACATCACCAAGGCTTGCCCAGTATGCACCAAGTTCAGGATCATTCTTAGATTCTTTTTTACCTTCTAAATCTTCATATCTTGTGTTTTCAAACATTAATACTTGACCAGGTTCAAGTGCTGCAATAGCATCTTCTAATTCTTTTCCACGAGTTACAGGAACAAATTTAACAGGTTGATGTAATAATTCTTCTAATCTTTTCGCAACAGGAGCTAAACTATTTTTAGCTAAATCTTCTGCTGATTTAATACGTCCAAGGTGAGAGAATAGGATTACTTTTCCTCCTTGTTCCATCGCATATTTAATAGTAGGTAATGCTTGGACAATACGATTATCATCTGTAATTACGCCACCTTTCATTGGCACGTTAAAATCAACACGGATTAATACTCTTTTGTTTTTTAAATCTAAATCTCTAATACTCATTTTTGCCATAAAATATTACTTCCTTTCTATAAACTTTGACAAATCTGATTTTTAATTTTTATACACTTCTCGTATTTATTTTTTAGTGTGATATATGTACTATTAACAATTAATTCATTATTATCATAAAATACAATTTGACACTTTTTATCTTGTTTTGAAATTGATTTTATATATATACTATTAACATAAATGTTGTCTATCGTTATTGCACATTTTATAGAGAACAACACTAAATTAGGATTTATATATATTGGTACATTCTTTATTAGATTAAATTTATATTTCAGTGCTTTAATTCTTCCTTCTAATGTTGTTAATTCATTTAAGCATAAAATATTTAGGTAACTATCTATATTATGCGGTTGTTCTTCAACTATATTGTTTGCATAATGAATTATGGTAGAGCGATTACCTTTTTCTAAATAAAGAATGGGATAATTCATTATTAATCCTTTCTAATTCTATTTGTTGTTTCAGGATCAAAGAAGTGGCATTTGTTCATATCAAAAGCAAGTTTTAACATATCACCCATATGAACATCGGCACGCGCTGGAACTTTTGCGGTTACACTTTGACCAACGCGATCAGTACCAGGAAGTTTAACAGTAATTTGTGATTCTGCACCTAGTAATTCAGAAATATCAACTTTTAATTCAACTGTCCATTGAGGTAATTGTTCAATTACAGCTGGTTTATCATAAATATCTTCAGGACGAATACCAAGAATAATTGGTTTTTCTAAATAATTTAATTCTTTTAATACTTCAAATTTTTCTTCAGGAACTTGGAAGCGAACAACACCATAACGATGGTTACCACATTCAAATACACCATCTTTACCAACTGTTCCTTCAATAAAGTTCATTGGAGGTGTACCGATGAATCCACCTACGAACATATTTGTAGGGAAATCATATATATCTTTTGGTGCACCAATTTGTTGGATATAACCATCTTTCATAACAACAATTCTTGATGCCATTGTCATAGCTTCAATTTGGTCATGGGTAACATAAATTGTTGTTGTGCCAAGACTTTCATGTAATTTAATTAATTCAGATCTCATTTGTACACGTAGTTTAGCATCTAGGTTAGATAGAGGTTCGTCCATTAAGAATACTTTTGCATCACGAACGATAGCACGACCTAATGCAACACGTTGTTTTTGACCACCTGATAGAGCAGTAGGTTTACGATCTAAATAAGGTTTTAAACCTAATACTTCAGCTGCATGTTGTACTCTACGATCAATTTCATCACGAGAGAATTTACGTAATTTTAGACCAAAAGCCATATTATCATAAACTGTCATATGAGGGTATAGTGCATATGATTGGAAAACCATCGCAATATTACGATCTTTAGGCGCAACGTCATTCATTACTTCGTTGTCAATTAATAATTGACCGCTTGTGATTTCTTCAAGGCCAGCAATCATTCTTAGTGTTGTTGATTTACCACAACCAGATGGACCAACAAATACGATGAATTCTCTATCTTTGATTTTTAAATTGAAATCAAATACAGCTTGTACATTATTACTGTATATTTTGTTAATATTTTTTAATTCAACAGTTGCCATAATTTAATCCTCCTTATATTTAATTCTAGCAATTTGTTTTACATTAATATTATACCATAAGTATAGTTTTTTTAAAATAGTCAATTTGTACAAAAATAATCTCAAAATATAAACAATACCACTATTATTTATTCAACAATAGTGGTATACTTGCTATTATATTTTTTAAATTTTGGACTGATCTATAACCTACTTCTTTCGCATATATATGATTGTTATAGTAAAATACTGTTGTAGGAATACTTTCAATTTTAAATAGCGATGTAACTTGGGATTCTACTGATGTATCTACTTGATAGATTACAATATTATCAATATTTTCTTGTTGTAACTTTTCTAAATTTGGTTTATACATTTGACATGGTCCACAATGTAGATTACCAAAATATATAATTAATATTTGATTAGATTCTTTTAAATCAAGAAATAATTCATATGTAAGATTATAAAGCACTGTCATCACCATAGTCAATGAGAATCTTCATTGCATATGCATCTGCAAACTTTTGAATATCTAATGATGTTATTTTTTCAATTTGTTCTAATTTATTTATTAAACTATTACGATGCATATATAATAACTTTGATGTTAGAGATACATTTAAATTATTATTAAAAAAAGTATTTATTAATTCTATCATTGCATGTTGTTGATAGATTTTTTGCATAACATTTGCTTTAATTATCTTTATTACTTCAGGATTGTAATTATTCGCTTTAATAATTACATCACTAAATTTTGAATAAGTCTTTTTATTAAAATTCGTTGCAAAAAAGTTTAAATAAACTAATAAATCTTTTCCTTCTGTTTTCTTATTTATCTTGAATCCTTCGTGGACAATTATTTCATAACCAAAATCCATCGTAAATGCATGAAACATATTTATTATATTATCAAATTTTTTGCAAAATACCAATGTATAATTTAAATATTCAATGAAGGTGCATTCACCATATATATCACTAATAACTCTACTGATAGTTTGAACATCACTATCATATGCGGAAAAAGCAATAAATGATTGTTCCTCATTAAAAGGATATTCTTTGTTTTCAAATAAGTATTCATATACCTTTTGCTCTTTTGAGTTTTGAGCGTATTGTTTTTTTTCAACAAACAACATTTTCAATAAACTATACTCAGAGGCACTTATATCATTTTTGATAGCAAATAATTTCTTACAAGTGTGATCTTGATAAAAATAATAATAGTTTCCTTTATCTAATGTTTGGATATTATCATGTATTTTAGATTTAAATATTTTTTTGATTTGACTATACATATATTTGCCTCCTTCATATATATTATATCATATTTTTTTATAAAGTACAAATAATTATTTTTAATTTTCATCTTTATTTCGACAAATCATCTTATATCCAATATATATAATGTTATACACAATCAACATATTTTAGGAGGCATTATGAAAGAAATATCACCAATCAATTTTTTTAAACTTTATCAACAGTCATCAACGTTACGCATTATTGATGTTAGAGATGCGTATGATTTTGAAAAATATCATTTAACTTTTTCCGCAAATATTCCGGCTAGTCTTCTTTATGAAAAACATTATTTATTTTTAAATAAAAGATATATCTATTACTTAATATGTAAGAATGGTGAACTAAGTAAAGAAGTAGGTGAATATCTTGAAAAATATGGCTATAAAGTAGTTAATGTTATAGGAGGGCTAGATTGTTGGGTTGGATCATATCATATTACAGTAAATTTATAAAAAACTTAAAAGGAATCCCTTTTAAGTTTTTTTATGCTGCTTCTTCAATTTTCAAGGCAATTATACTCATATCATCTTTTGTTTTGATTTTATTATTCAATGTATAGTTTAATAGTTCATAGACAATCCTTTGAGGAGGAAGATTCTTGATTGATTCAATAAATGTTTGAAGTTTTCCTTCATCAATGATATTTTCAAATATACCATCACTACTCATTAAAACTAAATCTCCACTTGACAGTTTGTATGACGTATTACTGATTTCATCTTCAATGCCAAAAGGTAGGCTTTTGTTAATTATTTTTTCAATTGTTCCATCGATTCTAAATATATATGTCGTTGATGCACCCATCTTGTAGAAATTGGCAATTTTGGTATATCTATTTATTTCTAAGAAATCTAGGGTTGCATACTCTTCTAAATATTCTTGAATAGAGTAAAAACTATTTAATATTTCAAGTGCGGTGTTTGAACTTAGGTTTAAATTAATAATATCTTCAACTAACTTTAATGTTGTATCCGATTCATAGAAGGCACGATATCCTTTTCCCATTCCATCTGAGATTGCGGAAACAAACTTTCCATTATTGATTTCTTTTATTAGATAATTATCTCCACAAATCTCTTCTCCATCGCATGATAAAGACCCGTATCCATAAGTTATATCAATTTGAATTTTCGGTACTATTGTTATATATACTGTGCTTCGTTCTTCATGATCAAAGATTGCCGATGTATTTTCTCCAAGCACATTTTTAGATATTATTTCTATAGTCTTTTTGATATCATCAAAATTTTTATCTTGGATTCCTAATTTTACATTAAAATCATGTTTAAACAATCTTTTTACCTCATAATAAGAAACGCGATAACCATAATCGTTTAATTTTCTTTTTAATAATATCATCTGATAATAGCTTATCTCATCTTGTGCTGATAAATCAACGACGTATTTTTTTATTGCATTAGACACCCCATTTATTTGCGCAAGCATGATGTTATTTTGTTGGAGTTGTTCATCATTTAAAGGAGACTTTACTTTTATTTCTAACATTTTAGCTGTATTTTCTAGCAAAGATAGTTTGATACAATAATCACAAAACTCAGAATGTAATTGATTAAAATTTGGTTCTTGTAACAACATACTTTTAAATATATTATATAGTTCTATCTTGTATTTATTGAAACATTCTTTTTTCCTGTGACAATTGCAACACTGGTTTTGAACTAGTACTTTAATTCCTTCACTTATTCTTTCATTAAATTCTTTAGGGTTTTTAAAACTATTAGTAAATTTATCTAGGAATAAAGCAAAATTAAGTATTTCTGTATTAGTTCCTTTTTGGACTTGACTATATATATACGAAAAAAGATCTTCTTCTGTTTTTACTTCTTCTACTAGATGTTCCACAATTAGTTCAAAGATTATGCTTTCTACCATTATAGATATTAACATATTAGATTCATATATGTTATTAGTAAAAAGGAATAAGCAAATAACAACATTCAACATTAAGACTAAAAAAGGATTAGAAACAATATATAGTGCACTTATAAAAGGAATAAATAGTGCTTCTTGTATTCCATATCCTAAATACAAGAAAAACATTGTAATTATGCCATATAATAAAGAATATATGTTTTTATAACTACGTCCAAATAACATTGCAAAATAGATAGCGTAAACAAATCCTAAGTTAATACTAAAAAAATTAAAATTACTTGCGCTAAGTATAGTAATGATTGATATCATTATTTCTAGATACGATAGTGATGATATCATATTGTTTATGCTTGATACTTTTTCAAGTATTATTCTATATAAAAAGCGCTCTAAATATAAATATAATAATGAGGTGATAAATGAAGTTATTACTAAAGCATATATATTTAACTGTTTAAGAATCAGATTGCTTACTATATTTGCTATTAACAAGAACAGCATTATAACAAAGGTTGTAATATGAGGTTTTTTGATATCTATGACAAGTGTAATCAAATAATAGAAAAGGAGCGTTATTATATATATACTTAAAGTCATAATAAAGTAAGAACGCAAAAAAATTAGTGTCGATATTAATGATGGTATATATGTATAATATACATTTTTAAAATCTTTTAATAGATAAAATAATAGAAGTGGTATTATTAAAAAATAACCCATTTTTAAATTAAGTGATAGCGGTAAAACTAAAAACACTAAAACAATATTTATTTTTTTAAACATATGATCCTCCTTGTTTGTGCGAACCAATTATATACTTAATAATGTAAAAAAAAGAATGAAAAAACAAGAATGAATTATCTTTTATGTTTTTATAAAAAAAGATGACCATAAAAGTCATCTTTTAATTGTTCTTAATTTCTTTAATTCGTTTTAATGCTTCAACTCTAGGAATGGTGATTACTCTATGGCATGTGTTGCATTCAAGTTTATAATCAATACCTGTTCTTAATACTTTCCACTCATATCCACCACAGGGATGCTTCTTCTTAAAGACAAGGACTGATCCTACGATAATAGTAGTAACATCAATCATTATTTATCACCATTATGTACCACTACTTGTGGATAAGGTATTTCAAAATTGTTTTCATCGCATATTTCTTTTACCGCTTGTAATATATCTCTAGTGATTTGATAATGATCTTCTGGTGTTGTCGTACCATTGATTTTTATATCAACGCTACTATTGCCAAGGGTTGCTACTCCTAGCGTATGCGGAATATCGATTATATTTGGATTATTTTTAAATCTTTCTTTTAACCCTTCATCAAGTTTTTCCATTACAAGTTTTGGATTTAAGTCATAAGATACAGAAACGTTGATGGAGAAAGTAGTATTAAATACGGAATCATTAATTATATTTGTTAGTTCACTATTAGCAATGATTTTTACATGTCCTTCCCAGTTCTTGATTTTTGTTGTTTTTAAACCAATGTCAATAACTGTTCCTTTGAAATCACCTACTTCAATTGTATCACCTACATCAAAGTGATGTTCAAAAACAATAAAGATACCACTGACAAAGTCACCGATTAGTTTTTGTGCACCAAGGCCAACAACTAGCCCAACAATCCCAAGACCAGCAAGAGCAGGCATAACATCAACACCCCATATACCTAAAATAACGATTACACAAATTATATAGATAATATATCTACTTAAACTCATAATTACTTTAGACATAGTAGTATATCTTTTTTTAGCTTGTTCTGTATTGATACCTTCAATCCTTTTAAATTTTCGATTTCTAAATAATAAGGTTTTAATAATACCAAGAATTGTGCTACTAATAATAACAACAACTATTGAAAAGACAATATTACTTCCCTCTGCTTCAAAAAACTCGGTCATATTAATGCTTGAGAAAGTAAAGTCAAATTCCATTATTATTGCAATAATATATATAAAGCCTAAAAAGATTACTATTTCTGATATAACTCCAAGTGCTGTGATAATAGGCTTATTAAATTTAGATAATAATTTTCTTTTACCCCAGACAATTAAAAAGTAACATATAATTGTTAAAGCACATAATAGTGTTTGTTTCATTTTGTTTTATTCCTTTCTATTATTTCTTTAGCTAACTCGCGATATTCTTTTGATCCTCTTGAGTTATATGAAAATTGAATTACACTTTTACCATGAATAGGAGCTTCTTGGATATGACTTGAATAAGTAATGACAGTATTAAAAGTATTATTAGGAAAAAGAAATTTTACTTTTTCTACAACATCATAACCCATCGTATTACGATTATCTAACTTTGTTAATAAAATCCCTTCAATTACAATGTCTTTTGACTTTTGAATGTTTGCTATTTTTTTAGTCATTTGAGTTAATGCTTCATATGAATAAAAAGAACACTCTACAGGAATAATTATAGAGTCGCTTGCGAAAAGAGCATTATCGACAATCACCCCTAACGATGGTGGACAATCAATTAAAATATAATCATATTCGTTTCTAATTTGTTCTAATTTTTCAGATAATAAATATTCTTTATTACTTAAGGTATATAGCGATTCTTCTACACTTGCTAACTTTATGGATGCGGGAATAATATCTAGATTTAAAATCGATGTATGAATGATTGCTTTACGTAAAAGAGCAATATGAGTAAAGAAATCAGCAATATCAAACAAGATTTCTTCTTTATCGATTCCAAGACCTATGGTCGCATTTGCTTGTTGATCAAAATCAACAATTAAGACTTTTTGCGATTCACTAGCTAAGGCAGCACCTAAATTGATTGTTGTTGTTGTCTTACCTACTCCACCTTTTTGATTGACAATTGATATTATTTTTCCCATATGGCCCTCCTATAGTGGCTTATTCTTTATCTTTGCATATTCTCTAGGATATATATCTAATGTTTTTGTTTTTTTCTGAAATACTAATATATTACGTTTACCCATCTGTAGAGGAAGTTCAAATTCAAAAATTTGAGGGGAAGTTAAATGTAAAACTTGCATTGCATTTTGAGCTTGTTTTAATTCTTCTTCAATATTACTACCTTTTAATGCAATAACATTTCCATCCACTTTTAAATATGGGGTTAGTAACTCTAATAGTATTTGTAAATTCGACACTGCACGAGCTGTGACATAATCAAAACTATGACGATAAGTATTATCTAGTTTTTCAGCTCTTTCATTAATAATTGTAACATTATTTAACTTTAACGTATCAACGACAAGTTTAAGAAAATTACATCTTTTAGTTGTAGGTTCAATAAGCGTGACGGATAAAGTTGGATAAACAATTGCAAGAACAAGTCCAGGAAATCCAGCTCCTGTACCAATATCCGCAATCTTCTTATGATCTAAATCTACAACTTTGCCAATTAGTAAACTATCATAAAAATGTTTAATGTATACTTCTTTATATTCGGTTATTGAAGTTAGATTATATTTTTTTGTTTCTTCTTTTAAAAGTTCGTAATATATATATAGTTCTTTACTTACTTGTTCGTTTAGATTTGGAACAACATCTTTTAATAAGAATTCGCAATTATCCATTTGACTTACCTCTTGATTCTAAGTAAACAAGCAAGATTGTTATATCACTCGGATTAACTCCGCTAATACGTGATGCTTGCGCAAGATTTACAGGTTTAATTTTGGTTAGTTTTTCTTTGGCTTCACTTGCTAAATTATGAATATCATAATAGTTTATATCATTCGGGATTCGCATTGTTTCAAGTTTACCCATTTTATTAGCGTCACGATATGCTTTTTGAATGTACCCTTCGTATTTTACTTCGATATTAAGTTGTTCTCCTAATTCGTATGAAAGAGGGTTTTCTAAATTCATCATTTTAACAACATCAAAATAACTTATCTCTGGACGTTTCATCAATTCAACTCCTGAAATTCCGTCTTGAAGTTTTGGAGAATTAATAGAATTTAAATATTCATTAACATTGGATTTAGGAGTAATCCTAATTGAAGCCAATCTTTCTTTTTCTTTTTTGATTAACTCCATTTTGTCAAGATACTTTTGATAGCGTATATCTGATATTAAACCTACTTGATACCCATATTTTATTAATCTTTGGTCAGCGTTATCATGACGAAGAAGCAATCTGAATTCAGCTCTTGACGTAAGCATACGATATGGATCACTTACTCCTTTAGTTACTAAGTCATCAATTAAAACACCAATATAGGCTTCATCTCTTCTAAGAATTAACTCTTCTTGATTTAAAACTGAACATGCCGCATTAATACCGGCCATTAAGCCTTGACATGCTGCTTCTTCGTAACCACTCGTTCCGTTTACTTGACCTCCAAAATATAATCCTTTTACTTTTTTGGTTTCAAGGGTTGGTTTTAACTCTAATGGATCGATTGCATCATATTCAATAGCGTATGCATATTTTGCAAATTTAGCATGTTCGAATCCTGGAAGTGATCTAACCATTAATTCTTGAACTTCATGAGGCATACTTGTAGAAAATCCTTGAATATATGTTTGACCTAATTCTAGGCTTTCTGGTTCTAAGAAGATTTGATGTCTTTCTTTATCTGAAAATCTAACAATTTTGTCCTCAATAGATGGACAATATCTTGGACCAACTCCCTCAACTATTCCAGAATACATACTTGATTCGTGAAGGTGTTCATGAATAATTTGATGTGTTTGTGGGGTAGTCCAAATCAAATAACATGGAACTTGCTTGTCAAAAGGAATCATTTGATTGGGATCTGTTTCATAACTAAAAGAAAGGGGAAGATTTGTTCCTAGTTCAATCTGCATCCCTTTAAAATCGATTGAATCAGTCCATATTCTTGGTGGAGTTCCGGTTTTTAGTCTAATTAATCTAAAGCCATTATCTCTAAGTGATTTCGAAAGCCCATAGTTTGTTTTTTCTCCATCTGGTCCTGTTGGTGTTGTAGTTTTTCCCACCAATACACGTGATGATAGATATGTACCTGTTGTAATAATTACCTTTTTAGAATAAACATTAGTTCCGTCATCAAGGGTTACTCCTTGAATAATTCCATTATCAACAATAATATCGTTAACAAGTCCTTCGTATACACTTAGATTAGTTTGCGTTAAACATATGTTTTGCATGAACTTTGCGTAAGCAACTTTATCTGATTGTACACGCATTGCTCTAACGGCTGGCCCTTTTGAAAGATTTAGCATTTTAACCTGCAGACAAGTTGCATCAGCAGATTTTGCCATTTGGCCACCTAACGCATCTATTTCTCGTACGATGATTCCTTTGGCAGGTCCACCAATTGATGGATTGCATGGCATATTACCTATTTTATTAATATTACCACAAATCATTAAGGTGTTAAGTCCTTTTCTTGCGGGGGCAAGACTGGCTTCAATTCCAGCGTGACCACCACCTACAACAATAATATCAAATTGCTTATTTTTTATTTCTTCTAAATTTACTTTCATATTATTTTCTTATGAAATATGCAATAACAACAACCCCAATTATTGCAAATAATCCAATGAGTAAACCAATCAATTTGGTCATTGAGGATTGCATCTTTGCTTGCTTTTCTTGTTTTTTTCTAGCTTTAATTTCTTTTTGACGTTCTTTAGTCATAGGAAGTTCGGCCATACAAAAATCGCATGTTAGGGCATCATACTTATTTTCATTATGACATCTTGGACAACGCATACTTCATTCCTTCTTTCTTTTTTCATTTATTTATTATAACACATTATAAATAAAATTGGGTAATAAAAGATATTTTTCATTATATTAATATTTATGTTGGAAATATTAAATAAAAAATTGGATGAATTATTACAATTCTTCCAATTATTTTTTTGGTGTAAATTTAATTATCAAAACAGCCTTATTTTGCCTACTTAACAATTTCTCCCATTGTTCCAGGTGCAACGTTTCCCGCATTGCTTTCGTCTGTGTCAATGTGCATTGCAAGAGCAAATTTAGGGCTTACTCTAACTACAACATCTCCAAAGACAAGCGAACGACCATTAGTATTTACTTTTACTGATACAATTTGCTTATCTTCCACACCTAATTCTTTGGCATCTTCAGGAGTTACATGAATGTGACGTTTTGCGACAATAACACCATTTGCTAGTTCAATTTCTCCTTTTGGCCCAACTACTTTACATCCAGGAGTTCCTGCTAAATCACCAGATTCACGAATAACTATAGGAAGTCCAATACTACGAGCATCGGTTGCGGAAAGTTCTACTTGACTTTGTGCTCTAAATGGGCCTAAGATTGATACCCCCACAAGTTCTTTTTTAGGACCAACAACCGTTACTCTTTCTTCACATGCATATTGCCCAGGTTGAGATAAATTCTTTTTTACTGTAAGGTGAGCATCTTCACCGAATAATACTTTGAAATCTTCTTCCGTTAAATGAATGTGACGAGCTGAAGTTTCAACAATAAATTGTTTCATATTTTTTACCTTCTTTCTTCGAAAATATTATAACACACATTTTTATTATTTTCAACCATAAAAGAACACCAATATTATTTATTATTTTACAAATAACTTTCTTTTTATTAAAATATAATGTATAATTAATATATATTTTAAAACAAATAAAAGAGGTGAAAGTATGAAATTAGGTATGATTTCATTAGGCTGTGCTAAAAATCTAATTGATACGGAAATGTTTTTAGGTGTAGCAAAAAAGTATAATATTGAGTTTACTACCAATATGGATGAGGCTGATATCCTAGTTGTTAACACTTGCGGTTTCATTGAAGCAGCTAAAAAAGAAGCAATTGATACAATTTTAGAACTTACTGATTACGGAAAGAAAGGTAAAATTATCATTGCAATGGGTTGCTTAGTAGAAAGATATTTATCTGAATTACAAGAGAGTATTCCTGAGGTTGATTTTTATTTTCCAATACGTGATTATGATCATATCGATGATTTATTTAAGAAGATTACTAATTCAACCAAATCCTATCATCTCGATTATAATGAACGGTTAATTACTACCCTTCCTCACTGGGCATATCTAAGAATTGGAGATGGATGTAACAATAAATGTGCATATTGTGCTATTCCTTTAATTCGTGGTCCATTTCATAGTAGAAATCAAGAAGATATATATAACGAAGCTGTTTTACTTGCGAAAAATGGGGTAGTTGAAATCACCTTAATTGCACAAGATACAACCCGTTATGGTAGTGACCTTAAAGATGGTACTTCTTTAGTTACTTTGATAAGAAAAATTAGTTTGATTAATGAGATTAAATGGATTCGTGTTTTATATTTATATCCTGATGAAATAACAAATGATTTATTAGAAGAATTTAGAGATAACCCTAAACTTGTCCCATATTTTGATATCCCTATTCAACACGCCTCAAATAGGCTATTAAAACTAATGAATCGACGTGGCAGTAAAGAGATGATAAGAAGTATCATAAATAACCTTCGTTCCTATATTCCTAATGTAATCATAAGAAGTACTTTAATTGTTGGATTCCCATCAGAAACAGATGAAGAATTCTCAGAACTTTGCGATTTTGTAAAAGAAATTGAATTTGATCGTCTTGGTGTTTTTACTTATTCTGATGAAGAAGGCACTCCTGCTTATACAATGAAAGATAAAATAAGTGAAAAAATCGCTAAGCAAAGAATGAATAAATTGATGTCTTTACAGTCAAAAATAATTGCAAAAAAGAATAAACTACAGGTAGGACAAGTTTATACAGTTATTGTTGATGAGTTTAATTTTGATAAGATGATGTATCAAACAAGAAGTTATGCCTATGCACCAGATGATGTTGATGGATATATTTATGTAGCAAGTACTACTCCGTTAATCTTAGGAGAATTCTATAAAGTTAGAATTACTGATGCATCTGTTTATGATTTGATTGGCGAAATAATTGAGTAATATTTATATTAAAAACCTGCTGTTTTAACACAACAGGTTTTTCTTATTATTTGTCTATTTTTTCTCTTAATCCTCGTAAAATTTCAACCATAGCCCATGTGTCTTGGCGACAGTATATCCTTAATGATAGATATTTTTTCTCATATTCCTCCTGGGTTAGCGATGGTAAAAGACCATATGTAAGAATAGCTTCTGTTCCATTTTGAACATCCAAATCTTGATATGATAAATTTGTAAATATAGGTAACACTTTTTTTATGGAAAATGAACCATGTAAATTCTTATTATAATAAGCAAATCTAGGTAGATTTTTTAATGTTTTTTCATCATATATATCCTTATATATCTTTCCTTTACCACTTAATACTGTATACAAATCATAAACATGATTATTAATGTTATCAAGTTGTTGTTTATACTTAGGAAAAATCTCACTAAGTTCTTTTAATCTTGTCTTTTCAAAGGTTTGATTATATACCATTACAGTACCACCATTGGTTAGGTCAATATTATTTATTAAGGAAACAACTAAGTCTTCACGATGATCTTGATGATCGGGAGCTAAATATTCATAATGATTGTTAACTATATCACAACAACCTGGCGTTTTTTCTATATGAAGAGAATACTGAAATAATGACTGCGTATAAGGGTGTTCTCCTTTAAATCGAGGTAAAGGGGAATTATAACTTTCAAAGTCTAGATGATATATTGGATATTCAATTAAGGAGAGAGCTTGTTTGATTCTTTCCTTGTCAATATACTCTTGATCATCAACAACACAATGATACTGAATGAGGTTTTCTTTCTTATATATATAAGGATGAGCAGATACTATAGAGTAACGCCCGTCATTTATTAAATCATATATTGATATATATTCCTTTTGAGTTTTATCTTTGTCTATAAAAGCATATTTCTTATCAATGTATTCTAAGATAGAGCCATCTTGCTTTAAACATTTTCCACATACATTAAAGAACTTACATTGCATTGTTTTTTTGTATTGACATGAATTACTAAAAGAATGTCGATTGAAATGAAGTTGCCGCGAATTATATTCAAACTTATTTTTTTGTGATATAACGTTTGGTTGTATTAATGCTGTTATTTCTGTTAAATCATATATTTTAAATAGATCATTACCCAAAGAATCGGTTGGATAATTTAGTTCATTATCTTCTTTTGTGTAGTTTGAGTTTAAGATTATTAAATAATACCTAATATTAAGACCTTCGTTTGAAGTTGCATTTTCTACTATATATCTTTCTATGGCTAGATCATATATATATTTGCCGGTTTTTGAATACATATCACATAATCTATCAACTTTTTGGTCAATCATTTCTTTAGTAATTACTACATCGTCATATTCTAATCCAACGTATTCATATCCAATAAAATACGTAATTCCATCATCACCTTTTTTAAATAAAGGCAACTCTTGACCTTGATGATTTTTGGTCTTTTTGATTTTTAAAGACGCTTGATCAAAATCTCTACTCGTTGTCGCCTTAACTTCCCATACTCTTGCTTCCTTATTTTGTTGATAGTATCCATCTAGATAGCAATAATATGTATATTCGTTGTCTGTATATTCAAAATATTGTTGTTGATAGGTGTCGGTTGACGCAATAATATCGCAATTAAATATTCTTTTTGCTTGTTCAATAGCTAATCGCTCTACCTCAACAAAAATATCTTGAAAGGCTTCAAGTTGCGCACTTGTGGTAATAGTCAAATCTTCACCTGTTTCACTATCAAATAGATTATCAAAGATTTCTTGTTCAATTTCGTTTTCAAAGTTCAAATCAAGACATTCCGATAAATCATTAAGTAACGCATTTTCATCATTATTTTCAAAATCTATTTTATGATGATATGCTCTATTTATATACATATCATATATAGCTGGGAATATTGGGCATCTAATCAAATTTTTAAATAGGGTTTTAGATATTTTCATTGTTTCTACCTTCTAAAGTTCTTTCCAACTTGTTTAATTTTTTTATAAACATTATTTACATTTGGCTCTGCTAAAACACTATATCTATTAATACTTAAATCTTTTACTTCAATAATCAAATCATATTTGGAAATATTAATATCATCGTTTTGTAACTCATTATAATTTAAAATAAGTAACACTTTAAACTCATATTTTTTACTTCTCAATATATATGTTTGTTCATCCTCTTTGATTACTTCGTATTTTAGTTTCGGATTCATGATATCTATATATGTTGGAATAATATTAGTTAGTGATACATCCTCTTTGATTATGTTTGAATATAAGTTTATGTGATTACTTGTTTGTATCTTGTCAATATCTAAACTTAATAAATCAATTGGTGATATATATATAATGTCTTTATCAAAATAACTTATATCGCTATTAGATAGAACAAAATATTTAATTGTATGATGAGAATTAATGGCTAAGTTCATACTTTTAATTAATTCCATCATAATCAAATTTTCATCACATACTTGTGATAATTCACGTTCATATAAAAAATTATCAACAAACCTGTTCAAAACAATTAATGGTAATTTAGAATCAATATTATCTAATTTTCGGCTTTGCCTTTTGATTAGTTCATCGCATATTTCGATTACCCTAATTTCTTTTCCAAGTTTATTGTCAACCATTTCAATATCTAGTTGATGACATTTTGTTTCAATTTCATTATCGTTATATTTATTAATGATTGCTTGATCATAAATTAATATTTTGTATAAACTATCATTATTTATAATACTTTTAATTAATTCTATTGTTGAAATATTGTTTTCCATATAACTCACCTACTAATTAATTTTAACATATATTCTCTTTTTTTGCAAAATATATATGTATAATTTTTAAATAATTGGACATAATACAAACAGGAAAGGAGAAATGTATGAATAATAAAAAAATGATAAAGTCATCAAGTAAAGGTAAGTATAGAGAAAAATGTGGTGATTGTTACTATAATGGAAGTTGTAACATAGCTTTAAATCAATGTTACTTTTTAAAGAAAAAACATGTTCAAGAAAATTGGGTTCTTTAAAATCAGTTGGGGTTTCCAAAAAAGCTATAGAATTAGTTGGGGTGG
>JBJEEE010000104.1:0-5816 GCA_051872775.1 Bacilli bacterium
AAATAATTATGCTTATAATTACGAATAATTTTGTAAAAATGCAAAGATATTGACACATTATAACATATCAAAAAGTTCTTAAGGACAAATATTCCCTAAGAACTTTGTTTTAATTTATGAAACTCACCAATATTTCTAATAGATTTAACCAAAAATGTAAATTCATAAGCATTATTGGTTTCATTGGTTAAGATTAAATCAATTGAGATTATTTTTTCTTTATCACTTTTTATATTTAAACTAAAATCATATTTAATTTTACTGATTGCATATGTTAATGCCGTTTTTTCATCATAATCAATTGTTATATCAGACATTCCATAAGAATAAACCTGATAAATTGTAAAGAAACTACCTAGATTAAAAATAGAATGGATGGATTTATATCCTACTTTATCAACCATTTGATTACTATTTCCAAGATAGTGATTAAACAATTTAACAATATAATATTTTTGATTATCGCCACTATATCTTGTTTCTTTATTTGTTTTTAATACTGAAACTTTTTCATAAGTAGCTACATTGGCAATAATCAATCCTTCTGGATGAATGTACTTATCAATCATATTAGGATTAGTCTTGTAATCTAAATTACCACTTATTAATAAATCACCTTTTTTAACACTTTGCGAAGTAGTAACACATAAGATACCTTTTTTAACAATTGCTCCTATAATATATCCATCATATGCTGCATAAATATCGCCAACAAAAGGTTTTTCTTGATCATTAATAATAGGAATATTTTGCTTAATAATTTCAATTTCTAATTTTGCGCCTACTTTATTAATTCCAATATAAGCAAAATGTGGATAAGTTGTACGCAATTCATTTCCCATTTCATTTAAAGTACAATCAAGTTTATAAAAAGGACCAACTTTATCAATATGATTAACAACAGTCATATATACATCATAATCATAATCTAATTCATTTTTAAAGGTAATTTCTCGAACAAATTGACTCGACGATAAAAACAAGAAAATAATAATAAACAATGAAATTAAAACAACTATATGATTTTTAACAATATTATTAAAAATTTGTTTTGTTTTATCTATCACAACTAAATTACTAAAAAAAGATTCATCTTGCCATTTTTTGAGACCTTCTTTTGTCGTATCAAATGCAATAAATGAATCTTCTTGTTTAATATTAAATGCAATCGGATGTGATATTTTCTTAAAATCTTCTTTTGACATTTTAAGGTGATAGCGATAGTACGTTTTAGGTCTACGAAACTTCAATTTTTTGAATTTTACCATTTATTTCCACACTAAGTTCATCAATTCTGTTGATCACTAGGTCTAAACCTTTAATATCATAGATATCAATAATGATATTGGTAGGATTAAAATCAATGATATTCGTATAGTTACTTATCACTATCTTATTATTGTTTACTATTTTAAGTGTTAAAGGATTAAATATTTGTGTTTTCATACTATCACCACAATTAATTATATGCATGATAGTATCAAATAATAACTAAATCAACTTTTCTTAATCTTCTTTAAATAATTCGCTAATAATTTTATTAGCAATTATGGTATGTCCACTTCTTTTTGGATGAGCCGAATCAACTAAATCATTAGTAATATCGGTATCACCTAAATTAACTAATTTTAGATTATAACTATTTGCATAATCAGTAATTACTTCATTAAACAATTCTTTATTTGCTTCTTTATATAAATTACTTGTTGGAAGCGTACAAAGAATAATTTCCGCATTTGGACATAGTTTTTTTAATTTATCTAACATAACTTTATACTGAGTCCTAAAATTTTGAACACTGATTGAGACACAATCATTAGAACCCATATAAATAAGAATTACATCAGGTGATTCAAGATTAATTTTGGTAGAAGCAAGACGTAAATCACTATTGGTAGCAGATGAACCACCAGTAGACACACAACTACCCGAATAAGAGTTATTAACAAATAGTCCAGCTCCAAGACGATTGATTACTTGCATCCACCATGTTTGGTTCACATCATATAAGTCTGCAGATGGATATGGATAGAAATAACTATACCCTTCCGGAATATATCCTTGATAAGTCGAAATACTATCGCCAATGATAGCAAATTTTTTCCCAGCATATGGGTTAGTTCCTAAAGTGTAATTTGCGGAAATCGTAACGTTAGATTCAATACCATATAATTCATGATCCCATCCCGCAAAAGCATATCCTTCATATGAAAGGGGAGTTGGGGGAATAACACTTCCTCCTTTTTCCACTAATTGTTCATAGATTACTTCATCATTCATACCTACGAAGGTAACTTTACAAAAATCATGGGTATTAGCCTCTTCTACACTTGAATAAAAAATTCCTTCACTTGTTACTTTTATTACGCCATTAATAGTAATAGATGGATCACTCTTTAGTGTTGCTGTAAGGACGCAAAAGCCACTCTTCTTGCCAGTAAGTGATGACCATTCAGAAACCGAAGCAACACTAGGATCACTTGTGGTCCAAGTATAGTTAGTAACACCAGATTGTGCGTCATTAGGTAATACCGGTTGATATAAATAAGTAAGATTGAAAGGCGTTTTGATAATATCTGTAAAGTGATAAGTAGCTTCAGGTAAAACAAATTCAGTAAAATTAGATGTTTGAACAAAACGAGCATATAGAACTAAATTATCTTCCGAACTTTCTGGGATAGTTACATATCGATATAATGAAATATCAGATGCAAACCACCCAATAAACTCATATCCTTCTTTTTCATAAACCGGAAGTTCAACTTCATCACCAGTAATATAACTAGAAGGCGATAAATCTAATAATACATTGCCATCAAAGTACTTAATCGTACCACCTTTGATCGTATATTCTAGGTTCATTGTAACATAATACATTCCGTCTTTAAATTCTTCGGTCTTAACCCAATTATATGTTTTAACTTTATCTGGAATGGTTGGTGCAGAAACGGTAACATAATATGGTGTAACTTCTTTTTTTACTACTTCACCATCAATATAATATGTTGTTTCTTTTTCATAAGCAACAAATGTTCCCGTTAAATTAAGATCAGTTGTGATGTTATCTAAAACCGATAAATCATAATTCCAACTTAAATAATATCCTGTAGGTACATTATATGTTGAAAGTTCAAATGATGAACCATATGTAACTTGATATTTCTCTTCATCATAGCCTTCTACATTAATGGTTAAAATAAGTTGCTTAATTGAATATTCTAGATGAAAATCAAAATACTTTTTACCATTTTCTTTATTGGTTTCACCTTCCCAATCAATAACAATATATTGTTCAGGAACTTTAACGGCAGTAAAGTCAATTTCATCTTCATCTAAAACAGTAGTTTCATAAATAATCTCATCATCGATGTAAAAACGTACTCCATATTCTTCTTTAGTAGGGTTATCCTTTTTACATCCTGTTAAAGAAAAAATAGCAATTAATACAAAAATAAATATAAAATGCTTTTTCATATTTTATATACCTCTCTATTTTTTGATTTTGTATAATTATTGTATCAAAAAATAGTAAAAAAGTAAAGAAAAAAACGCCACTACGGGCGTTAATTAATACACAATAATTAGTGACGATTACCTACTTTACGAGCTGCACGTCTTTTTTCTTTACGTACATCGCTTGGTTTCATGTAATGTTGACGCTTGCGTGCTTCAACAAGGGTACCTGATCTAGAAACATCACGTTTGAATCTTTTTAAAGCTTCATCTAGTGTATCATTTTCTCTTACGATTGTCTTTGGCATTTGTCCTGGTCCCTCCTTTCGCACCATAAATTCACCATAATTATATCATTTTTTTAAATAAAATGCAATTTGAATGCTTCTTTAGTCCATATTACTTAGTTGATTAATCAATGTCTTTATAGCTTTATAGCGATGACTAATTTTATTTTTTTCACATTCATCCATCTCAGCAAGGGTTTGCTCGTATCCATCTGGTTTAAAAATTGAATCGTAACCAAATCCATTATTTCCTTTTTCTACTAATGTAATTTGCCCATATAAGTTACCTTCAGAAACAATAAGATTAGTACCATCATAAAAAACAATACATGCGGTAAAATGAGCTTTACGATTATCTAAATTTTGAAGTTTTAATAATAATTTTTTCCGATTATCACTGGAACTAGCATTAATATTAATATCGCTAGCATAACGAGCAGAATAGATTCCCGGTTCACCATTTAAAGCGTCAACACACAACCCTGAGTCATCCGCAATCACCGGTATTTTAAACAAATCATAATAATATTTCGCTTTTATTATTGCATTATCACGAAAAGTTTTGCCATTTTCAATTGGATCTTGAATTAATCCATCAAATGAATTAACAGATACTAAATTAATCGGGTAATTATATGCTTTAAATATTGCTAAAAATTCAGTTAATTTATGCTCATTTTTGGTTCCTAATACTACTTTCATTATATCACCAACATAATTTTATCATAAAAAAGACAATAATAAAAGATATAAACTCTAAAATAAAGTTTATATCACTTATCATTATTGATTTTCAAGAGGATAAAATACTTCTTCAAGCAAAACCGACTGTGTACCATTAACGGTAAAACTATCAATAATGTAATTTTGCTTAATTGTATCCGTTATTGTTGCCATTAAATCTTCGCTAAAAGTATCATTATAATCAAAGTTTATTACCATTTTATTATTCTTTATTTCGTAAGAATACGCCTTGGAACTAACTAGATCACTCATATTTTCCGTTGAACCAAAGATTTTAGCAACCATATAGTCCATTTTATTAATTGAATTATCATAGAAATAAGTAACAGGCATGATTGTATTATTTTCATGATATACAATTGTTAAATGATTTGCTTCAAATAGATAATTGGTTTCAAAAGTAAAATTAACCCCCATACTTTTATCAATCTTATCAAAATAAAAATTATTTACTTCATTAACCTCTTGATTATCCACTTTTACCACTACTTCTGAAATATCATCATCACAAAAATTCCATGCAAGACATTCGATTGCAATTCTTCCTTCTGATGATAAAAAATCAGTACTAACATTAAGCGTTAAAGTATTATTTGACATTTCATGACTAAATAGCGTAGTATTCTTTGCAATAGGTGTATCATATTCGGATGGAATTAATGATGCTAATGATGTTAAAAGATCCCATTTTTGTCCAATTTCATCTTCTTCTATTGCATTAACTGGTATTTGAATTCCTATAAGTTGATTATTACTATTTTTTACAAATAACGTTTGATATACTTGAGAAATAGCAGGACTATCGTTGCCAGGAGTAGGTTCCTTTTTAAATATCTTTTTGTAAACATCCCTTGGAATCAATAAAAGAATTATAACTAAAACAATTAAAATACTTACAATAATAATTTTCTTTTTCATACTTTATCTCCTCGACTAATGATATGCAAAATACTTTCTATATATGCAAGATAAATCAAAAATATAGAAAAAAATAAATAGTATGCTATAATACTTATAATTAAAAAAGGAGAAAAAATATGATTTGTAAAAAATGTGGTAATGAAATAAAAGATGAAACAAAAATTTGTCCTGTCTGTGGGGAACTAATAGATAGTTTTATCACATGTCCAACATGCGGCTCTATCTTGAGACAATCAACAGAAAAATGCCCAATATGTGGCGAAGATTTTTCCAAACCGGTTGAACAAACCATTGAAAAAACTGAAACATCTCAAAATAATACAACCAATAAATATTGTACTGTATGTGGTAATAAATTAGAAGTTAATGCTTCTTTTTGTACTAAATGTGGTACAAAAGTTGGGATAAACC
>JBJEEE010000105.1:0-5763 GCA_051872775.1 Bacilli bacterium
CACCCCAACTAATTCTAGAGCTTTTTTCAAAACCCCAACTAATTCTAAAGAACCATAAAATATATGCTGTTTATAATGAAGAAATAAAATGTATAGGATATCATGAAGATGTACATTTAATTTCTTTTATGATTAATAGTCCAACTTCTGATTTCGTGGTTGAAGGTTTAGCAATGTATTTTGATGAATCTTGGTGGGGGATACCTAATGATGTTTGGGCATCATACTATAAAGATAATGAAAAACTCCCCCTTATTGAAGATATGCTTGATAATAATGTTTTCGCAAATCTTGATTGTGCCATCACATATCCGCTTGCTGGGGCATTTACTAAATACTTAATAACGACATATGGGATGGATAAATACATCGCCTTTTATAAAACTAATTCTGATATGTATCAAGATGAATGTATGAAAATCTTTAATTGTACATTAAAAGATTTAGAACAAAACTTTTGGCTAAAAGAATCTCAAGTTCAATACGATTTAACAGCCCTACAATTATTACAAGATAAAAATAAAATTAATATATAAGGTGGAAATCTCTATGAATGCAGAATTTGAAATTAAACAAAAAGTAATCGAAACCAAAAGAATAAAATTAAGACCATTCAATGAAAATGATTTAGATGATTTTTATGAATATGCTAAAGTAGAAGGAGTAGGAGAAATGGCGGGTTGGCCTCATCATGAGTCTATCCAAAAAACAAAAGAAATCCTTGATAGTTTTATTAATGAAGATAAAGTATTTGCAATAGTATTAAAAGAAAACAATAAAGTAATAGGCTCACTTGGAGTTGAAAAATATGGTATGGAAAATGAACTAACCGAATTTAATGGTTATAAAGGACGTGAAATCGGCTATGTGTTAAGCAAAGACTACTGGGGACAAGGCATAATGCCAGAAGCAGTTTCAGCCGTAATTGATTATTTATTTAATGATCTAGATTTAGATTTCTTAACTTGTGGATATTATTTATTTAATGATCAATCAAGAAGGGTCCAAGAAAAATGTGGTTTTGTACCATATCGTAAACTACAAATGAACACTCGTTTGGGTCATACCGAACTTGGAATTTTAAATCTATTAGTTAATCCTCATAAAGATATTAAGTTTAACTTTTCTCATCCTGAATCGTTAATCTATGAAAATAAATAATATAATGTAATTATTATATAAGGAAAAATCATAAAAAAACTTAATTTGTTTTAATATAGTAATTATTTTGTTACTTATGGCAAATTTTAACTTCTTTTAAGATAACATATAATATTAGGTTGTGCACTTACTATTATACTTTCATAAAAATTGCATATATAGATTAAATATGATATAATACATATATGTTATTTTAAAAAAAAAGGGGATAGAAAATGGAAAATGTAAGAAAAAATGAAGCACTAGCCACAGGCTCCATTGGTAAATTATTTGTAAAATTATCAATACCAGCGGTTCTTGCACAAATTATTAATTTATTGTATAATATTATTGATCGGATGTACATTGGTCATATTGAGAATGTCGGAAGCTTGGCTTTAACGGGAGTCGGAGTAACGCTTCCAATAATAATGGTTATTAGTGCCTTCTCTTGTTTATGTGGTATGGGTGGTGCTCCCAAGGCAGCTATTGCAATGGGAGAAAATGATTTAAAAAAAGCTAATAAAATATTAGGTAATTGTGTTAGTTTAACCGTTATTTTATCAATAATATTAACTATTATAATTTTAATTTTTAATCGACCTTTACTATTCATGTTTGGTGCAAGCTCAAATACAATTAATTATGCGGTAGATTATATTAAAATATATGCTTTAGGTACTATCTTTGTAATGATATCACTTGGACTTAATATGTTTATTACAACCCAAGGTTTCTCTAAAGTAAGTATGATAAATGTAGTTGTAGGTGCAGTATTAAATATTATCCTTGATCCTATCTTTATTTACTTGTTAAATATGGGCGTTAAAGGCGCTGCTCTTGCTACTATTATTTCACAAGCTGTTTCATCTATTTTAGTCATTAGGTTTTTATTATCTAAAAAATCTATTTTAAAGATTACACTAAATGATTTAAAAATAAACTTTAAGGTTTTATTCTCATGTGTTGCTCTTGGTATTTCACCATTTATTATGCAAGCAACGGAAAGTGTTCTCTCTATTTGTTTTAATACTTCATTATACAAATATGAAGGAGATATTGCTGTTGGTGCAATGACCATTCTTACTTCTTTAATGCAGTTTGCTATGTTACCACTTCAAGGATTTACCCAAGGGGCTCAACCAATAATTAGTTATAATTATGGTGCTAAAAATCCTGAACGATGCAAAAAAGCCTTCAAGTATTTATTCATTACTTGCATAGTATATTCTATGGTATTTTATCTACTTATCATGCTTTTCCCAAGTATGTTTGTACGAATTTTCACCAATGAGAAAGTATTAGTTGAATATGCTGTATGGGCATTAAGAATCTATATGGCGGTAATTGGTATATTTGGCATTCAAATAGCTTGCCAACAAACTTTCATTGCTCTAGGTAATGCAAAGATATCATTGTTTCTTGCGGTATTAAGGAAAATTATTTTATTAATTCCTTTAATATATATTGTTCCCTTATTTACTCCAAACAACAAATGTTTAGGTGTATTCTTAGCAGAACCAATTGCTGATATCATTGCGGTAATTACTACTGCTATATGTTTTGTCATTATTTTTAAAAAGACAATGAAAAGTATATCCGCTTCAGATATGAAAACTAGTTTAGAATGATAATTATAATCACTATTTCTTCACATGGAAATAGTGATTTTGTTTTAATTCACTATCAAGTATATAATGGCATATGTATTGTAAAATACAACAAAAAATGATAAAATATATATAATTTATTAAATGAGGTAATCGATATGGAAAATGTATTAATTTTTATACTTTTTATTGTAGGCTTAATCTTAATAATTAAAGGTGGTGACTTCTTTGTTGATGCAGCTAGCTGGATTGCCAAAAAAAGTGGAATCCCCCAATTTATCATTGGTGCAACCATTGTAAGTATTGCTACTACGCTTCCGGAATTAGTAGCATCTGTTGTGGGAACCATAGAAGGCTCACTTGGTCTAGCTGTTGGTAATGCCGTTGGATCGGTTACCGCTAATACAGGACTTATTATGGGTATATCTATTGTTTTTATTCCTGCAGCCATTGAACGTAAACAATATAGTTTTAAAATGATTTTATTGATGATTATCACTTTATTACTTGGCCTATTCTTAATAGATGGAAAACTTAATATATTAGAAGGCATAATATGTTTAATTTGTGCTATAGTATTCTTAATTGAAAATGTAATGAAAGCTAAAGAAGCAGTACAAGATGTACCAGTAGCAAACGATAATGAGGTAGAAATGCAAGAAGAACCATCTCATCAAGAAATAGCCAAAACAACCACAAAAGAAATCATTATTAATATTTTGAAGTTTGTTTTAGGTGCCTTAGGTATTTTCTTTGGAGCTCGTCTGTTAGTTTCAGAAGGCACAAAAATTGCTAAATTAATGGGAATAAGTGATGAAATTATCGGATTAACCCTTGTCGCAATCGGTACTAGCCTCCCTGAACTTATCACTACAATCACTGCACTTGTAAAGAAAGAATCATCTTTATCGGTTGGAAATATTGTTGGTGCTAATATTATCGATATGGCCTTAATCCTTCCTATATGTGCCTTTGTATCAGGCGGTAGTTTAGTTTTAGAATCAATGCAAACTACATATTTAGATGTTCCGGTTTCTTTGTTACTAATGGTTATTGCCTTTGTGCCAACTATTATTAAAAAGAGATTCTCTCGCTGGCAAGGTATTACAATGATTACATTATATCTAGCATATCTAGTTGTGATTTGTACTGGTGTAATTAGCTTTAATTAAAGGAAATAATTAATATGTTTTTTTCTCCAACTGATTATGAAAAGTATCCTCCTTGTGGAATGTTTACCATACCACATTTAATATTGTTTGTTATTTGTGTAAGTCTTATTATCGCTATGGTTTATCTTACTAGAAAAATTGATAAAGGAAATCTAAAAAAAACAACAAAAGTAATTGCAATTATTTTAGTAATCTTAGAAATGGGAAAAACTATTTATAATTTATATTATGGTTATACCAATATAGATAGTATTGTTCCCCTTCATTTTTGCTCATTATTTATTTATAGCACTATTTTGGCTGGTTTTGGTAAAGGTAAACTAGAAAAATTTGGCAATAGTTTTATTACATCAGCGGGACTAGTTTGTGGAGGATTCTTTCTCATTTTCCCTACTACATCGCTTACGATGCATCCTGCATTTCATTTTTTAAGTATTCATAGTATGTTATATCATTCTTGTATGGTTTACCTATCTATAATGTATTTAATAAAAGATGTTTTTAAACCAACATTATTAAATTTTAAATATTATTTAATATTTTGTTTAATTTCTTATTTACCAGCCTTAATTATTAATGGTATCTTCCATAGTAACTTGATGTTTTTACGTGAACCATATCGCATTCCTATATATCTTTTAACTATTATCCAACAAAAAAGTGAGTTTATTTATACATTGATTATAATGTTAGCTTATCTTAGTGTTTATATAGTACCATGGATGGTAGATTTTATCAAAACAAAGCGAGAAAACAAACAACAACAATTTATAACAAACTAAAATATTTAGACTGCCAACATCATTGATTGTTGACAGTTTTTTATTGCTAAAACAGTTATCTTTTTTATGATTAGCTAAATCAGTTTCTTTTTAATGATTTTTTTTGACAAATGTGGTAGAATATATTCATAAGGGGGAAAAAAATGAAAAGAAAATATAAAGTAACAAATATGACTTGTGCAAGTTGTGTATCACATGTCAAAAATGCTGTTGAAAAATTAGAAGGAGTTAGTCTAGTTGAAGTTAATCTATTAACAGAAACAATGAATGTTATCTTTGACGAGAATATAACTAATGACGATATGATAATAAAAGCTGTTGAAAAAGAAGAATACGGCTGTCAAATATTTAAACGTACCATCAAAATGGACGAAATAATTAATTTAAAGAAAATGAAAATAAGAATTATTGTATCATTCATATTTATGATTTTATTAATGTTTGTTTCAATGGGACATATGGTTGGTATTAAATTACCATTTAACCTAGATGCGATGGAAAATGCATTATGGTTTGCTTTACTTGAAATAGTGCTTTTAATTCCCATTGTTGTATATAATTTACAGTATTTTATCATTGGTTTTAAAAAATTATTTACCCTTAAGCCTAATATGGATTCACTTATTTCGATTGGCGCAACAGCTTCTATTCTATATGGAATATTTGCGACAATCATGATTGGCATAAATTTAAAAAGTGGTAATATGGATAAGGTAATGAGTTTCAAACATGATTTATATTTTGAATCAGCAGGTACGATTTTAACTCTTATCACTTTAGGTAAATTTTTAGAAACAAGAAGTAAGAAAAAAACAACAGAAAGTTTAGAAAAGATTATGGCACTAACGCCTAAAACTACGATCGTATTAAAAAACAATGTAGAAACAGAAATACCAGTAGAAAGTGTAATGATCAATGATTTAATTGTAATTAGAGCTGGAATGAGTATTCCGGTTGATGGAGAGATTATTAGTGGTAATGGGTCTTTAAATGAATCCATTATTACAGGTGAAAGTTTTCCAATTGATAAAATAAGCGGGGATAAAGTTATTGCGGGGA
>JBJEEE010000106.1:0-22487 GCA_051872775.1 Bacilli bacterium
AGAATACGCTTATGTTTAATTTTTTTTGGGACATTTTGCAAAGTTATTGACAGCAATATACTTTCTTAATTTATTATAAACTATGACCTATTTTGCTTATAATATATGATAAAAGCTACATAAAAATAGACTACTAATAAAAAGAGCAAATAAGAAATACTACATGTCTTATCCGTTAAAAGAGGGAAAAACCAAGCAAAAACATTTAGTAACGTTTCATTTATTTCAAAAATTGCGTTTAATAATATATAAAAAATAATTATTGCAATATAGCCTAAACTGTGATTACATATTGTGACAATTATAATTGAAAGTAAGCTATATATTATCGAGATTGCGAATAATTTAACCCAATATTCTATCTCTATATCTTTTACCATAAAAGTAGGTAAACTAATTAATCCCCAAAATGAGTATTGAAAAATGGTAAAAATAAAAATAACTATCATTACTAAACAAATGCTTATCCATTTAGTGATAAAAAAGCTAATTCTTATTTTTCTAGTTTCATGAAATAATAATATATAATTATCTTGATAACTTAAAAAACTATTACCAAATAGAAAAATACTAATTAATGGTAAGATTACTTTAAGGGTATTTTTCATTATTTCCATATAACTCTCTTTTAAATTATCCCGATTCATCCATCTTTCATTAAAATCAGTTATTATATTTGATGAAAAGATAAAGAATAAACTTAGAGTGATTGCTAAAATGATAAAAAGAATTAGATTAGTTTTGGTGATTAAATATTTTAGATGGAGCTTAACTTGATACAACATTTAGTTCACCATTTTCTATTGTTATTTTTTTATGTGTAATATCTGTAAATATCGATTGATCATGACTAATGATTATGACTAATTTTTTTCGATTAATTAAAGACAGTAATTCATTTTTAAACATTGCTATTGATGATTTATCTAATCCATTTAAGGGCTCATCAAATAAATAAATGTCTTTATCATCCATTAAAGCTTGAATTAATAAAATTTTTTGTCTAGTTCCTAAAGATAACGTATAAATATACATATTGTAGTACTTACTAATATTAAATTTATCTAAATATTCGGTTAGTTTTTCTTTATCATATGTTTTATTTTTAATTTTTAAAACCAAATCTAAAAAATCAATTACTTTGATATATTCTGGTATTATTACTTTTTCCGGTAAATAACTAATTTTTCTGTCCACCTTAACACTACCTTGAAATGAGATTAGATCACAAATACATTTCATAAATGTTGACTTGCCAACCCCGTTATGACCACTTATGACATAAAGATTTCCACTATCAAGGGTAAGATTTACCTTATTTAAAACTATATTTTTTTTATATTTCTTAGTTAGTTCACTTACTTGGATTGAAAACATAAATACTATAATTATTTAACATATTTGTTGATGAAAAAAGAGGGAATTCATTTATAATTTGGGTTTCACCTAGATCATTAGTGATGCATAATCCTGTTGTGCAAATTGTTTCTAATTTATAATAACTAATTGGCAAAAGAAGCGTAAGCGATTCATTTTCATTTACCGATATATTACATTCCGAAATATTATTCCTAATTATAAGTTCATAATTAACTAAATCATTTATATTTGTTTGACTATCTAATTCATCTTTTGATAATACTTTTATCTCATTATGCATTATTTCTCCATAACCATTTAATAATTCTATTTTTTTGATTGTTTGCTTTTTATCACTATTTAACTTAAGTACTAATCCTACGGTGGTTGGATATAATTGATTATTATCAGGTATAACTTTATTTATTATTCCTTTAATTTTTTCGATTTGCAAAGATTGATAGTTGCTATCTTTCACAAATACCATTGATCCAACTTCAATACTATGCTGTTCATTATTTTGGTATGTAAAGCGAACACATGCATCTGGTATTTTAATAATATAATCATTAAGATAATCAAAAATTAAAGAAATGGTTTTAGCATATAATTTTTGATTATTATATTCAAGATATTCTTGATCTGCCGTTATTTCTTTAATATCCACAGTAAATTTAGTATTATTTAATTTATCAATTAATTCACATTCCACAATTTGATCTTTTTCTAAATAAAAAGAAAATTCTTTGGCTATATAGCACTTTATATCAATGGTTGCAAGATCATTTCCAATTCCTAAATGTGACTTTTTCTCTGTTATAATTACTACTTCTTTCGGTTTTTTATTACAAGCAATTATACCTATAACAAACAATGGTATAATTATTACCCCAACTATCCACAAATGATTTAATATATTTTTAACACTTCTCTTCACATAACTCATAATATTCGGTTACAACATCAATGAATTCGAAATTACCTTTTTTAACAGGAATGCCAAAAACAAAAAACTTACATCCACCATTGGTTAGTTCTGCTTTTCCTTTAATAAATAGGCTAATTTTTCTGTCTGGCATAATTTTTACCGTAAATGATGTTTTCTCCTCTTCTGATTGTTTGACAACTTTTTCCCATTCCGCATCTGCTTTAAAGTCTACGCCTAACGATATTGACTTAATTTTACCACTTACTTTTGAGCTTAAACCACCAGATATTGCAACACTATTTGATGTTGTCTTTCCTACTTTCATAGCATATTCAAATTCAATAGGGGTACTGGTTTTATTAGCTCTTGAAAAAATAGTTTGGCCAACATAATATGCAGGTTGTCTTGTGTAAATGTTATGCGTACTCCAACCAAACAACTTCCATTTTACCTTACTAATTGCTTCATTTTTTTGTTGATCACTCATATCAACCAACAATCTTGCTTTCGATTGATCAGGAAAAGTAATGCTTTCAAATCCACTATGACCAGATGATCCTGAGGCATATGCTTTAGGTGCAATCAAAATCATCGCCAATAAACAAACTGATATACAAATTCTACTTATTATTTTTTTCATCTTTTTTCTCCTTTCACTTAATATTACGTATTGATAGTTACGATTTCACTTTTTATTTTTGTCAAGATATAACAAAAAAGAAAATAATTAAATTTAGATTAAGTACAAAATACTTTATAAAATAAAAAAATACTCTCTTATTGCAAGAGAGTATAATACTTTTACATTTAATAATCAATACTATTCTCCATTTTCTTCCATTGTAAAATGGGGTAGAAATCTGAATATTTGTTCTTTTAAGGTTGCCACTACAACATTGTTTTTTTTAATCTCAAAGTTATGAGCAAAACCAAGTTTTCCGTTTACCTCAAAGTAAATATTACCTAATTCATCATATACATCATAAGAATCAAACCAGGAGAATAATCTTTGTTTAAAATATAATCTCACTCATTTCACCTCAGTTAGATTTTAGTTTTAATTCTTCTTTTCAAAAGTTGCAACAACTTGTTCTAATAATGACCTTATAGGTAGATGTTGAGGACAAGCACGTTCACACTTACCACATTTAATGCATGCACTAGCTTTACCATTTTCTTTAGTATGAACACTATAATAAAAGTCAGAGTTCCAATCTTTATATACATTTTTTGCATTAAGGTCAGCAAATAATGTAGGAATTAAAATTCTTTGAGGGCATCCTTCTAGACAATAGCCACACTTTGTACATGGGATTAGATATAAATTATTGAAGATTTGACAAACTTTTTGAATTGTTGCAAGTTCTTCTTGGTTTAGTGGTATAAAGTTGGTCATAAAGCTCAAGTTATCTTCCATTTGTTCGATGTTACTCATACCTGAAAGAACCATAAAAACACCAGGTTGGGTTGCAGCAAAACGGATTGCGTAAGAAGCATTAGAGCCATTATTAAGGCTTCTAAATAAATCATCAGCTTCTTTTGGTAAATTAACAAGGTGACCACCCTTGACTGGTTCCATAATAACTACGGGTTTATGATGTTTATTGCATACATCAAGACATAGTTTACTTTGTACTCCCGCATCATTATAATCAACGTAATTGAGCTGAATTTGGACTAATTCTACTTCAGGATGATCGTTTAGTATTTGATCAAGCATTTCTGCCGTATCATGGAACGATAAACCGACATGTTTGACCTTACCAAGTTCTTTTAGTTTTTGCGCAGCCTCATATGCATGACATTTTTGGTACTTGTCATAATTAGATTTACTTTGTGCATGCATAAGATAAAAATCAAAATAATCTGTACCACATGCAAGTAATTGTTCTTCGAATACCTTATAGATATCTTCTTCAGTTTCGAAAAAACTTGAAGATAATTTATTTGTTATTGTAAAACTCTCACGAGGGTAGCGTTTAACAACACATTCACGTAAAGCAATTTCACTTTTTCCATTTATATATCCATGAGCAGTATCAAAATAATTGTGCCCACATGCCATATATTGATCAACCATTATTTTAGTTTGTTCAAAATCTACTTCATCACCTAGCATTGGTAGTCTCATTAAACCAAACCCAAAATTTGATTGTACTTTTTCAAAAGTATTTTTCATTATTACACCATCTTTTTGTAATTTTTTAATTTTATTTTTTAAAGCAATCAAAGCAATCTTAGGATTATTAATACTTAGAACCGTCTCTTCCATTGGGCAGATGCCAGTATTTTGACGATTTATTATTTCTTTGACTAATGTTATATATTCAATCTCAATATTATATTGTTGTAAAACTTGTAATGCTTTTTCACTTGCTACTTTTGTATAAATTTTACTTACACCTATTAATGAATACAATAGAGCTGCCGCTTTCCCTACGATTGTATCGTATACAACTCCTTTTTCTGCATTAATTTTATTATCAATAAGATTGATAATTGGTTTTATTCCTGATTCTTTACTTTGATAAATAATCAAATCGTCTTTGAAAACTACACACTTATATTCATCTAATATACTTATCTTATTCATGTTTTACTTTCTTCTCTATATAAAACATTAATAGTGGAATTAAGATCCATTGAAGGATTAATCCAGGAAGGCCTATATAAATGCTAGTCCAAACAATTGAAATATTAATATGACTACCTAAGGCATAAACACCAACTAACATAGCAAGTGCTCGAATTGCACGTCCTGATATTTGCGCAATCAAAAGTTTAACTATTAGTGGCATTTTAACACTTGATAATAAACCAGCTACAAGTCCATAAATTGCAAGTTCTATCATCATAAAAGGAAGCATCGTTGCGGAAGGCATTTTTGTTAAAGCAAAACTAATTAAAGGGCTAATTAATCCAGCACATAATCCTGCCCCTTTCCCCGCAAGAAATCCTACCATAAAGATGGCTAAATGCATAGGTAAGAACGTTTCACCAAGGGTTGATCCCATATTTGAAACTAATCCTAATACATGAAGTAATTGTGGTAATAGTACAGCAGATGCAATTGCTATAATTGTAGCAATTGTTTTAGTTTTAAAGGTTGTAAATACTTGCGTTGTTTTTATTGTATTTTCCATATTTGTTCTCCTTTATTCTTTAGTTTTTTTTATTATATCATTATTTTATTTTAGATACAATTCATTTGAATAATTTTAAATAAAAGCACACTCCTTATAGAGTATGCTTTATTTTTTACTATTCTTCTTTTGGTGCTTCTTCTTTTTTAGCTTCTAAAGCTTTTTGTGCTTTACGAGCTTCACGACATGCTTTACATCTTACAGGATCACTGAAACCTTTGCTTTCATAGAAAGCTTGTTCACGTTCTGTAAAAACGAATTCTGCACCGCAATCTTTACAAACAATTGTTTTATCCATATAATTTCCTCCTTTATAATATTTCGCGATAATTTAATTACTAATTCATATCGTACGAAAGATAGTAGGTAGGAATAAGATAATTTAAATTTCACATTATCATTATAACATAAATAATTAATTAATATTTAAAAATCGCTTTTTTATTTATCGATATGTTCAAAAAGAGACATAAAAGGATTGTTTGAAGGTATTTCTTTTTCTTGCTTTTTTAAGTAAATATCAATAGTCTTTTTATTCATTGTATTTTTATTATCGTTGAGTTTAGTTAGGAATGATTCTTTGTTTTCTTTAAATCCGCACGAACAAATAAGAACCTCTTTATTAGATCCCATTACAAGAACTAACTTTTTCTTGCAAGATGGACAAATAAAATTAGTATTTTTACTTAATACTTTGCGATATCCACATGATTTATCCATACATACTAAGGATTTACCATATTTATTATTTACTTCTAAAAGTGTTTTTCCACAATTTGGGCATTTATGTTTAGTGGCATTTTCATGTTTATAGGTATGTTCACAGTTCACAACTTCGTTAATCAACTGCTTGGTATTTTCTTCCATATCTTTGATAAAACTATTTTTACTATCTTGTCCTTTTTCAATTTTTGCTAAGCGTTGTTCCCAGATTGCGGTAAGAGATGGCGATTTAAGGGTTGGTGGAACAATCTTGATTAGTTGTTTTCCTTTTTCTGTAGGATATATATATCTTCCTTTTAACTCGATATATCCTGCACTAAATAATCTTTCAATAATGTCGGCGCGAGTGGCAGGAGTACCAATTCCAGAAACACTATCTAGTACCTTTTTTAAATCAATTGAATCAACAAACTTATTGGGATGTTCCATACTAGCAAGTAGTGTTGCTTCTGTATATCTTTGAGGAGGAGTTGTTAATCCTTTTTTTATACTTATACCGAATTCATTAGCCATTTCTTTTTCTTTGAAAGATGGCATAACTACCATACTTTCTTCATCAAGTTCTACTTGTTGATATACTTCCTTCCATCCTTTTTTGATTACTTCTTTACCACTTGCAATAAAGGAGTATTTACCAATTTTAATTGTAACTTTAATTTGATTATATTCATGATTATCCATAAAACTGGCAATAAATCTTTTCATTACTAAATCATATATTCTTTTTTCATTAATAGAAAGATTTGTTAAATTGGTCTTTTGTTCGGTTAAAATTATTGCGTGATGATCCGATACCTTAGTATCATCAAAGATACGTTTAGATTTAGAAAGAGGTTTGGATAAAATATAGGATACAAATTTTTTATAAGTTGGATCAACAATAGTTTGTAATCTTTCCTTGATGGTATCATACATATCTTGACTTAAATATTTTGAATCTGTTCTCGGATATGTTAAATACTTATCTACTTCATATAGTTTTTGAATAATATCAAGGGTAAGTTTTGCACCCATCATATATAACCTATTGGCATCTTGTTGTAAGGAGGTAAGATCATATAAAAGGGGAGGAAGTTCACTTTTTGTTTGTCTTGTAACTTTTTCCACAACTAGTTTTTCTTTTTTAATTCCTTCTTTGATATGTTCGACTTGGTCTAAATCATAAAATAATGAATTTGTATTATTTTGAAGGGTGAATTCAATGCCTTTATACTTGATAAACAATTGATAGTATTCAACTGGTTTAAATTTATTGATTTCCTCTTCTTTGTTAACAATCATATATAAAGTCGGAGTTTGTACTCGTCCTGCTGACAATTGAGCATTATATTTACAAGTTAAGGCTCTACTTACATTTAAGCCAACTAGCCAGTCTGCAATCGCTCTTGATAAGGCGCTATAATATAAGTTATCATATTTTCTTGCATCAACAAGTTTGTTAAAACCATCTTTTATTGCTTTATCCGTCATTGAAGAAATCCATAATCTTTTAATTGGTTTATTGAATCCTGCTTTCTCGATAATCCATCTCGCAACCAACTCTCCTTCTCTTCCAGCATCAGTTGCAATAATCAATTCGCTGATTTCATTACTTTTAAGCCAACTTTTGACACAAGAATACTGTTTAGAAGTTTCAGGAATTACTCTTGTTTCAAATACCTTAGGAATCATAGGTAAAGTTTCTAAACTCCATGTACTCCATGCTTTATTCAATTCATCAGGAGTTGCTAAAGTAACTAGATGACCAAGCGCCCATGTTATGACATAATTTGAACCAATGATGGCCCCATTTTGATTTTGTTTGCATCCGAGCACACGGGCAATCTCACGCGCTACTGATGGTTTTTCCGTCAGTATTAACTTTTTCATATACTCATTCCTTTCTATCTTTTTACAAAATGGCATCAAACCTAATTTGATGCCACAAAACTAATCATATATTTTATTAAATAGGGTTTTGCCTTTTTTTACCAATATTAAATAACTAACAACACCTATTAATATTGTTAAAGCGATTACAATACAAAGTAAAGCTATTTCATTTAGATATTGAAATAAAGCAAAATAAACAATATACGGAATAATACAAACTACAATATTAACAAGCATACTAATACCTACACTCATACTTTGCTTTATCACACTAACTTCATTTGTCCAATCTAATTTAGGATAAATAAGATTAACGATTAAACCAATTGTACTTACGATGAATGATTGTGTAAGCGGTATTGTCAATAAAAAGATAAAATACTTAAATCCTAATGCTATCGATAATAGAATCGCACTAATAACTATAAATGGTGCACTAATTGTTAAGTTAACCAATATTTTTGAGATAAAGATTGCTTTTTCACTGATTGGATGGGCCTTTAAAATCCAGAGGGTTTTTCCTTCTATAGAAATAGAACAAGCCGTAGTACATAGGGTTGCGGTAGTAAAGCCTAAGACTAACAGAATAATGGCAATAAAATGTTCATTAATACTATCTATTTTTAAGGTTTGTAAAATATTTGATAAATAACTCTTACCTACAACTAAAATGGCAACTGCAACTAAGAGCATCATTATTCCCCCAAACATCGTGTTTACTACATAAGTAGAAATGTTAAAATAACGAGATAGTTCTCTTTTATATAGTGATTTAGTTGTTGATAAAGGTTTAAATGATAAAGTAGAATTCTTTTCTTTATACATTTTAAAACTTTTACCAATCATCCACGATCTTACACTTATAAATATAATAAATGGAATAAGGGTAACTAATAAAATAAACATAAGTGAAACTATATTGGCACTTGCAATAAAGGAGACAATCCACTCTATTGGTGCTAGATTCATTATGATGTTTGCATTTTGATTAGAATTATCGTTTGCTAAAAAAGTTAAACCATAGTAACAAACTAAAAATATTAGCGTAAAAACAATTGTAAATAAAGATTGGATTATACTATAATGTTTAAACTTGCTTGCAATAAAACTAAAAATAAGACTTAGAAAATACCCCATTGAACCTAAGAACATCGGAATCAACAAGCATATAAGTAATGCTCTTACGATCAATAAAAATGATGTTCCTGGAATCATTACATAATAAACGATATATGCAGGTAAAATGGTCGCAAGCACGATAGCAAAATCAAAAAGATAATCGTAGAATACTTTTGCGGTAATAATTTGACTTTTAGTAATTGGTAATGAAAGTAACATATCTTCATCGGTACTTTTTTTAGGTAATGTGCTCTTGGTAATTGTCATTAGTAGGGCAAAAAGAATAGCCATTGCAGCATTAATATATAAGGCTAAAATAGGACTGTCTAAATCAATGGCTGATTGTGTTGTCATTATAGCAAGATTAACAAACATATAAATAAAGATGCATGCAAATAATAACATCAACATAAAACCAAAGCTTGTCTTGCTAGTTCTTCCCTTTTTTCCACTAATCCTACCTAAAAAGCATTGAAAATAATTTTTGATTAAAAGTAACGTATTACGCATTTTCCGTTAGCTCCATAAACACATCTTCTAGTGATTGCGATGCGGTAACTGTTTCCATATCTCCTGTTATTATGAGTTTACCTTGTTTAATTATAGCGATTTTATTACATAGTTTTTGCGCTACTTCAAGAATATGTGTTGAGAAAAAGATAGCACCACCATTATTACAAAACTCTTTCATAACATTTTTTACTAAAAATGTGGCTTTAGGATCAAGTCCAACAAATGGTTCATCAAGAATTAAAAGTTTGGGAGTATGAATGAAAGCTGAAATAAGAGCTATTTTTTGTTTCATTCCATGTGAATATGAACTAATATAATTATTTAATTCATTTTCGAGTTCAAACATTTTTGCGTATTTATTTATTATCTCCTGGCGCACCTCTTTAGATACTTTAAAGATATCACCAATGAAGTTTAAATACTGAATACCAGTTAGTGAATCATATAAGTCAGGATTATCGGGAATATAACCAATTTGTTTTTTACATTCGATGGGATTTTCTTTTATTGATATTCCATCAATATATATATCTCCCTTTTCAAATGGTAAGATTCCAACAATAGATTTAATCGTTGTTGATTTACCTGCACCATTATGGCCAATGAAAGCAAATAAATCACCTGGTTTAACTTCTAATGATAAATCATCTACTGCCTTTTTCCCATTACTATAGGTTTTTGAATAATTTATAATTTTTAGCATTTTATCCTCTTTCTCAATAAGAGTTACTTATTAATTATTTTTGAAAAACAACATTTCCTTCGCGAATTGTTAAATATACATTTAATTCTTTATCAACGACAACAAAATTAGCTTTTTTACCTACTTTAATACTTCCAACTTCGTTATCAATATGAATATTACGGGCAGGGTTAATTGTTGCATACTTTACTGCTTCTTCTAGAGGAATGTTTAAGAATTTCATAATATTCTTAACTGCAAGGTTCATTTTCAATACACTTCCAGCAAGCACTCCATTAGGAAGACGGGCCTCATTATTCTTTACAATTACTGGTTGTCCCCCTAATTCATAGTCACCATCAGGCATATGTTTTGCACGCATTGCATCAGTAACTAAAGTAAATTTATTGTGTGGTTTATTTTTATATAATAATTGGATAGCTGGTGAAGAAACATGAATGCCATCACAAATTACTTCCGCATTTAATTCATCAAAAAGGAAAACTGCACCAACTGTACCTACTTCACGATGATGTATGCCTTTCATTGCATTGTATGTATGAGTAGCACTTGTTGCACCTGCTTTTACTGCTCTTAATACATCCGCATAAGTTGCTCCTGTATGTCCTATTGATGCAACAATGTTTTTAGAATGAAGATAACTAATCAAATCTTCAGCTCCCTCAACTTCAGGGGCAAGCGTTACAATCTTGATGTTATTTCCACTTGCTTCTTCATATTTTTGGAAAGTTTCGACACTAGGATTTGCAACATATTCTAATGGTTGAGCTCCGATATGTTCTTTCGCAATAAATGGTCCTTCAAGATGTATACCAGCTATTTCAGCTCCATTTGTAAAGTTTGCAGCTTTATAAGCTTTTACTGCTTGTAAGGCTTTGGTGATATTTTCAGGACTTTGAGTCATTGTTGTTGCTAAAAAGGAAGTAGTTCCTTCACTTGCTAGTGCATCCGCAATTTTAGTTAAAGCTTCAATTGTACCATCCATTGCATCTGAACCTGCAGCACCATGTACATGCTCATCAATAAAGCCAGGAATTACGATTAATTCTTCTGAAAGTTCTTCTAAGCCTTCACATTCTTCTTTACCAATTGAGGCAATTCTTCCCTTTTCAATAATTAAATTTCCTTTTACTAGTCCTTCTTCTGTTAATATTAAACTATTTTTAAAACCTTTCATATTACGCACTCCTTTTTGAATATCTAATTTTAAATTCTAATTGATAGGTTTGTTCATTTATTTTATATTTATAATTTAATTTGTAATCCCCACCTTTATCAAGATGGATAACTTTATACTCGCTTTGATCGACATAACTTGTTCCGTTTAAACTCTCATATACACGGTAAACTTTTATTTCATCATCATATTCCGGATAAAATGAAGCAGTCAAATTAATGATACAACAATTCACACCTTCTTCATTTGTAAATACTTGTTTTGTAATATTATCATATTCAACACTATAAAGTCCGCGATTTAATTTTAAAGTATCAGTTGCATATTGATAATAAATACATGGATTAACATCTCCAAGTTGGTAATTATCATCTTTTTCCATTTCAATATATGCACCTACAATATAATAATTTAATTTACCGAGATCAGTTTGTTTTTTACAACTACTGACTGTAAAAACAAGTAAAAAAGCGGTTAAAATTAAAATCCATTTTTTCATAAGAATTACTCCTTTATAATATTATTATACTCTAAATAGCAAAAAAAGTAAAATGATATACTAATTGGCAAAATAAAAATGGCTCGATTTTTGAGCCATTTTTTATTTACAACCAATCAATCTAAAGACATCATTAAATGTAACAAAAATAAATAATGCGATTAAAAGAAGAAAACCAATATTATGAATGGTGTTTTCTACTTTAGGACTTGGTTTTTTCTTTGTTATTGCTTCATATATTAAGAAAGCAAGTCTTCCTCCATCAAGTGCAGGTAGGGGAAGTAAATTAACAAAACCAATGTTAACACTTAAGAAAGCAGCAAGTGATAAGATTGATAATAATCCTGATGAAACAGTTGATGTAAATAATTGGTAAATACCAACTGGTCCACTTAAATCACCAATGTTAACTGATTTATCAGTAAATAATAATTTAAGCGTTTTAAAAATACCTAAACATGCATCACCCGTTTGAACAAATGGTTGATATAGTAATTGGACAAAATCAAAACCATAAATTGGTGAAATGCCAAGTTGAACTTTAGTTGGTGTAATCTTTTGACTATCTAATAATTCTTTACTATATGTATTAATAGTTGTTGTTTTTCTTTCTCCATTACGTTCATACTCAATTTCGGCAGTGAAAGCTTCATCATACCCATTAAAGAAAGCAAGTAAATCATTTATACTATTAATTGGTGTGACGTTTTCTGAATTCTTGGCTTTTACACTAATAAGGATATCTCCTTTACGAAGTCCTGCGTTATAAGATTTAGTTTTATTATTATTTTGTGCATACTCGCCAACGACAACACGTCCATTTTTTAATTCCTCTCGATCAATTGTAAGTTCAATAGCATAAATGGAAATGGCAGGAACAACATCACAAGTTTTTTCTTCTCCATTAGTTGTTATATATTTAACTTCAACTATTCCATCGAATGTCTGATTACCACTTGCAATATCGGCCATTACTTGTGAAATATCTGACCATACTGATACTTTAATGCCATTAATTTCTGTAATTTGATCACCTTCGGATAAAAATTCATATATAGGAGCACCTTCACTAATTTCACTTACTTTAGTGGAATTAGTAAGAGGATATCCACCGATAATACCGATAATAAAATAAATAACTAGCGCAAGCACGAAATTCATAAATGGACCCGCAAATACTGTTAAGAAACGTGCTCCGACACTTTTTGAATTCATATTGCGATTTTTTGGAGCTATCTGGTATTCTTCTTTCTTAGTAAATTGCATAAGGGCATCACGATTTACGATAAAAGTTAAGACTTCTTGTTGGTTATTTTCTTCGACTATTTCTGTCTTTTCTTCAACCACTTCAACCGTTTCATTATCACTTTTTTTCTTTTTACGATTTTTAGCTTTTTCTTGATCTAATTTTATCTTATTTAATGCATCTTCTAATTTAACTTCTTTTACACATACATATAATTCGTCTTCATTTGCATCTAATGTTCCTAATATATCATATCCCATTAAACGATATGTAGGTAAATCTCGATACTCTTCAAGTGAAATATCACATACAATTTTCTTTACGCGACCTGCTTCATCTAAAACAAGTTTTACAAACTCATAGCCTTTTAAAAAGTCTTGATCAACTTCTTCTCCCGCCATTGACACAAAGCCACCCATAGGGATAGCTCTAATTGAATATACAGTTTCCCCTTTTTTTGTTTTCCATAACAATGGTCCCATACCACATGCAAACTCATAACATAGTATTTTGGCACGTTTTGCCATAAGGAAATGTCCCATTTCATGGATAATAACAATTATCATTAATACAATAACAAAAACTATTGCACCTAATAAATATTGCATTATTCTCCCATCCTTTCTTTTTTCACTTTATTTTTAACTAAACTATCAACCTTTAATAATAATTCAATTGATAAAGGTTCATCTAAATAATTATCATAATAATGGTTATTGAGCTCTTCCACTATTATTTTTTCAATTTCATTAAATTTTATTATACCCTTTAAAAATAATTCAACCGCAACTTCATTACATGCATTTAAAATACAAGGATAAATGCCTCCCTTAATTGCTATCTTCTTAGTAAGTTCAACTAGAGGGTAACGTTTATTATCTAGTGGTTCAAAGGTTAAATTGTAGATTTTTTCAAGGGGAAGTTTTTTTATTATATCACATTTTGAATGTGTTTTGTGATAAATAGCATAATGAATAGGTAGATGCATATCAGGAGATGCCATTTGAGCACATATGGACCCATCATTGAATTCTACCATTGAATGAACAATACTGCTTTTATGAATCAATACTTCAATCTTATCAATCTCAACATTAAATAAGTAGTGCGCTTCAATAATCTCAAAGCCTTTATTCATCATTGTAGCTGAATCAACCGTTATTTTATCCCCCATTTGCCAATTAGGGTGGTTTAATACTTGCTCTTTCGTTACAAATTCGAGTTCATCTTTGGATAAATCTCGTAATGAACCTCCACTTGCGGTAATAATTAAACGACTAATTTGCGTTTCATCTTGATGATCTAAGAGTTGAAAAATGGCAGAATGTTCACTATCGAGTGGATATATTTTCACCTTATTCTTTTTAGCCTCATCCATAATCAAACTACCACCAATGACAAGTGTTTCTTTATTAGCAAGATATATATCTTTATGGTGTTTTATAGCAAGATATGTTGGTTCAAGACCAATTGATCCGACTAAAGCATTGACAACTGCATCGGCTAAAGATGTAGTTGCTACTTCATTTAAGCCTTGCTTGCCAAAAACAAACTTAATATTGGGATATAACTTACATAGTTCATCTTTATCTTTTTCCAATTGAGCAGATACTAATTCAGGCTTAAACTCCTCAATTATCTTTTTCGCAAGTTCAAGATTTTGTCCAAAGCTAATAGCAACGACTTTAATATTGGAATCTAGTCTAACTAAATCTAAGGTTTGGGTTCCGATACTTCCGGTTGCACCGAGAATAGCTAACTTCATCATAAAGTTATTACCCCAAGAATAATTAAAACAATTACAAATATACTTCCTGTTATTATCAAACTATCAAAACGATCCATTACACCACCATGTCCTGGAAAGATGAAACCATAGTCTTTAATCTCATATTCACGTTTTAATTTGGATGCAACTAAATCACCAAATTGCGCAAATATGGTAATAACTAATGAGATTAATGTAATTGCGACGATATTTAAAACAGCATTTTCGATTTTTAGTAAATTAAATCCCATTTGAGAAGAAGCAATACTTAAAAATAATGTACCAACAATAGTTCCCGTAATACTTCCGCCAATAGCTCCTTCAATAGTTTTTTTAGGACTGATTGTAGGACATAGTTTGTGCTTGCCAAGTAATAGGCCAAAATTGTAAGCACCCATATCTGTAAAGACCGTAGTAAGGAGAACATACCCCATAAGAATAAGACCTACATATTTATTTGTAAAACCATTTACTTCGGTAACAAAGCGACTTCTTATCGCAAGGAATATACCTAACCCCCCATATAAGATAAAACCAAAAAATAAAAACAAATCGGTTGTCTTAAGTTCTTTATTAAATAAAGAAACAACTAAAAATAAGATAAAAATAGCTAGTAACGCAAATGTCAAATCAGTTGTATCAAAATACTGTGGCAAAAGGACTGAAAAACATCCTAACATAACAACGAGAACGGAAAAAAAAGGAATTATATATTTATATTTCTTTCCTATCTCCCTTTTTTCACAGTGCATTTTAGTAAGTTCATAGGTTGCAATATAAGCTAGTATTGTCGCAAGAGCAGCCATAAACCAACCGCCAAGCCAAATAATAGGAATTAAGACAACCCCCATTACAATTCCTGTTATCACTCTTTTCTTCATTTATTTAATCCTCCAAATCTTCGATTTCGACTTTGATATTCTAATAAAGCGATATATAATTCTTTTTTATGAAAATCAGGCCATAATGTCTTAGGAAAATACATCTCCGCATAGGCTGCTTGATAAAGCATAAAATTACTAAGTCTCATTTCTCCACTCGTCCTAATGATAAAATCAAGAGGTGGTAAATCTTTAGTGAATAGATAACTTTCAAAAAGAGATTCATCAATGTTACTGATTGTAATTTTTTGCTTTGCCACATCAGTTGCAATTTTCCTACATGCTTCAACGATTTCTTTAGTTGATCCATAGTTAAATGCAATAGTTAATGTAAAACCATTAAACTCTTTTGTTTTTTGTTCAATTTCTTCCATAATTATTAAAACATCTTGAGGAATACGTTCCTTAAATCCTATAAAACACACTTTAATCTTCTGTTCTAGTAATTTATCAAAGTAATTATAATAATATTTTTTAACTTGATTCATTAGAAAATCGACTTCGCCTTGAGGACGATTCCAATTTTCGGTACTAAAGGCAAAGACGGTTAAATAAGGGATTTTTAGTTCTTTAACTTCAAGAACAATTTCTCTTAAGGTTTTTACTCCCTTTTCATGACCTTTAATTCTTGGAAGCATTCTTTTAGTGGCCCATCTTCCATTTCCATCGAGAATAATCCCGATATGTTGGGGAAGGGGTTTCATTACTAATGTTCTTTTTATTTCTTCAATATTCATACTTATTTCTCCCTATTTACTTATTATACTACATTTTAGCATTTTAAGGGATAAATATGTTTTATAAAATCAAAATTAACCATTACATAATTGATAAAAGTAAAACAAGGTGTAGCAATAATATACACCTTGTTAATATTTATATATAATTTGATAAATTAGATTGACATTATATCTGATTCTTTTGTTTTAGTTAATTGATCAATTTTAGCAATGAATTCATCAGTTACTTTTTGAACTTTATCTGAATTACGTTTTAATTCATCTTCAGATATATCGCCATTTTTTTCCATCTTTTTAAGTAATTCCATAAAATCACGTCTAATGTTTCGAATCGCAACTTTATTGTTTTCCGCAATCTTTTTAGCTTGTTTTACAAGATCTTTTCTTGTTTGCTCATTAAGTGGTGGAATTGGAATTCTTATAACATCACCATCATTTAATGGGTTAAAACCTAAATTGGCAGTTTGAATGGCTTTTTCAATTCCCTTCAAAATTGATTTATCATAAGGCTTAACTAAGATAGATTGAGGATCAGGTGCTGATATGTTGGCAATTTGACTAATTGGCATCATTGATCCATAATACTCAACCGTAACACCATTAAGAATACTTGGATTAGCTTTTCCGGTTCTAATTGTAGCAAAATCTTTTTTTAAGGCTTCAATGGTTTTATCCATTTTAGCACTGCAATCATTAATAATATCGTTAAGCATATTTTTATTCCTTTCTCTATTTCGTAATTAAAGTTCCGATTTGTGGTTCTTTAACTACGTTCATAATATTGCCTTTAACACTCATATCAAAAACAATAATTTTAATGTCATTTTCTTTACAAAGAGTTGCGGCGGTTATATCCATAACATGGAGGTCATTCTTGACAATCTCGTCATACGTTAAACTTGCATAGCGAGTGGCATTTGGATTCACTTTGGGATCATCACTATATACGCCATCTACACCATTTTTTGCCATCAAGATCATATCTGCATTCATTTCACCAGCTCTTAAAGCCGCGCAAGTATCCGTGGAAAAGAAAGGACTTCCCGTTCCTCCACCAAAAATCACAACACGTTTTTTCTTAAGATGGTTTAATGCTTTTTCTCTAATATATGGCTCAGCAATTGTAGGCATTGAAAATGAAGTCATAACAACCGCTTCGACTGAAATTGATCTTAGTGCACTTTGAAGAGCAAGACAATTCAAGACTGTAGCAAGCATTCCCATATAATCTGCTGAGGCACGTTCCATATTAAATTCTACTACATCACGACCACGCCATATATTTCCTGCACCAATGACAATTCCGACTTCAACACCACTATTTACTAATTCTTTGATTTCTAATGCTACTTCATTTACCTTTTTAGCATTAATCACAGATCCACCTTTAATTGAAAGGGCTTCACCGCTTAATTTCAGAATCACTCTTTGCATCAATGATCCTCCCTTTTGTTATTCTTATATTAGTTATTTCCTTTAGATGCGGCAGCGGCAGCAGCAGCAACTTCTGCAGCAAAATCATCATTACGTTTTTCCATACCTTCGCCAACTTCATAACGAACAAAGGCTACAGCACTGCTATTATGACTCTTTAAATATTGTTGAACTGTAATACTTGGATCTTTAACAAAAGCTTGGTCAACTAAACAAATTTCTTTTTTGAATTTAGCAAGACGACCCATAACCATTTTTTCAATGATATTAGCAGGTTTAGAAGCATTAGCAGGTTCATTCGCAATTTCAGCTTTAATTACTTCTGCTTCATGTTCTAGATCTTCAGGATTGATTGATGCTTCATCAAGATAACGTGGGTTGTACATTGCAACATGCATACAAATATCTTTTGCAACTAAAGCATCAGTTCCTTTTACAACTGATACAACAACGATTTTACCACCATTGTGTTTGTATACACCAAATACTTCATCATCTTGTTTTTCAATTTTTACAACACGACGAAGACTAATTTTTTCACCAATAACAGCTGTTGCGGCAATGATTAAATCTTCAACAGTTTGTCCATTGTAATTTGCAGCTAATGTGCATTTTTCACATGCAGTATCATTGGCTACACATGCTTCACCAATTTGATGTAATAAAGTTAAGAATTTTTCGTTTTTAGCAACGAAGTCAGTTTCTGAATTTAATTCAAATAAGTATGCCTTATTACCATTGATGGCTACATCACATAGACCTTCAGCAGCAATTCTTGTTGATTTTTTAGCAGCTTTGGCAATACCTTTTTCACGAAGCCAGTCGATTGCGGCTTGAATATCACCATTACATTCTGTAAGAGCTTTCTTACAATCCATCATACCGGCGCCAGTTTTTTCTCTTAATTCTTTAACTAATGCAGCTGTAATCATTATTATTTTCTCCTTTATTATTCTTCAACTTTAACTTCTGCAACTTGAGGTTGTTCTTCAACTGTAGTAGGTACTTCTTCTACTTTTGCTTCTTCTTGTTTTGCTTCAGCAGGTTGAGTTTCTTCTACAGGTTTCTTTTGAGGACGAGGTTTACGAGGTTTTTGTTCTTTTTGAGGTTTAGCTTCTTTTGGAGTTTTTTCTTCCTCTACTTTTTCTTCTTCTGGTAGAACATAAGGTTCAACAGCTACGCCATTACCTTCTAATACAGCGTTTGCCATTACACCAACGATTAAACGAACTGCTCTTACACCATCATCATTTGCTGGAATTACATAGTCAACATCATCAGGATCACAGTTTGTGTCAACTAAACCAAATACTGGAATGTGAAGTTTACGTGCTTCTGCAACCGCATTGTGTTCAGTTTTAGGGTCAACTACAAAAATAGCACCTGGTAATTGTTGCATTTCTTTAATTCCACTAAAGAAACCTTCAAGTTTAGTTTGTTCTTTTTTATATCCAGCAACTTCCTTTTTAGTTAATTTTTCGAAAGTTCCATCTTGTTCCATTTCTTCAATACGATATAATTTTGCAATTGAACGGCGAACAGTCTTAAAGTTAGTCATTGTTCCACCTAACCAACGTTTGTCAACATAATATTGACCACAACGAATTGCTTCTTCTTTAATTACATCTTGAATTTGTTTTCTTGTACCTACAAATAATACTTTACAATTATTATTACGTACGATGTTTACCATTGCAGCATAAGCTTCTTCAATCTTATCTGCTGTTTTTTGTAAGTCAATGATGTATACACCATTTCTTGAATTGAAAATATACTCTTTCATTTTAGGGTTCCAACGGCGAGTATGATGACCGAAATGAACTCCTGCTTCTAACAATTGTTTCATTGTTACTACTGGCATTTTTTAAATCCTTCTTTCTTTTTATTTTGTTTTGGCCGCCAAAAGAATCCACGTACACCGCCACCATAGCACCAGACGATATACTCCTCTTTTGTGTGTATTTTTTGCCGTTTATTATTATACCATATTTTTACTGTTTTGACAAATAATATTACTTATTATTTTTTTTCAATAAAGTAACAAATGTTAAGCCTTCATGCTCTTCTTCAGAATCAATGATTTCAAAACCAAAGTGTTGATAAAACTCAACATTGTACTCTTCTTGTAAAATCGTATCTAAATAGAATTTTTCAACTTGAGGATTATGATCCAAAAAATATTTAAAGGCAATTTTTCCGTATCCTTGGGCTTGATATTCATCTAATAGATAAAATTGACCAATTTGCATTACTTCTTTTTTATCAACTTCAAATCCGAATATTCCCCCAATAATTTCATTTGTATTTTCATCAACGATTTTGTAATATTGGCCATATGGATATTTAATATTAAACTCCATTCGGTGTAAACTCATATGATATGGATTGCCATCAAACTCTCCATACTTATCTAAATATTTTTTGAATGCACTTTTTTGAACCTCAAGTAATCTTTTAGCATCTTTATGAGTAGCTTTTTCAATTAACATTTCTTTTTCTCTCCTATTTTCCTTAACGATTATTTCCTGTTTGACGTGGATGATTTTCCATATATTCTTTTTTTAATTGTTCTTTTGATACATGCGTGTATATCTGAGTTGTCGAAAGATTAGCATGTCCTAGTAATTCTTGAACACTTCTTAAATCCGCTCCCCCATCAAGCAAATGAGTGGCGAAAGTATGTCTTAACATATGAGGATGAACATGAGTATTTTCTGCCGCATGATCAATAATCTTATCTAATATTACACGCACTCCCCTAGTTGTTAGAGGACCACCACGATGGTTTACAAGCATTATTCCATGATCATCTAATTCATTTTTTAACATTAATTCAGGCCTTGCTACTTCTAAATATTGTTTTAATGCTTCAACGATATGATGGTTCATAGGTACATATCTTTCTTTATTTCCTTTACCAAATACTTTAATCATACCATTAGCATAATCGATATTTTGCTTAGTTAAGCTACATAACTCACTAACACGAAGTCCAGAACCATAAAGAAGTTCCATAATTAATATGTCTCTTTTTCCAATTGCATCATTTGTATCAATTGAATCAAAGATATTTTTGATTTCATTTGGATATAAAACTTTCGGTAAAACTTTGTCTGCTTTGGGAGTTTCAATCATTTCAAAAGGATTCTCAGAAACTTGACCACATTGTTCTAAATAACGATAAAATGTTCTTAAACTTGATAGTTTTCTTGCAATACTTTTCTTTTTTAAATTAAGACTTGTTGATAAATATGACAAATAATACCTTGGAACATTGGTTTTAGTTATTGATAATAAATTCCCAAAATTATCACTTTTTAAGTAAGTATAAAAGTCTTCAATATCCTTAATATATCCCATCACTGTATTAGCTGAATAGTTTTTTTCAACCAATAAATATTGTTTATATTTCTCGATGGCTTCTTGTGATTTATCTACATTGATAGTAGTTTCTTGTACGTTCCTACGCGGGGTTTTAGTTGTTTGACGAACGGGCTTTCTAATCATGGGGCGTTTATTCATCTTTTAAATACTCCTTAATTTTATCTATTGCCCGTTTTACATAAGCCATCTTACGATCTTTTTTCTTTGTTGCCTCATCGAGGGATGCAAATATTCCAAAATTAACGTTCATTGGGTTAAATTCTGGATGTGGTGAGCTAATGTAGCATGCCAGTGCTCCTAAAGCTGTAGTACTATCTAAATCTAGAAGTGGCTTGTTTTCTAGGTATCTTGCCATATTTATTCCCGCTACAAGACCACTTGCGGCTGATTCAACATAGCCTTCAACCCCTGTCATTTGACCAGCAAAAAAGATATTTGGGTTTTTAATCAATTGATATCCTTTATTAAGTAAATGCGGAGAATCAATGTAAGTATTACGATGCATTACCCCATATCTAACTATTTCTGCATTTTCAAGTCCAGGGATCAAGGAAAGCAACTTCTTTTGTTCTTTAAATTTTAGATGGGTCTGAAATCCAACTATATTATACAACGTTTTTTCTTGATTATCTTCTCTTAGTTGTACCACCGCATATGGCCATCTTCCAGTCAAAGGGTTATCTAAGCCCACCGGTTTCATCGGACCAAACAATAGTGTTTGACGTCCTCTTTTGGCCATATCTTCAATTGGCATACATCCTTCAAATACTTTCATCTCAAATTCATGAGGAATGACCGTATCAGCACTTATTAAGAAATCATAAAATGCATCAAATTCTTCTTTCGTCATTGGACAATTTATGTATGATGCTTCGCCCTTATTATATCTTGATGCAATAAAGGCTTTGCTCATATCGATTGATTCCTTAGTTACAATCGGAGCGATAGCATCAACAAAGTACATTCCAGTACAACCTAAATAATTAAAAATTTCATCG
>JBJEEE010000107.1:0-5691 GCA_051872775.1 Bacilli bacterium
CGAAGTTCAAAACTTAGTAATCACAGGTACTCTTCCAGAAGGTGTAAGTGTTTCATATTCTGAAGGATTAAAAGATGTTGGTACAAAAACAATTACCGCAACATTCACAGGCGATGCAGAAAACTACAATATAATTGCATCAAAAGAAGCAACATTAACAATTGTAGCTAAAACATTAGAAGAAGAAATGTTTGATAGTATTCCAGAACAAGCATTCACTGGTTCAGCAATCACTCCAGTTGTAACTGGTAAATTTGGAGAAATTACATTAGTTGAAGGAACTGACTTTGAAGTAGCATATGCAGATAACACTGCAAAAGGTACTGCAAAAGTAACAGTAACTGGTAAAGGTAACTATAGTGGAACAGTTGAATTAACATTCACTATTGGTGCTTCTTCACTAGAAAAAGTACAAACAGGTAGAATGGAACTTGAAACTAAATATGCATCATCTCTATCAGGTACAATCGCTTCTGATTTAACTAGACTTGATGTTGCAACAACAAATGGTTGTAAAGTACAATGGAGTTCCAACACAACTGCATTTAGTGTTGAATCTGATGGCACAATCTCTATGCTTCAATCTGAAAGTGAACAAGAAGTAACATTAGTTGCAACAGTAGTTGATGGTGAATCATATGAACAAACTACATTTGTATTTACAATTCCTGCAGGTGAAGTAATTCAAACTAAGACAATTCAAGAAATGATTGATGCACCAGTTGACGCTAAAGCATATTATAAAGTAACTGGTATTGTATCTAATATAACAAATACAACAAATGGATACTTTGATTTGGTTGATCCTACTGATCCATCTGTAAAAATATATGTATTTAAATTATTAACTGCAAAAGATGGTGAAGCAGGTAAATTTAATACACTTAATATCGTAGAAGGTGATACTCTAACACTTATTGGAACAAGAGGCGTGTATAACTCAAAAATTGAGATCTTAAATGCATATTATGTAAGTCATGAAAAAACAACTGTGACAGTTAGCACAGATTATGAATCCACTCAAGGTAATGTAGTATTAGACCAAACAACAGTTGAAAACGGTACTGAAGTAACAATCACTATTACTCCAGCAGAAGGATATGAAGTATCATCTGTTAAAGCTATCGTAAATGGTGAAGAAACTGTAATTAGTAAGAATGCTGAAGGCGAATACAAATATGTTGTATCATTCAACACAAGTATTGCGGTTGAATTTGCATTAGCAGGAACAACTCCTACATATGAGTATATACTTGTTACAGATGCATCATCACTAGAGGCTGGAAAAGAAATAATAATTGTAGCAAAAGAATATAATTACGCTTTAAGCACTACACAAAATAGTAGTAATCGAGGACAAGCATCAATAGTAAAATCTGATGAAAAAATTTCTTCAATTGGGTCAGATGTTCAAGTTATTACTCTTGAAAGTGGAACTAAGGAAGGAACATTTGCATTTAATGTTGGAACGGGATATTTATATGCTGCAAGTAGTTCCAGCAACCATTTAAAAACGCAAAAATCAAATAATGACGATAGCTCATGGTTAATCACCATTGATTCTAACGGCGTTGCAACAATAAAAGCACAAGGAGCAAATACACATAATTTGTTAAAATATAATAGTCAAAGTAAATTATTCTCATGTTACGCATCTGGTCAACAAGACGTTCAAATCTACGTTAGAATAGAAGTAAAATAAAATTTCTAAACAACTAAACTGTCTACATATGTAGACAGTTTTTCTTATTTATTCTTTTTCTTGTAAAATAATTAGTTGTATGATAAAATAAACATAATAGTGGAGGTTAATATGGGAAGAATTGATGATAATTATTTTAAAACTGATAAAACAATGGTTAATAGTATTGATGATTTACTTGATAAAGAAAATGATGAAACGATATTATGGAGGGGTAAACCTAAAAAGAGTGCATATATCTTAAATGAGGTTTTAAAGATGTTTCCAATTGCACTTATTTGGATTTTGTTTGATGGTTTCTTTATTTCTATGTTTCTTGTGAATGCAGATGGTTTTCCTCCTTCTATGTTTATTTTTTTAATTATATTTTTCTTGATTCATTTAGCTCCTGTTTGGATATGGCTTTCTCGAGTTCTTACCGCAAGTCGTCGTCACAAGAATCTAGAGTATGCATTTACTGATAAGAGAATTATTATTAAATCAGGTATTATCGGCATTGATTTTAAGAGTATTTACTATTCTGATATTGTTAATGTTAATTTAAAAGTTGGTATTATTGATCGTATGCTCCATGTTGGTGATATATATATTAATAGTCATGCTGGAGCTGATGTTTTGTTTGATATTGAAAATCCATATTTTATCTCAGAAAAATTACAAAAGATTGTATTAGATATTAAGGCAGACATTAGTTTTCCTAATAATTTACGACCTGAGAATAATGATGGGTATAATACGAAATATCGTAAGTAATAACGTATAATCATTGTTTAATTAACTCAATTATTGTATAATATATATGTCAATTGGAGTGACACTCATTACAAAAATGTTATTGACTAAAATATTTAGGAGAAGACACTCATCAAAATAAACGAAAAATATTTTATTTGGGACCACACCATAATTAAAAGGAGAAAAATATGAATATGATTAAAGTAGTTGACCAATTCGGTAGAAGCTACTCAGATACTTATCCCAAAAGGGCTAAGGGCTTAGTTAAAAATAACAGGGCTTACTGGGTAGATGATGAACATACTACCATTTGCCTAGTTAGTCCTCATAATATAATAAGTGAGGAGAAAACAATGAAATTAACAAATAATGAAATTCAAAAAATGATTAATCTTTTACAATCTGATATGGAATTATATTCATCAGGAAATTTTGATGCAAATGATCCTTTATCTTCTATTCTACTTACTTCTTGTGAAGAAGTAATAAACCATTATAACTATTGTTTAAAAAAAGCTATTGATAGTGAGATTGATGTAATGTTTTTAGATTATATTAATCTAAATTTATCTGATGATGTTAAACAATATTTAGGCGTATATCTAACTAGATGTCGAGGTTTAATCAATGTTCTTAAAGGTGAACTTGATTCATCAGAAGATAGTCAAGATTCAAATAATAATCAAAATAATCAAAATGATCAAAATGATTTTGATTTTTCTAATATCTATAAATATGCATTGCAAACACTAAAAAATATAGACATTAATAATGGTAAACCAATCGTAACCGAAATAATGGATAATGTTAGTGACATTGTAACAGATGTCAAAGAAGAAGTTGAACGTTATTTAGAAGACGCATGTGATGAAATAGATGATAAGATTGATGATATTGAAGATGAACTTGAAGAAATGGAAGAATCTGATGTCTTTGATGAAAAGCGTAGAGCAGATTTATTAATTGCTTTAGTAGAATTAAAGAAAGCAAAAGAAAAAATCATAAATGCTATGAAATAGTGCTGAAAGCCTTTGGGCTTTCAGTTTTTATTGTATTAATTGAATTATAAGATTATAACTATGTTATAATAAAGATAGAGGAAAGAGGTATTATAATGAATAAAGTATTATTATTTTTCGCAAGTTCTCAGTTTATTCCTTTTAGTAAAGATATAAAAGTATATGGTTGGCAGAAAACTTATGATTTTCATTTAGTATCAAGTGCAACTATGTATTTATTTGAAGAATTAAATATTATTGATAATATTGTAGAAAAGGGTAAATACAACCGACCAGGTGATGTTTTACCTAAATACTATATAACAGTCCATGACACAGGTGATGCTGAGGCAAGTCATACCGCTAAATTTTGGAGTGATACTGTTAATAAGGGGTATTGGGAACAAGGTGAATATAAAGCAAGTTTTCAATATGTTGTTGGAAATGATGGTATTTTTCACCAAATTCCTGATAATGAGGTTGCATATCATGCTGGGGATGGTACCAAATATGGATATACGTTATTAGATAGTGGGGTAAGGGGAAATAATGTTAACCCCGTAATTACGATTAGTAAAGATGGTTATTATGAGATAGATGGTAAAAAGTCGATTATTCAAGCACCTTTTGCGTATATTGAAGAAAATGGTAAGGTAGTAGTAAATCGTAATACAATTACAGGTGATATCAATTCACAAGGAATTTTATGTAAGAATATAAAAGGCGTATATTATTTAGGTAATACATATTTTAATCAAACCTATCAAAAAATAGCAAATCGTGGTGGAAATAATAATTCAATTGGAATTGAATCTTGTATTAATGAAAAAAGTGATATATATTATACATGGCAATTAACGAGTAAATTAGTCGCAAAACTAATGTTTGAAAACAATCTTACTATTGATGATGTAGTACAACATCACTACTTTAGTGGTAAGAACTGTCCTCAAACTATGCGAGAAAATGAAATGTGGCATCACTTCATTGATCTTGTTAAATTTGAATATCAAATGCTTCTTTTTAAAGAAGAAGGTTATGCTATTAAGTTTATTATGCTTTCTAGCAATTTAATGCCAAATGGTAGAATAACTAAAGAAGGTAAGGTACACTTTAGATTAGAAGTTACTTACCAAGACCAAACGGAAACTATGGAAATAATATATCAATAAAAAAATACTATGTATAGCAAAACTATACATAGTATTTTATAATTGCATAATTAGTAAATCAATACCTAGATTTTTATCAATTTGACCAGATTTAATTAAGTAATCTAAATTATTTAGTTTGATAATGTAGTTTTCTAAATCAAATATTTTGAAACTTTTTGCATTTTTCACCATATAGTAAGCTCTACCAGGTGTTACATTATAAAACTTTGCAATATCATTTTGAGAATATCCGGCTTTAAGTAGTTTAGCAATGGTAACCATATCAATGAAGTTATTATTAATCATTCCTAAGATATTTTGCATATCTTTAGTTCCTTCCACAATATGTTGATAAATTTTTGCAATTGCATTATGATTATGATCAACAATAGCTTTAATTAGGTTAAAGACTTCATTGGATAAATCTTTATCGACCAGTAGTTTAACATCTTCGGTGGTAATAGTTCCTCCACTACCTTTATAGTTAACAAGTTTGTTGATTTCTTGTCCCATTCTAATCTGATTATTATTGAGATATTCCATAAATGTATTCAACGCTTCTTCTTTAATCTCTACATTGTTACTGGCAAAACTTCTAACTACCCAACCCTTAAGTTCAATTTCTTGGGAGTCATCATAATTTATGATTAGGGCTACATTTTTTAATATTTTATATATTTCATTAGCAGGATTTATCTTAATGTTGTCAGCTTCAATAATTAATAGGGTTGATTCGGATGGATCTTTTAAATACTTAATAAAGTTCTTTACTCCAGGGATGGCATCATCGTTGGCTTTGGTTAAAAAAATAGGATTGCGTAAGATTATTACTTTTAATTCCTCTAAAAAAGGAACAGTAATGGCGTCATTTAAGACAGCAGTTAAAGAAGTATTCTCCATATCATAACGAATAATAGTATATGATTGTTTTAATCCACTAAGAATACGAGAGATTCTATTTTTGATAAATACTTCTGAAGTACCAGTAAATAAATAAATCAAATCATCATCTTTAGTAAGAGCCATAATATTACCTCCTATTATCTCTATTCGTATAATAAAGTTAGAAATTAACTTTATTATATAAATATCTCTATTTATA
>JBJEEE010000108.1:0-22196 GCA_051872775.1 Bacilli bacterium
GATAATATTAGAGATGTATTAGGTAATAGAAAACCAGATTATCTTGTAGTTCAACATATGGAACCAGACCATTCCGCAAACATTATGAACTTTTTAAAGATTTATCCAGACACTACTATTGTCGGTAATAGTAAAACTTTTAAAATGATTGATCAATTCTTCCATCAAGAAATTGCCAATAAACTTGAAGTTAAAGAAAATGATACTTTAAATCTTGGAAATCATACGTTGACTTTTGTTTTTGCACCAATGGTTCACTGGCCAGAAGTTATGGTAACATATGATAGTACTGATCATATTTTATTTTCAGCAGATGCATTTGGTCGTTTTGGCGCACTTGATGATAATTCAGAATGGATAGATGAAGCTAGAAGATACTATATCGGAATTGTTGGAAAATATGGCGTTCAAGTACAACAATTACTAAAGAAAGCATCAGCACTAGATATTAAGACTATATGCCCATTACATGGTCCAGTCTTAATGAAAAATTTAGGATACTATCTAAACTTGTATAATACTTGGTCAAGTTATCAACCAGAAGAAGATGGTATAATGATTGCATATACTTCAGTTTATGGAAATACCAAAAAAGCAGTAGCTGAATTAGAGGCAAAATTAAAATTAAAAGGAACACCTAAAATTGAAACTTTTGATCTTGCAAGATGTGATATGGCTGAAGCTGTTGCAAAGGCATTCAAATATTCTAAACTCGTACTTGCAACAACAACTTATAATGCAGGACTCTTCCCATTTATGAATATCTTTATTGAAAATCTAGTAGAAAGAAATTTTCAAAATAGATCAGTTGCTATTATGGAAAATGGTTCATGGGCTCCTCTTGCCGCAAAAGTTATTAAAGCAAAACTTGAATCATTAAAAAATATTACATATGTTGAACCAGTTATCAAAATCATGTCATCTTTAAGTGAAGAAAGTAGTGCACAATTAAACACTTTAGTTGAAAACTTTACAAAAGATTATGTAGCAAAAGATGATAAACTTGCAAATAAGTTTGATCTTTCCGCATTATTTAATATCGGATATGGTTTATATGTTGTAACATCTAATGATGGAAAGAAAGATAATGGTTTAATCGTTAATACCGTATCACAACTAACAAGTTCACCATTAAGAGTTGCGGTTACAATCAATAAAGATAATTATTCTCATCATGTTATCAAACAATCAGGCATTATGAATGTTAACTGTCTATCGGTAGAAGCACCATTTAAAGTATTCGAAACTTTCGGTTTTGTCAGCGGTCGCAATGTTGATAAATTTGCTAACTGCAATCCTCAACGTTCTGACAACAATTTGGTATTTTTACCTAAATATATCAATGCCTTTATGAGTTTAAAAGTTGAAGACTATGTTGATCTTGGAACTCATGGTATGTTTATCTGTAGCGTAACAGAATCAAGAGTAATATCTAGTCGTGAAACTATGACATATACATATTATCAAAATAATGTAAAACCAAAACCCGAAAAGAAAGTTAAAGGATATGTATGTAAAGTATGTGGTTATGTTTATGAAGGCGATGAATTACCTGAAGATTTCGTTTGCCCATTATGTAAACATGGCGCTATTGATTTTGAAAAAATAGAATAGATAAATGAGAACTTACTATTATCAATAGTAAGTTCTTTTTACACTAGTTATTTTATCATTTAAATTGAAAAAAAAGGCTTAATATGTTAATATATACCTAATCAGATTAGGTAGGTAAAAATATGAAATATTCAAGTGAAATGTTAAGAGGAAACACAGAAACAATAATCCTTTCTATCTTAATGAATGGGGATAGCTATGGATATGCGGTATTAAAAAGCATAAACGATCGTGGTGGTGGCATTTTTGATTTAAAAGATGCAACCATTTATACGACAATTAAACGTCTTGAAAGTGATGGTTTAATCACAACATATTGGGGGGAAGAAACAATTGGAGCCCGTCGTAAGTATTATCACATAACGGATAAAGGTAAAGAATACTATATGCAAAAACTTGCTGAATGGCATGAAGTTAATCATATCCTAAATAAACTAATTACAGGAGGAACAGATGATGAGTGATCCTAAAACAATCGAAAGAATAAAAAAAGCGGTTGATAAAAGATTCTCCTATTATCCTAAAACCAAAGAAGTTTTAGATTTAAAAGAAGAATTGCTATCTATAATGATTGATAAATACAATGATTTAGAAACAGGAACTGAAAATCAAAAGTATAGAGAATGTATTGCGATTATGCTTTCTTCGTATAAACAAGTGTTACATGATTTAGAAGTTGAATCATCTCGTAAGATTTTAACAGATAAAATACTAGGTTTCAGTATCTTTTCAACGCTTTATTTCTTAGTTATTGTACTTGTATATATATTAGTAAGTAAATATATTGTGGAAAGTTTTTCAAATACTTATTTTATTGTCCTTGCCCCATCTATTTTATTTTCACTAATTATTAGTTCATTTATTTTTAAATATTGTCAAAAGATGCGATACAAAGTAATGATGAGAGTAAGTCTAGGATTAATTTTCTTATCAATTGCAATTTGCCTTTATACTATTCCTTGCTTCTTCTTTATGATTTATAAAGGAATCAACTTATGGCACCCACTATGGTTAGTAATTTTGGCAGTAGGTAGTATTTATGTTGTTGTCGATTCCATTGTATATCCAAGTAAAAAACCATTAATTCGTCTGATTCGTATTTGTCTTAATACACTTTCTATTTTTACCACAGTTTATCTAGTAGTATCTATTTTATTTGGTTACTGGTATGTTACATGGCTAATTTTTGTAGCATGTATCATTATTTGGGAAATTAATGTTTTATTATTCTTTAAACGTCAGATATAAGTTACCGTTATTATAGTGATTTAATTTGATTTAAAGGAATAATATTAAATAAAAAGGGGACTATATGAAAGAAATTCAATCATTACAAAACAATATAATAAAAGAAACTTTAAAACTTAAAGAGAAGAAGATGCGAAATATAGCAAATAAGTTTATCGTAGAGGGCTATCATTTAGTAAATGAAGCTTATCATCATGGTCTACTTAGGGCTATATTTTCTACAAAGATTGAAGACTTAAATATATATAATGTTAAAGATTGTTATTTAGTTAATGACGCCATCATCAAAAAACTATCTTCAACCATTAATCCTCAAGGAATAATTGGTGTTGTACAAAAACCATCGTTTAGCGAAATCGATCTAACCAAAGACAGTCTAAAACTAGTTTTGTTAGATGATATCAATGATCCTGGTAATCTTGGTTCAATTGTTAGAACTTCGGCGGCTCTAGGGTATGATGGTATATATATGTCTAATGAAACGGTTGATATATTTAATGAGAAGGCACTTCGTGCAACTCAAGGCGCAATATTTAAAATTCCATGTTTTTATCTTGATTTGGAAGAAATAATCTTAAAATTAAAACAGAATAAAATTGTTTGTTTGGGAACAACCCTTGATTCATCGATATATTTAGACGAAGTACAAGAAATAAAAAAATATGCGGTTACCTTTGGCAATGAAGCAAGAGGAATGAAAGAAGAATTAAAACAATTAATGAATCAAAATATTAAGATAAAAATGAATAATGAAGTTGAATCCCTTAATGTACTTGCGGCTTCTTCTATTATAATGTATGAGTTAATGAAGAGGTCAAGTCATGAGTGATAAATGGTATAAATTAGATAATGCGGCTAAGATTTTTCCTGCTCTTTCTGCAGATGATGGCAGTAATTATTTTAGGCTATGTGCAGTTTTAAAAGAAGAAGTAAAGCCAGAAATATTGAAAGAAGCTTTGAGTACAGCTCTTACTAGATTTCCAATGTTTTCAGTTAAACTAAAACAAGGAATCTTCTGGTATTATTTTGAACAAAATGATAAACAACCGCTTATTCGTAAAGAAACATCTTTAATGTTTGACTCTGTTAATACCGATGAGCATCATAAATTTATGTTTTGTTTAGAGTATAATGGTAAACGTATTTCACTTGAAATGTATCATGCCTTAACGGATGGTACAGGTGGTATGGAATTTTTCAAAACTATTTTGTACTATTATTTACTTCTTAATCATCAAGAAATTGAAAATGATGGTTCAATAATTACTAAAGAATACGAAAAACTAACTGATGAAGGACAAGATAGTTTTGTATATAATTATGATAAATTAAAAAAGAATATCAAAAAAGAACCACTAGCTTACAAAATAAAAGGTACACCTTATATGGGTAACTGGGTAGGTATAACCCATGCATATATGAATGTTGATGAAGTGAAAACTTTAGCTCATACGAAAGGTGCAACAATAACCGAATATTTAGGTAGTGTCTTATTGTATATCATATATGAAAGATATCAAGATCACAAGAAACGTCCGATAACTTTATTTACTCCTGTAAATGCAAGAAAGTATTTTGATAGTAGTAGTTTACGTAATTTTATGTTATATATAAGAACACAACTTCCTATGGATAATAATCAAACTTATACTTTTGATGATATCATCAATATTGTAAAGACAAACTTTTCCTCATCGCTAACAAAAGAACATCTAACCGCTCGTCTTGTATCGAATGTAAAAATTGAAAAGAATATATTTATTAGGATACTACCTTTATTTATAAAAAAAATAGCTTTAAAATTAAGTTATAAAGCATATGGAAGTGATTTAAGTACTTTTAGCTTTTCTAATCTAGGTGTTATCAAAGTACCTAAAGATATATATAATTATGTTGATAATATGTATTTTATGTTAGGTACAAATACATCAGGTCCCATTAATCTTGCCGCCTCAACTTTTAATAATACTTTAACTTTAACTTTTTCTTCACGTATTATTGAACGACAAATTCAAAAGGAGTTTATTAGATTTTTATCTAATCAAGGCTTGAGTATTACCATTCAAACTAATGACTTGGAGGTAGAAGCATGAAATACTGTAAATCATGTGGGATAAAAGTAGATTCAAAAAGGATGACTTGTCCTCTATGTAAAGATGTGCTTGAAGTAAAAGATGACCGCCATATTAAAGGATACGAAGAGTACTTGGGATATCAAGAAAAACCATATAAAGCTCATATCGTTCGTAAAATCTTTTTGTTCTTATCATTAATTGCTATTATCGTATGTGTAGTCGTTAATATTCTAACCTTTAGAGGATCTTTATGGTCATTGATTGTCATAGGTAGTATTCTTTACTTATGGGTTTTAGTTAAGTTTACTATTTTATCACGAAAAAATATAGCGAAGAAGTTAGTTATTCAAGCTCTAACTATTTCTTTATTGCTTGCATTTATTCAATTACTTACTCCTTCAACAAAATGGCTTATGCCTTATGCTTTGCCTTTTGTAATGATTGCTACAAGTTTTTCCATTACCTTGCTTATCTTAATAAAAACAATGCGTTATAAAGATTATATGTTATATTTATTATCTGTAGCACTTATTGGATTAGTTCCTCTTTTGTTAATAATTATTAAACCTACGAGATTCTTGTTTGAAGTAAATGATAAACTTGTAATGTGGCCAAGTATTGCTTGTTGCCTATATGCTTTTTTTACAATCATTGGATTATTCTTATTTGGTGATCGTGCCACTAAAGATGAATTCAAAAAAAGATTTCATATTTAAGAGGTGTTTGTATGTATGATGTAATTATAATTGGTACAGGTCCTGCGGGAATTACTGCTGGAATCTATGCAAAAAGAAGTAACCTCAACGTTCTTATTATTGGTAAAAATAAATCAGCTCTTGAAAAAGTTAAACAAATAGATAATTATTATGGTCTTCCTCATATTGATGGTAAAACCTTATATTTAAATGGAACCAAACAAGTCAAAGAACTTGGAGTAGAACTCATTGATGAAGAAGTAATAGGTATTACTATGGATTATCAAAACAATTCATCATTTGTTGTTAAGACCATTAATAGTATATTTGAAACTAAAACGGTCATATTAGCCACAGGTATGTTACGAACTACCCCTAAAATTGCTAATTTATTAAACTATGTTGATAAGAATATTAGCTTTTGCGCAATCTGTGATGGTTTCTTCTATCGCAACAAAAAAGTATGTGTTATAGGTTATAATGAATATGCTCTAGAAGAAGCTAAAGAATTGTTAAAAGTAACACCTAATGTAACCATCCTTACGAATGGAAAAGCAAGTACTTTCACTAACGATCCTTTAATTGTAGTCAATACCGAAACAATTAAAGCATTTAAAGGAGAAGAAAGAATTGAACAAATTGAGTTAGAAACTTCGACTTTGGATGTAGATGGTGTCTTCATTGCTTGGGGAACCCCAGGAGGATTAGAGTTTGCGAAAAAACTAGGATTAGAACTCGACAATAATATGGTTATTACCAACAAAAATATGGAAACAAATATTCCCGGTATTTATGCTTGTGGGGATATGACAGGGCAACCATATCAAATACATAAGGCTACCTATGAAGGAATGCAGGCAGCACTTGCCATAAGCAAGTACTTAAAAAACAAATAAAAAATAGAGTAAAGAAGCAACAAAGACTTCTTTACTCTTTTATTTTAGAAATATTTAGATAAAATCTCTTCAACTTTTTGGGCTGATTGAAACCCTACAAATTTATCAACCATTTGTCCATCTTTAAAAATCATAACATTAGGGATGCTACTAATATGATAAGTTGAACAAATATCCATATTGTCATCAACATTGATTTTTACAATCTTTAATGAGGGATGTTTGCTTGCAATCTCTTCAAGAACTGGACCTAGCATTTGGCATGGTCCACACCAATCAGCATAAAAATCAACAACAACAACTTGGTTGCTTTCTAAAACAACTTGTTTAAATTCATTTTGGTTAATATGTAATAAAGCCATAATTATCTCCTTTCTTATACGTTAAAACAACTTCCTCCAATAAACTCACGTAAAATAGAATTACATGGAATTAATTCTTCATTTTCAATTGGTCTAAAATACTTTAAATACTTAATTAAGCGATTAGCTACTAAATATTCTGGATCACTTGGTTTAATCTCTCTAAGGGCTGGTAATGCCTGGGTACGAAGAACCGCAAGTTCATAGGTTAATTCTGAGTTAAACACATAGTCAGCACCCTCTTGATTTGGATAAATCCACTTAAATTCACCTTCACGTACTGATTGCCACATTTTAATTGTTCCACTTGCGGGACAATTTCTAAACTTCATATCGCGGACAATTCTTCTTATTAATCTTAAATCAGTCGTAGACAAAGGTGAGTGATTGTCGACATTAATTTGTGCTTGTGGCGCAATATAAATTTTAAATTTTTGATGTTTAGGAATAGATGAGGTAATCTTTTCATTCAAAGCATGGATTCCTTCAATAATAATAGGCATATTATGTGATAGTTTTAATGTTCTACCTTCCTCTCTTTGACCAGTTGTAAAGTTAAAGCGAGGTAAAGTTACCGTTTCTCCATTAATTAAGTCAAATAAGTTTTGATTAAATAACTTTTCATCAAGGGTGTTAATATGCTCAAGATCCACTTTATCAATAGTAGTATTTTGTATTTTTGCAATCTCATCTTTGGTTAAATAATAGTCATCCATCGAAATCATTACCGGATTGATACCACGTGACATTAGTTCCGAGCGAAGACGATTACAAAACGTGGTTTTACCACTAGATGAAGGACCTGCAATCGCAATCAAACGAATGGTCTCAATATCCTTTACAATCATTTCTCCAAGTTCCGCAAGCATATTGTTATGTTTAGATTCACACATCTGAATAAAGTCAACAATATTGCCGTTTTCTATCTTTTGATTGATGTCAACAATTGTTTGCGTATTTGATGCTTGTCCCCACTTATAGGCTTGTCTTAGGGTTCTTCCATAGGTAGATTCTTCCACAAATTCAGGAATATCACCATCTAATTCATGACGTGGATATTGAATAATCAAACCAGGACTATAAGGTCTTATGATAAAGTTTTTTAGACATCCTGTGGATGGAACTACATAATTATGCATGTAATTGTAGTAATCACCAATGCGATGCAAATGAATCATTTGATCAGGACGATATTTTAAAATATCAAGTTTATCATTCTCATTCATTTGTTTATAGATTTCAATAGCCTCACTAGTAGAAACAGTAATTCGTTCAATTGGTAAATCTAAGTTAACAATACGATGAACCTCATTATTAATATCTTCACATATTTTAGTTATATGCATACAATCATCTAACATATGACATAAGATTGAACGTGAAACATTATATGAGAATCTAATCCTAATATCGGGATATAGATTATGAAAAGCCATCGCTACAACCAGACGAAGACTTGCTTCATATGCTTTGGTACTTTCAATATCCTCAAGACCTAAAAATTCAATTTTTGCATGATTATTTCGTTCAACAAGTTGATAACGTAATTCTTTAATTTGATTATTGATCTTACAAACCATGTATTTTGTACGTTCTTCTTTAGGTAAAAGATCTAAAACCTTAGTACCGATTGGTACTTCTCTTCTTTCATTATTAATAAAAATTTCTAACATGTTTTCTCATTCCTTTTTTGTTATTATACGATATTTTTTCTTTTTTTTCAAGTATTAAACTTAATGTACCTTTACTATATTATATATGATTGTAGTCATAGATGTCAATACTATGATTAAAAATAATAAGATAAATAAATATAAATGAAGATAGGATAGTTAATTTTATTTGTAAGTATAAATATACATTAGATAATAATAAAGAATTAAAATTAGGGGAATCATATAGTATAGATAATATCATAAATCATATATTACTTGAAAATTAAGTTAATTACTGATATAATAATAGTATATATAAATGTAAGAGGAATATGACAAAATGAAACAAAAAATAAGAATTACTTGTTGTATAATTATGTGTGTAGTATTAACTTTGTTTATAAGTTGTAAACGTGATACTTACACAATCAACTATTCAGTTAAATTTGATAAGATTGATTGTTTTGGTTATAAAATAAATGATGATTCCCTTGAAAAAGAATATTTTAATAATGCTATATTTTCATCTCGAGAAGAACTAGTAAATGGATGTATAGAATGGAATAATATGACTTTTGATGAAAAAAGTGAACAATATAACAATGATTTACAACAAAAGTTAAGAAGTTATAATGATTCATTTTTTGATAAAAAAAGCATAATTGTAATCACATCGTTAGTTAATGGAAATCAAAAAATAAAGATAAAATCAGTAAAAGTAGATAAAGAAACCATAGTTGTGAGTGCAGTAGTTAAAGAGCAATCTAAATTATTTATGTCTTGCACATCAATTGAAGAAGAAACTAATGCGGATAATAGGTTTTGGACCACTATTATAGAAATAAATAAACAAGATATTAAAGTTTATCATGACAAAGATAGTTTTGAACAAATTACTTATATAAACAATTTAGTTGTTAATTTTGAATAAATGAAAGGCAGTAAATAAATGAAAAGAACACATAGATTAATTATACATATATGTATACTAATAGGTATAATGTCTTTAACAAGTTGTAAGTTTGCTTCATCTTTAAGTCCCTATGTATATGGTGATAGTGAAAAATATCAAGTATTATCAGATATGATTGAGATTGAAAATACCAATATTAAAACAATCAAAATAGACTGGATAAAAGGAGAAGTAAATCTTCAAAAAGGTGAAAACTTAAAGATTTCAGAAACTTCATCAAAAGAAATCAAAGAAAAATACTTACTAAGATATTTTATTGAAGACGAAGTATTAAGAATAAGATTTGCGGGAAGCGGAACAAATACAAATCAAGCTCCAACTAAAACATTGAATTTAATCATCCCTTCTAATGCTAACCTAGATTTAGTTGATATTTGTTTAATCTCTTCATCGGTTAAAATAGATGGTATTAATGCTCATGAGGTAGACATTGACTCCGTAAGTGGGACGGCCTCGATTAATCAAGGAATAATAAATGAACTAAATATAGATATGGTTAGTGGTTCTGTTAACATAAATTCAATCATAAATGATGAGTTAGACATTGATACGGTCAGTGGAAATATTGAGCTTGCTTTTGATCAAATTCCTAGTAAAACAAGCATATCTTCAGTAAGCGGAAGTACAACTTTAAAGGTACAAGAAAATGCATCAATTAAATGTACCTTTAGTTCAGTAAGTGGCGTCTTCTCAAGCGAACTTGCTTTTACTAAAAAAGGTAGTACTTATATATGCAATGAAGGAAATAATATTGTTGATATTGAATCAACAAGTGGTGATTTATCTATAAAATTAAAGTAGGTTTTAGTTGACTTTTATTGCCATTTGTGATATCATAATAATGCTTGAGGATAAAAAATGGTGAGCACGTTAAGTACTCACTTTTTAAATGGAAAAAGAAGGTGTTAATATGAGCTTAAACATAGATGAAATAAAAAGACTAGGATCTCAAGTTATCGAAAAATATCAATTAGAGTTAATTAGCGTAAAGAAAGAAAAAGAATATGGCATTGACAAAATCGTCTTTACGATTGATGATCCAAATACCTTTATTTTAGATATTGATGTTGTTGCTTCTATTAATGAAGAAATCCTCGATTTAATTAATGATTTAATGCCAGATGGATACTATCTAGAGGTTACAAGTCTTGGGGCTGAACGTGAGTTAATTACTGAACGTGATTATGAAAGAGCGATTGGGAAATATATATATATATCAACCTATCAAAAACTACCGGCACCACTTGGGTTAAAAGAAATATATGGATATTTAAAAAGTTATCAAGATGATGTAGTAGTAGTTGATGCAATAATTAAAACAAGAAAAAAAGAAATTACCATTAATAAAGCAAATATTGCAAAAATAAGACTTGCAGTAAATTTTAAGGAGTGTGAAGGAAATGATTAGTAAAGGTTTTTATGATGAGCTAGTAATAATTGCTAATGAGAAACATTTAGAGTTAGAAGATGTATTTAAAGCTGTAACAACAGCTCTTGTTAAGGCATGTAAACTTGAAGGTGCCAAAGGTGAAATTAGTGTAGAGTTTAATGAAGAACAAAAGAAAATAAGAGTATTTCAAACTTTCCATGTTGTTGAAACTATCGATCCTGAAGGACCTGATGGTCAAATCTTACTTGAAGATGCAAAAGAAATTCGCGCAAGAGTAAAAGTTGGCACTGACTTTAGAACTGAAATTAGTTTAAGTTCAATCGGTAGAAAGGGCGCAACGCGTTTCAAACAAATCTTAGTTCAAGGATTAAAAGAAGCATGTGGTAAAAGAGCATATGAATACTTCTCACAAAAAGAAGGCGAAGTTATTACCGCAACCGTTGTTAGTTCAACTAATCGTGTATTAATTAATATTGGAATGGATACCTATACGGTTTTACCTCCTGAAGAGACAATCCCTGGTGAAGTATACACAGAAGGTATGCAAATTAAAGTTTGTATTACTAAAGTAGAAGAGACAGGTCGTGGACCAAAAGTATATGTTTCAAGAACTCATCGTGATATTATAAAACGTTTATTTGAAACTTACATTCCAGAAGTTGCAAGTGGTGTAATTGAAGTATATGGAATTTCACGTGATCCAGGTAATAGAACTAAAATCGGTGTTAAGAGTAATAACATCAATGTAGATGCCAAAGGAGCATGTGTTGGTCCACAAGGTTCAAGAATCAAACAAATCAATGCTGCCTTAGGTGGTGAAAAAATTGATATTTTTGAATGGAATGATGATCCTGTAAAATTGATTGCGGAAGCGTTAACTCCATCTCGTGTTATAAGTGTTTTAATTAGTAATGATGAAACTAATAAGTCAACCGTTATTGTTCCTGATGATCAGTTTTCCCTTGCTATTGGTAAGGCAGGTCAAAATGTTAGACTTGCATCAATCGTAACGGGATGGAAGATAGATATTAAGAGTGAAAGTCAAGCATACGAACAAGGTATTAAATTTAAACCAAATGTTTATACTATTTAGAAGGTGAACAATGGGAGAAATAAAAAAAGTTAAACGTGTACCTTTAAGGAAATGTGTTGTAACAAATGAACAACATCCTAAAATGGAAATGTTTAGAGTAGTTAGAACTCCAGAAGGTAGTGTTGTTATTGATTTAACCGGAAAAGTAAGAGGACATGGCGCATATATTTCTAAAACCAAAAGTGCCATTCTTACTTCACAAAAAAAGAAAATTCTTAATCATCATTTAGAAGTAGAAGTTCCCGATCATATTTATGAAGAGATGCTCGAATTATTACAAAAGGAAGGTATTAAATAATTGAATAAAATATTTAGTTATTTAGGACTAGCTAAGCGAGCACAAAAAATAGTATTGGGTACTGATGCGGTATTAAAAAATCTCCATCGTGGGAAAACTCATTTAATCTTTGTCGCAAGTGATGCTTCAGTTGCGACAATAGATAAAGTAAATAAAAAAGGGTATTTCTATAAGATACCTACAATAGAAAAATATTCAACTGATGAGTTAGCTAAGGCCTTAGGAGTTAATAATCCTAAAGTAATTGGAATTAATGACATTGGCTTTAGTAAAGCAATATTAGCTGAATTAGAAAGAATAGGTGACTAAAAATGAAAGTCAAAGAATTAGCAGAAATATTTAAAGTATCTACATCCGAATTATTAAAATTACTTCCTAATGTTGGGGTAGATGTTACATTACAAGAAGAAACTATGGTTGATAAAGATGTTGAAAAGAAACTTGCCAAAAGATATAATGTTCCTTATCCATTCAAAAAGGTTCAAGCTAAACCAAAACCAACACCTAAACCAGCTTCACCAAGTAACATTCCAAACCAACAACCAGCACCAAAAGTAAAAACAGAACAACCAAAACCTGAAAATAAGCCTGTTTCACAACCACAAAAACCGGCTAAACCAAAACCAGTTGCTTCAAATAATAGTCAAAAACAACAGCCAGCACCAAAGGTTAAAACGGAACAACCAAAGCCTCAACCAAAACCAGTAAGTCCGGTTAAACCAAGAATAGTTGAAGAAGAAATTGTGCAACCTCGTGTTGATGAAGAAACACTTGAAAAATATCAAGAATTTTTAGAAGATGATGAATATAATATTACAAGAGAAAATAAAGGTACAAAGAAACGCCAAAACCAAACAGAAGAAGCAAAACAACCTGTAAAGAAGAAAAATAGTAATAAGAATCGTCATCAAAAAGTAAAAGAAAAGCGCACAAGTAATATTCCTAATAAAGTAACTAAAGAAGAACATGTTCTATATTATGAACCAAATATGACGGTATTAGAGATTGCTGAAGCAATGAATTTACCTATTACAGAACTTGTAAAAAAATTATTTGTTTCAATGGGTGTGCTTGCTAATGCCAATCAAAGTATTGATCGTGATACGGCAGAATTAATTGCAATCGAATATGACTACGAGTTAAAAGATAAACAAATCACAGATATGACAAGATTTGATGAAATGTCAATCGAAGACGCGGAAGAAGATTTAGTACCTCGTCCTGCCATTGTCACCATTATGGGACATGTAGACCATGGAAAAACCACTCTTCTAGACACAATTAGAAGTAGTCATGTGGTAAGTGGTGAAGCTGGTGGTATCACTCAACATATTGGTGCTTATCAAGTTGAAAAAAATGGAAAGGTAATTACGTTTATTGATACACCAGGACATGCCGCATTTACTGAAATGCGTGCACGTGGTGCGCAAATTACGGATATTGTTGTATTAGTGGTAGCAGCTGATGATGGTGTAATGCCACAAACTAAAGAAGCAATTGAACATGCTCAAGCAGCCAATGTTCCTATTATTGTAGCAATTAATAAGATGGATAAACCAGGCGTTAACCCAGATCGTATCAAGCAAGAATTAACCGAATATGGATTACTTGCAGAAGAATGGGGTGGCGATACTATCTTTGTTCCAATATCTGCTCTAACTGGTAAAGGTGTAGATGAACTATTGGAAATGATTATTCTTGTAAGTGATATGAAAGAATACAAAGCAAATCCAAATCGCTTAGGAATCGGAACGGTCATTGAGGCCAAACTTGACAAGGGAAGAGGACCAGTGGCAACATTACTTGTTCAAAATGGTACTATTAAAATCGGTGATATCATTGTTGTTGGTAATACCTATGGTAAGATTCGCGCAATGCAAAACGAATTAGGTCAAGCAATTAAAGTGGCAGGCCCATCAAAACCAGTAGAAATTACAGGTATTATGGAAGTACCATTTGCGGGTGAAAAGTTTATGGTAATCAATGATGAACGTAAAGCTAAGGAAATTGCCGCAACCCGTGCATTTAATAAGTTTAGCCAAGAAAAAGGCATCGGCAAAGCCGCATCCTTAACCGATATCTTTAAAGGTGAAGATGAAAGTTCAGTTAAGACACTTAACTTAATTATTAAATGTGACGTACAAGGTTCAATTGAAGCAATCAAGGGATTACTTGATAAGATTAAGATTGAAGGTACAAAAATTAATATTATAAGTTCACGTGTTGGCGGAATCACGGATAACGATATTAGTTTAGCTATTGCTTCATCAGCAGTAATAATTGGCTTTAATATTCGTCCTTTAGCTCAAATTAGTGATTTAGCAAAAGAAAAGGGTGTAGAAATCCGTCTATATAATATTATTTATAAACTTCAAGAAGATATTGAAATGGCTGTTAAAGGTATGCTTGATCCAGTATATGAAGAAAAAGAATCGGGTCAAGCTGAAGTTAGAGAAATCTTTAAAGTAAGTAAAGTTGGCACAATTGCCGGATGTTATGTAACAAGTGGTAGTTTCATCCGTGGTGGTGGTGTAAGAGTAGTTAGAGATAGTGTTGTTGTTTATACTGGTAAACTTGGCTCTTTAAAACGCTTTAAAGATGATGCAAAAGAAGTAAAAGCAGGATATGAATGTGGTCTAACGATTGAAAATTACAATGATATTAAAGTCGGCGACATTCTTGAGTGCTTTGTAATGGAAGAAGTAGAGAGGTAAAAATGGGGTATAGAATTGATCGTGTCGAAAAAATGATAGAAAGAGAGTTAGCTGTTATCTTAATGGAAGAAGCAAAAAATGAATTATTAAAATTTGTTTCTATCACGAAAGTAACAGTAACAAAAGATTTATCACTTGCTACAATTTGGTATACAGTTTTAGGTAATGAAGGAGAAATCGAGGCAACTTCAAAACAACTTGTTAATGCAACTGGATTTTTAAAGACTGAACTTGCCCATCGTTTAGATTTACGTAAAACACCAGATTTACGTTTCAAGTATGATGAATCTCTTGCCTATGGTAATAAAATCTCACAAATTTTAGAAAATCTAAAAAAATAAAGTAAAAGGAAAAGCCTATGGATCGCAGTGCTATATTAGAAAACATTAAATTAAAATTATCATTAGTACCTAAAAAACCAGGATGCTATCAAATGAAAGATGCCAAGGGTACAATTATTTATGTTGGTAAAGCTAAAGTGCTTCAAAACCGATTAAAGAGTTATTTTACAGGTTCTCATGATGTAAAAACAACAAAAATGATCCAAAATGTTGTTGATTTTGAATATATTATAACAAGTAGTGAGAAAGAGGCTTTTCTTTTAGAATTAAACTTTATTAAACAATATCGTCCAAAGTATAACATAATGTTAATGGATGATAAAACATATCCATATATTGTTCTAACTAATGAAATTAATCCTCGTTTAATGATGACAAGAGATGTTAAATTAAGAGGTAAACTTAGACCACTAAAGATATACGGACCATTTCCCAATGCAAAAGCATGTCGCGATACCGTAGAAATCTTAAATAAAGTATTTCCTTTCAGAAAGTGTAATCATATTCCTCATAAGAGATGTTTATATTATGATATTGGGCAATGCCTTGGTCCGTGTGAACATGACATAAAACGTGAAGATTATGATAAGTACATTAATATGACGCAAGAAGTACTTTCGGGTTCAAGTCAAAACTTAGTTAAAGAATTGTCATTAAAAATGAATAAATTTGCGGAACAACTTAGATTTGAGGATGCTATCGAGTATCGAAATATTATCAATAGTATTAATGAATTATTATCACCTCAAAAAATGACGATAACCGATGGTAAAAATCGTGATATATTTGGCTACTATGCTAAAGATGGTCTTGTATGTGTTCAAATCCTTCATATGCGTGGTGGTAAGATTATTGAAAGAACAGGTGAAGTTTTTGATATTGTTGATAATTTAAGTGATATATTATGTGAATATCTTTATGAATTTTATGAATCTAAAATTGAACTTGCACCAAGTGAATTACTAATACCTTACATTGAAGGATATGAAATTCTACAAGAACTATTTGATTTTAATATTATAGTTCCTATTAAAGGTATTAAGAAACAATTAGTAAATCTTGGATGTGAAAATGCTCAGAATAATATTGAGAATTTATATAAGATGCGCTTAATAAAGATTAGCAAAACAAAAGAACCAATCGAAGAATTAGGAAAAATACTTAATATAGCCTATCCTAAAGTTATTGAAATATTTGATAACTCTAATATTTCAGGTGCCAGTCCAGTCAGTGCTATGGTAACATACATTGATGGGGTAGCGTCACCTAAAGATTATCGCAAATATAAAGTTAAGACAGTAAGTGGTGCCGATGACTATCATACAATGCAAGAAGTAATCGAAAGAAGATATAGTCGTATACAAAAAGAAAATGGCTCTTTCCCTAACTTGATTGTTGTTGATGGAGGCAAACCTCAAGTAAAGGCTGCTAAGGAAGTATTAGAAAATCTACATTTAGATATTCCATTAATAGGTCTTGCAAAGGATGATAATCATCGTACAGATACAATTATTACTAGTGATTTAAAAGAAGTAAAACTTGATAAAAAAAGTAATTTGTTTTTACTATTAACCGCAATGCAAGATGAAGTACATCGTTTTGCTATTACTTTCTTTAAACAAACGCATAGTAAAAATAGCTTTACTTCCATTCTTGATAATATACCGGGCGTAGGAGAAAGACGTAAACAAATCTTAATGAAAGAATTTGATAACTTAGATGATTTAGCAAATGCACAATTAGATAAGTTAAAAGCATTAGGATTCCCGGAAAAACTAGCTTTAAAAATAATTGAAGTTGTTAAGAATCGTGACCATTCCTAAAATTCATGCATACAATAGAATGAAAGTGTGGGGATTAGATGTCAAAAAAAAGTTTCTTAACAAATAGAGAAAGAGAAATATTTGAGTTATTAGTTAAAAACTATGATACCAACGAAATAGCTGATCGATTTAGTATTAGTAGTAAAACAGTAAGAAATCATATTTCAAATGTAATTCAAAAATTAGGCGTTAAAGGACGAAGTCAAGCCATTTTAGAATTAATCAGAATAAACGAAATAAAATTAAAATAGAAAGTAGGCGATAGGCTTGCAAACTATCTGGGGAAAAATTAGAACAATTGATCTCGATGAACGTATTTTTGAAATAAAAATCAAGAATAAAATAGAGTTCTTCTATTTTAGTCGAAGTCAATATAAAAAATTCAAGCCATATCTTCACGAAGGATTATATGTTACTTTTCTTTGTGAAGATGATGTAAAAAAAAGAAATCGCCACATGACCAAAGAAGTAGTTAGTTTTACTAAATTATTACAACCTACTTCAAAAGGTATAAAAACTTACTTTGATATAGATATGATAAAAAAAGGGGTTAATAAACTTCTATCAAAAGACACATATCGTATGTTTTTAGATTTAGAATTTACTATGCCTAGTTATTCGTATATTCATGGAAGTGGTTTTAAACCAGAAATAATACAATACGGGATTTATCTAGAAGATCCATCGGGTAAACTAGTTTTAACCGAGCATGACAATGTGCTTCCAATCGATAAAAAATCATTAACCGATCGCATGTATGAATTTTTAAATTTAACGGAAAATGATATTAAACATGCCAAGACTTTCAATCAGTTTTATCGAGTCTTGCAAGATATAATGTCATATTATCAACCTATTGTGTATGTATGGGGTAAAAACGATATGTACGTAATAGACTCTTCATGTGATTTACATCATAAACCAAAAATACTAGAAAGACGTCAAGTAGTTAATCTAATGCAAGTAATAAAAAATTACTATAGTATTAAATCAGATATTGGCCTTTTTAATTCTTATGGTTTATTTGGTAAAGTTCCACCAATTGTTCAAGATCATGATTCATTAAATGATGCGGTGGCAACCTCTGAGATATTCCATTTATTTTTAGAAGAAATTAATAAAACTAAAAACTAATCAAATTTATTAATTAATGAGGTATTATATATGAACGAAGAAAAGAAACTAAAATTGAACTATAAAAGAACCTTCTATATGGGCTTTGCATTTTTTGCTATCCTAATGTTATGGCAAATGTATAATTATTATTGCCCATTATTCTTACAACAATTTCTAGGTACTGATAAGACTTATTTAATTGGTCTAATTATGGCAGCTGATAATTTCTTTGCTATTTTTATGTTACCACTTTTTGGAATGCTATCAGATAAAACGAAGAGTAAATGGGGTCGCAGAATGCCATATATTGTAATTGGTATGGTTCTATCTGCTATTATTTTCCCTCTTGTTGCGGTTGCGTACTACCTAAATTCATTAGTAGGATTAATCATAATGATGGGGTTAATACTATTAATTATGAATATGTATCGTAATCCAGCAGTTGCATTAATGCCTGATATTACTCCCAAACCATTACGTTCACAAGCTAATGGAGTAATCAATCTAGTTGGTTATATTGGAGCTGTTATGGGGGGTGCGATAGCTCTTGTTATTGGCATCTTTTTTAAAGATTTAGAAAAACAAGGAATTGCAGCTTTTATAGTAGCATCTTTCTTCATGATTTTATCAGTAGTAATCTTAATTTTAAAGATTAAAGAACCAAAGCTTGTTAAAGAAATGGAACCTGAAATGCTTGAAGGCGAACAACTTAGTGAAAACTTTGTAGATGAAACAAATACTTCTAAACTATCAAAACGTGACAAAATTAATACTTTTATTTTGCTTTTCTCCGTCTTGTTTTGGTTTGTTAGTTTTAATGCGGTTGAATCATTCTATAGTGTCTTTTGTAAAGAATCATTTGGAGAAAAATCAATTGTTGGAACCATTGTTATGGCAGGACTTCCACTATCATCCATTATTACCTTTATGTGTACGATTAATTTACCAGCCAAAATAGGACGTAAAAAAACGGTTCTAATAGGTCTATTAGCTCTAATCTTAGGTTTCGGTATTGTTGTATTAGAAGGTGTATTTAATTGGTACAATGCAGTTGTCTTTATTGTAGCAATCATCATATGTGGTATTGGTTGGGCACTGATAAATGCAAATAGTTATCCAATGCTTGTTGAAGTATCAAACAAAGATAATGTAGGTAAATATACAGGTTTATATTATACATTTTCAATGATTGCACAAAGCATAACTCCTGTTTTAGTAGGTAGCTTAATCACGCTTCACGGTCACTATGGTATTCTCTTTATATATGCATTAATTACAATGGTTATTGCAATGACTATATTTAGTTTCTTTAAAGAAAATAAGAATGCGAAAATTAAAATAAAAAAAGGTATGGAAAAATTTGAAGATAATGATTAATATAAAAACATTTCTTGTAAGCACTATAGTGCAAATTATACAAGAAATGTTTTTTTTACCAAACTAGTATAAAAAACGACTAGATAGAATTCGATAGGGTTTATAAAAAAACTATAGAATTCGATAGGGTCTAAAATTAGAGAATGAAAAGCGATAATAGAGAAATCTATTACCGCTTTTTTTTGTACACTCCTTTGATATAATAAAGTTGCTACACAATTATAGAAAGGAAAAGTATGTACAATGATATTATATCACTAAACGTAAAATTAATGGATGAAAAACTTATAATTAATGGAAAAAAGTTTGAAATAATTAAGGGAGTAAAATATTTAGTATATTATGTTTCAAAACAGTTTGAACCTATCTTTTGTGAACAATGTGGATGTTTAGTGCATAGAATTAAAGAATATAAAGTGAGCACAGTAAAGACATTTATAAATTATGATTATCCAGTTTTATTGAAATATAAACAAAGACGATTATTATGCGACTATGGGAAAACAATGTCTGAAAATAATTCAATAGTTTCGAAAAGAAATAGAATATCAAATTATTTAAAATTAGAAATAATAAAACAATGTAAATATAAACATTCATTTACCACTATAGCTAAACAATTAAACGTTGATACAATGACAGTAATTAATACTTTTATGGAACATTTTACCTTTGATAGAAAAGAATTAACAGAAATTATATGTGTGGATGAATTTTCGGCAAATATAGATGAAGATAATAAATACGCATGTATAATAGGAGACCCAGTAAAGAAAGAAATAATAGACATTTTACCTTCAAGACATCAGGAATATTTAGAACGATATCTAGCAAATATACCTTTAGAAGAGCGTTTAATGGTTAAAATTGTAAATATTGATATGTGGGAAGCTTATAAAGTGGTATTTACAAATTATTGTTGGAACGCCAAGATAGCAGTTGATCCATTTCATTGGATAAAACTAGCAACTGATAATTTTCATAGACTTAGAAGAATTGTAGAAGATGAAACAGACAATCCCAAAGTAAAAGCAATATTAAGAAATGATTGGAAATCATTTAGTAAAAAAGAAAATATTTTGAGTGAAAAAAGATATTATAGTAAATTATTAAATAGGTTCATAAGCGAAAGAGAAAAAGTTGAATATTGTATTAATTCAGATATAAGATTAGAGAATACTTGGTGTATTTTACAAGAAATATATAAATTTAGAGATAAGTGTGTAGCAGAACAAGCAAAAGATGAATTAATCAAATTAATTAAAAAGTTAGAAGAAACAAAAATACCTGAAATGATTTCTATAGCAAAAACATATAGACATTGGTTTACAGAAATTTGTAATTCTTTTTTAACTTATGGACCATATAATAAAAAAGTATCTAATGCTTTTATTGAGGGAAAAAATAGGCTTTGTAAAGAAATAAAAGCATTCAGTTGTGGCTTAGAAAATTTCGCGATATATAGAGCTAGAATATTATATATTTCAAGTAATGGAAATTATGTATTTAAAAAAGGAGATAATAAAAGAAAGTTGTATAAAAAAAGCAGAAAAAAGGGTGGTTAATTCCACCCTATTAAATTCTATAGCTTTTTTCAAAACCCTATGCAATTATATAGAACCTAAAAAACTTATTAATTATAAAAAATAAATTTATATTTTCCTACGCTCAAACTTACCTCTAATCTGTATAAAGTTATATGAGGGGATACATTGAATGGAGGTAAGATTATGACCTAATATGAAATTTCTATGCTAAACGTAGTTTTAATAAAATAAAAATTTTAAAAATAAAAAGAAAGGAAATTAGTATATGCATAATAATACTGAACTAGGAATAAGCGTACCAATGTATGATGCAATTACAGAAATAAAAGAAGCAGAAGAAATATTAAAACATATGAATAATACATTTTCAGATAGTTTGAGATATATCCTCAATTATTTAGGTAATATTACAATATCTGACTTATCTAAACAAACTAAAATTGAAACTAAAACAATAAGAAGATACTTAAAGGGGGAAACAACACCTAATTTAGAAAGACTTCTTGCTATATGTGCAGAATTAGAATTGTATCCTTCAATTACAAAACGATTATTAGAACAAGCAGGAATAATTATAGGCAAAAGGGGAAATGAAAAAGATGAAATATATTTATTCTTAATTGAACAATGTTATCATGAAGGGTTAGAAAGTTGGAATAAAAGGTTAAAAACAGTATGTGAAGGAGAATACCTTCCCTAAAATAAAAAATTTTAGGGAACGTGTTCCCTTTTTTTATATAAAAAAATGGTGATTTTTGATAAAAAATGATTGTTTTTTGATAAAAATCATCAAAAAAAAGCATAAATACCATTAAAACTACGCATTTTGGGTAGGTCATCGATGACCTAGGTTAGTTTCTTTGATGTGTTATAATACTGGTGTAATTTAAATTACAAAAAATAAAAAGAAGTAGCTAATCTTTTGAACCTGTTCGTTAAAAACGGACAAGTTAAAAAAAGACACTATTAAGAGTTAACT
>JBJEEE010000109.1:0-5651 GCA_051872775.1 Bacilli bacterium
AAAAAAAACAAGATAAAACGTTATTAAAAATAAATACATAAAAATACATAATTGTACATTAATATTCGTTTTACTTGACATTCACATATAAATAATGTATACTTTAAAACTGATGTTTTAAAACGTAAGTTTTAAAAAGAAAGGATAAATTATGGAAACCATTATAGTAAAAAATCTTGTTAAAACATTCATTCTTTCAAAAAAACAAATGAAGATTGAACATGCAAAAGAAGCCAAAAGAATAGCGGTTAATGGCATTAGTTTTTCTACTTACCAAGGGGAAATCTTTGGGCTACTTGGTCCTAATGGAGCCGGTAAAACGACAACCTTAAGGTGTATATCAACTTTAATTAAACCTGATAGTGGGACAATCACAATAGATGGAATTGATGTCAAAGAAGATATTAAAGTAAAAAAGAAACTATGTTTTTTAACCAATGAATTAAAACTAGAAGAACAAATGACACCTACATATGCATTTAATTATTACGCTCGTTTTTATGGATTATCCGATGAAATCATAAATCAAAGACGAAATGAGTTATTCCAACGTTTTGGTATTGAAAAGTTTGCGGAAGTAAAAATAAGTGATTTATCAACAGGTATGAAACAAAAGACATCGATTGTTGTAAGTTTAGTAAATGATCCAGAAATAATCATTTTTGATGAACCAACCAATGGACTTGATGTTTTAACGGCAAAACTTGTTACCGACTATCTTCTTGAATTAAAAGCAAACGGTAAAACTATTATTATTAGTACCCATATCATGGAATTAGTAAGAAAAATATGTGATCGTGTCGGTATTATTATTAATGGTAAAATGGTTCTATGTGATACTGTGGCCAATGTTTGTGCAAAATCTCCTAACAATGATTTAGAAGAAGTATTTTTTGAACTATATAAACAAGAAATGGGGGAAGAATAAAATGAAACATGTTTTAAATATTGTTAAAAAAGAACTAGATAAAATATTTCATAATCCTCGTCTAATCTTTTCAACTTTTATCCTTCCTGGTTTATTAATTTTTGCAATTTATTCTTTTATGGGATCAAGTTTTGGTCGTCAAAATAATTTAAATTTAACCCATGAATATAATGTTGTTGTAGTAGGTAATGCTTCACCTAATCTAGATAATATATTAAATAATTTATTTTATGATGAAAACAATAAGTATTCAATAAAACTAGAGTATAAAAATGATATTAATCTAGATGATGTTAAATCACAAGCATTAAATTCCATCAAAGAAGAAGAAAGTGATTTATGGATAGTTATTGACGATAAATTTGATAAAGTAATTGCTAAAGAAGAAATAGGTAGTACAAATATAAAAATCATCACTCATTCAAGTAATTCTTATTCAAGTTATATTTATGGTATTATTTATCAACAACTTAATGCAATTCAAACTTCCCTTAATGGCCCTGGTGATTATGTCATTACACAAGAAATTGTTGAACTATCATCAACGGAAGAACAAGGAGCTTCAATGCTTGCTATGATTGCGCCGATGTTAATAATGACATTAATTTTTGCTGGTGCATTATCAATTGGTGCCGATTCAATTGCAGGGGAAAAAGAACGTGGTACCATCGCTACGATTCTTATGGCTCCTATTTCTAAAAATGAAATCGTCATAGGAAAGATTATTTCAACAATAATCATTACAATCATTTCAGCCCTATGTTCGTTTATAGGTTTAATGCTAGCACTTACACAATTAACAAATGCCGTTGGTGACGGTATGAGCATTAGCTTTAATATGGCTATTGGTTCTGGTATACAACTATTTGCCTTAATCCTACTGATTTCGCTTATTGCGGTAAGCCTATTCTTGATTGCATCTACTTTTGCAAAAAGTACCAAAGAAGCTACAATGTATGCAATGCCAGTTTATATTATAGGAATTATAAGTGGTGTATTTACAATGTTTGAAACTTCACTTCCTTCAAATTTACTATCCTTTATTATTCCAATCTATAATTTAACGCTTGGACTAAAAGGATGTTTTATGAATCAACTTACGACTATTAATTTCCTAATTATATTAGGATCAAATGTTGTATATTTTGTTATAATACTATTTATTGTCCGTAAGATGTTTGATAGTGAAAAGATAATGTTTGCAAGATAAAAAGGGAACAAAAGTTCCCTTTTCTATTTAATATATGATAATAAATTAGCCTTCTTCATTATTTTTTCCCCTTTTAAATAATTAACAATATTTTGTACACATATTATAGGGGTTGATGTTCCTGATGAAATAACAAACTTATTAAATGCATTTAAATCAATATTTAATAAATCGTTATAATCGTAAATAAAAATAGTATTTTCGGTATATCTTTTTGCAAGTTCAAAAAGTTTTGTGCAATTGTTACTTTGTTTATCGCCTACAATAATTATTAAGGTATTATCTAAATTATTATTGCTTAAATACTCCTTTAATTCATACTGTCTAAGTTGAGTCGCATTGCATAACATTGGTAGTACTTGTACATTAGGTTCTAATTGTTTAACTTGTTGATAGATTTCATCAACATCATAGTCAGACATGGTGGTCTGGTGAGCAATGGCTAAAGGAAAACGAGAATCAATATTAGGTAGTTTCCCATTAATTAGGGTAACATTAGGTGAAAAACTCATAACTGATTCTACTTCAGGATGGTTTTCTTTCCCTATATAAAGTAGATGATAACCATTATTCAAATATTCTTTAATCAGTTGATAAGATTTTTCTACAAATGGACAAGTAGCATCAACAACGGTAAGGTTGAGACTTTTTGCTTTTGCTTTAATGTTATCACCAACCCCATGAGCAGAAAAAATAATCGTCCCTTCTTTAACATCATCTAATAACTGTAATTTAGATTTACCTTCTAAGATGATAATCCCTTGTTTAATAAAGTAGTCATTGACAAATTTGTTATGAACAATACTATTCAATAAATAAATTGGTCTTGGATATTTTTTATTCTTTAATGTCTCAAGTACTATCTTAATTGAATGGTTAACCCCATAACAAAAACCATAGTTTTTAAGCAGAACTACTTCGCGTTTTGCATTCATTTTCATCACCTCTCCTATTATACACTATATTTTTAAAAAAAGCAAAAAATGAAATTTAAAACTAATTAATTTGACTAAAAATAAAAATAATGATATAATATTAGCAAAGGAAGGTGTCAAATTATGGAATTAAAAGGTTCTAGAACTGAACAAAACTTAATGACAGCATTTGCTGGCGAATCTCAAGCTCGTAACAAATACACTTATTTTGCAAGTGTTGCAAAAAAAGAAGGTTATGAACAAATTGCAGCTATTTTCCAAGAAACAGCTGATAATGAAAAAGAACATGCTAAACTTTGGTTTAAAGCATTAGGCGGAATCGGAACTACTGCTCAAAACTTACTTGCTGCAGCTGAAGGTGAAAACTATGAATGGACAGAAATGTATAAAGAATTTGCTGAAGTTGCTCGTCAAGAAGGCTTCTTAGCAATTGCAAAACAATTTGAAGGTGTTGCTGCAATTGAAAAAGCTCATGAAGAAAGATATCGTAAATTACTTGAAAATGTTGAAGCTGCTCAAGTTTTCGCAAAAGCAGGCGTAACAGTATGGGTATGCCGTAATTGTGGTCATATCTACATTGGTACAGAAGCTCCTAAAGCTTGCCCAGTATGCTTCCATCCACAAGCATATTTCCAAGTAGAAGCAAAAAATTACTAATTCACAAATAGTAAAATGAAAATAGTCTGTAAAAAGACTATTTTTTATTGTTTATTGGTTTAAAAAATAACCAAAATATTGTATAATAATATAGAGAGGTGATAATATGATTTTATTATTTGATGTTGGTAACACTAACATCGTGCTCGGAATCGTTAAAAATAAGGTAATAACTAAAACTTATCGTTTTATTACTGATAGTAGTTTAACCGAAGATGAGTACTATAATAAAATGAAATCGGTTATTGATAGTAATGAAATTGAAGGTGTAGCGATTTCTAGCGTCGTTCCTAAAATTGATCAAATCCTATCACTAATGTTTGATAAGTATTTTCATATTGTACCTTTTTTTGTAGCACCTGGGGTTAAGAGTGGTATTAAGATTAAAATTGAAAACCCCAAACAACTTGGATCTGATTTATTATGTGACGCTGTTGGGGCATACGAATATAATAAAGGAAACTCTATTATTGTTGATTTAGGTACTGTATCTAAGTTTATTGTAATAAATGAAAACAAAGAATTCTTAGGGGGAGCAATTAGTCCTGGAATTATGACATCACTTTCCACTATGATATCATCCGCCGCAAAACTATCAGATATAAATATGGCATCCCCACACTCAGTGATAGGCAATGATACCCAAAGTTGCATTCAAAGTGGTATAATTTACGGGTTTGCTTCAATGATTGATGGAATGATTGAAAAAATCAAAAAGGAGCTAAAACTAAATAATATTAAAGTATATCTAACAGGAGGACTTGCTTCAACGATTAAGTCATATCTATCAATTCCATTTGAATTTGTACCTAATATTTTGCTTGAAGGCTTGCTCATAATATATAATAAAAATAGATAGTAAATCATATAATTTAGTGGTGATAACAATGAACAATAAAACAAAGAAAAACGAACCACTAATGTTCATCCAAACAATCCAAAAAATAGAAAATAAAAATAAATCACAAAAAGCATTCGACTCTAGATCAAAAAAAAGAAAAGCTGACTAAGTCAGCTATATGGAGGAATAACCAAGCGGTTGAAGGTACTTGTTTCGAAAACAAGCAGGTCATGAGTAGTGGCGCAGGGGTTCGAATCCCCTTTCCTCCGCCAATTAGAAAACGAAAAAGAATAGAATCACAAATCACAAGTGATTAATCACAAATCACTTGTGATTGTTGATGATAAAATAAGAGTAAGAAGAAATAGAAAGAAGTGAGTGGTTGTGGGAAATTTAGGCGCACAAAAAGCAAAACGAAATGATACACCAATCAGTGCAAAAAAAGATATTATGGGGGATAAGACGGTTCGTGTTCGTGCTGACTTGCACCATATTATAAAAATCGAAACAGCAAAGAATGGCGGAAACGTAAAAGAAGTTATGGATAAAGCCTTAGAAGAATATATTCGGAAATATTTACCTGACAAACTTTAAAAGGAGTGAAAATGAAATGGCAGTTACTTATGAAAAAACATTTGAAATAGAGATCATTAACGAATTATCGGCAAGCGTTTATAATCGAGTATTAAACTATGTTTTGAATCATGAATTAAATAAAAATGACTCTCAATTATTGGAAGTCAATTTATTAAACCAATTAAAGCTTGCAAAACGTGTAAATCTTTTTGATTATTCTTTAGAAGAATTACAAGCCGTTCATGAGTATTGGCGGTCAATGAATCGCTATTCAAAACAAGTTTTGAATAAAGAGAAAGTGGCTTAATATGGCAAATATAGTCAATTTTACTGACAAACAATTTGAAAATCGCTTAAATGATAATTTAGAAGAATTGGTTCAAGGAAAAAAAGCGGTTGAATCGCCAACCGCTTTTTTACTTGGTGGGCAACCAGGGTCAGGGAAAACGAGTTTGCGAAGAAGATGATTGAGCAGGCAGGAACAAAGTGATAAATTTGAATTGT
>JBJEEE010000110.1:0-5595 GCA_051872775.1 Bacilli bacterium
ACCGAAATTGGTGCTGATGCAACTGAAGAATATAAATTATATGCTAAATGGGAAGTAAAAGAAATAGAAGAAGTTAAAGAACTTGTAGTTGATCCAAGTGATGAACAAGCATATCAAACAATAGAAGATGCATTAAATGCTGCTAATGATGGTGATACGATTATTATTAAGTCTGGTAGTTATGAAGGAGTTACTATTAATAAGAGTGTTACAATCAAAGGTGAAAATGCTGGTATCAATCCAAACAAAGAAACAAGATCAGAAGAAACTGTCTTTACTACTGATGTTGTTGTTGCTGCTAATAATGTTAAACTTGATGGTATTTCAATTACGGGAAATGCAAGAATCGTTCTTATAGATAGCATGTCAGTTGCTAACACTACTATTTTGAATTTAGTTATGACAAATACTACTCTTAATAGTTCTAAGACAGCTCCTATACATTGTTTACCAAGTGCTGCTGGTATTGTTTATAGTAACATTGTAATTGAAAATGCAAGATTTGAACAATCTAGTGGTAGAGCTATGATTATGTATGGATCACAAATCAATGGTTTAAGAATTGAAAATAGTGAATTTTTAGGCACATCAAGTAGTGGTCAATATAATGATGGTATTAAACTTAATGCTGATACAAAATATGATTACGATATTTGTGGTGAAGTTTTAATTAAGAATAATAAATTTAGCAAATATTATCAATATCCTGTATGGTTTAGTAAGTATTCAGAAGGTAATTATCAATTTATCAACAATACTTTTGATGGTTCTGCATATTATACAAGCTATAATGATGCTTGTTTCACAATGAATACTTTTGCATCAACAGTAGAAGGTGGAAAAGTAGAAGTATCTGTATTGTATAATACAATAACTAATTCTGGTATTCTATGTCGTATTCAAACTGCCGGTTTAACTAGTGAAACCGCTAAAGTTGAAGTACATTATAACAAGATTATTAATTGTTTACATACAGTTTATATAAGTGATAATGGATCTAACTCATTAAATCTAATTAATGCAACTGATAACTACTATGGTAAGACACCTACTGACGCTAACTTTAAAGGTGTTTCGGCATGGGATCCTTACTATACATCAGAAGAAGATGTACCAAGTTTTATTGATGGAAAATCATTAAATATTAATTATGAACTTGGTGGTGGTGTTCTTCCTGAGAATGCTCCAATGGTATTTAGTTCAATTAATGGTTTAGAAGAATTACCTATACCTACTCAAGATAAGATGGTTTTCATGGGTTGGTTATTGAATGGTGAAGTTGTTACTTCAATCCCTACTGGATTAGATGAAGATGTAACATTAGTTGCAAAATGGCGTGAAGATGCGATTTATGTAGGTAGTTCAACGGAAGACTATGTGGTTGCAACTTTACAAGAAGCTTTAAATATTGCAAAAGATGGTGATAAGATTATCTTATTACCAGGTGTATATAATGAAAATGTTACTATTAAGATTTCTAATCTTACGATTGTAGGTCCAAATAGTGGAATTAATCCAAATAAAGATGCAAGATTAGAAGAAGCTATTATTACTGGTGTAATCGCTGTTAGTCCTGAAGCCATTAATTTAACAATTGATGGTTTAGCATTTACTGAAGGTGCTCAAATCGAAAATACAACATCAAGTAAATATAGTGGATTTAAATTTGTAAATAATTATGTATACGATACTAATGCAGAAACAGCGGCTTGGAATTCAGGACGTTACACAACAAACGGATTTATTGAATTTGTTCTTTCTGGTGGTGGAGAAACTAAGAATTTCACTTTCCAAAATAATTTATTTGATAATGTATCAACAACTAATATTTTGTGTAATCGTTTAGTTAATGTCATTGTTTCAGGAAATGTATTTAAAGACTTTGACCGTGATGCCTTCCGTACTGAAGGTGGATATGTAAGTGGAACCCTTGAATTTGTTGATAATGTATTTGAACAATCAACTCCACTTAGTGGTTATAATGGTATTTTCTTCCGTTCACTTGCGGGAGATAGTACAACTCATACCGTTGTTATCATTAAAAATAACAAATTTATTAATCTTGGAACTACAGATTCTGTTGCAACTCCATACAATGGTGCGATAAGTTCAGATGTATTCCAAGAAAATCCAACTGAAATTTATATTGAAAATAATATTTTTGATCATTGTTATAATTACTTATATATAAGAAATAATGGTGCAAATAATACGACATGGTCTTGTCTTGTTCAAAACAATCAATTCTTAGGTTTACCAAATAGTAACTATTTTGGTACATACAAAGGATCTGATACTGAAGCAACAAACCCACATACAGCTGTGTTCGGTGAAAACTATTATGAGGATAATGATGGAAATATTATTACTGATTTAGAACAATTTGCAAGTATGTTTAAACATTTAAAAACTTATGGTACAACAACATCAACAAAACCAGGATGGGCAGAAGATGTGGAATTAGTTGAATTCTATAAGATTAGTTATGATTCTAATGGTGGTGAAATTCGTGGAACATATGAAACTGGTTATACAAGTATGATTAATGCTCCAATTAAACTTCCAACAGCTGTAAAAGTTAATCATGATTTCTTAGGTTGGTTATTAAATGGTGAAGTTGTTACGGAAATTCCTGCATCATGTCGTGGTGATTTACATCTTGTTGCTGAATATCGTAAACAAGAAGGTGAATTCTATGATGTAACATACAATTTTAATGGTGGTTACAATAATCAATTATTGGTTAGTAATCATGGTGAAGTTCCATGTCTTCCGCTTAATAACTATAACTATGTAAATGGTACTTTCTGGGGAGGAAGATATACAACAGATATCTTTATCTCAACACCATCATGTGATCCAGGTGCAACTTTCTCTGATCGTATTTATATTGCGAAAAATAGTGAAACTGGTCTATATGAAGTTGTTTCAGTTCTACGTTCAGGTGCTTCATCATGGCCTACCGGAGCTGAATATGTAATAACAATATCTAATTCATATACTGGTACACTTGGTGGTTATTGGATTGGTGTTAACCCAATTACATCAAAGATAACGGAAGGCCAAATGGTTGCATTTGATAAAGATATTGAATCAACTGATGAAGCTAACCCTACTAATGTATATTTCTTTGATGAAGTTCCTAATGTATCTGAACTTGTTGAACAACATCGTTTTACAGATCGTATTAGTGATGCATATCGTTTAGGATTTAAATTCTTAGGATGGTATGATGAAAGTGATGTTAGATGGGATGATTTATCGTTATTAACTGGTAATGTAACTTTAACCGCAAAATGGGAACAACTAAATCCTGTTACTTCAATTAAAGTTGACGATATTTGTGATAAACTTGTTACGGAAGAAACATATCAAATTGTCGCAAGTGTTGAACCAAGTGATGCATATTTCAAAAAATTATTCTATGAATCAAGTAATACTAATGTTTTAGTAGTTGACGAAAATGGAATGATTACAGCTCTTAATGCTGGAACTGCTGTTATTACGATTTGGGATTATTTACGATTTGTTAAGTATGAAAAAGAAATTACTGTATATGCAATTGAGTCAATCGATATATCATATGATGATGACTTTAATGGTGTCTTCAGCCTAAATGATTCTGTTACCGTATTACCAGTTGCCTTTGGTGAAAACGTTGCTGCCGCAACTTTCAGTTATGAATCAAGTGATACTAATGTTTTAACTGTAGATAATAATGGTTTAATTATGGCAGTTGGAACTGGTACAGCAACAATTACAATCAAATTAGATGGAACTGATATTAGTTTAGCCGTTTCATATGTTGTAAGAGAAGAAACATCATCAACCGAAATCGATAAATTATTCAATCTTCTTGTTAATAATCATATTGGTTTAGTAGAAGCTGGTAATATCTCATTATATAATGATGGTAGAAAGCGTGTTTATACCCCTACATATGGTAGTGTTAATCGTTTATTATTCGATAAATTAGAAAAAGATGAAACTTATTATGAAACAAGTAGAAATAATCCTAATAACCATCAAACTCGAGATGCAGATGATACAATTCAATTTGTAACTGTTCACGATACAGCTACTCTTACTGGAACAGTTGTTTCTATTGCATCTGGTATGTCATCTGGTACAACTTCAATTCACTATACAGTAGGTAATGATGCTGTATATGGTGTAGTACCTGAAGAATTTATCGCATATCATGCTGGTGATGGTACAAAGAGTACATTCTCTTGGGTTAAGACAAATGTACCTGGAGTTGAAGGTGTAGCACCTACATATGAAGTAACGACAGTTAATGGTGAAGCATATCTTGTAATAAATGGTCAAACCACTAGTATTGTTCTTCCTCGTATGGGTAATGATCGTTTAGCAACAACTGATGATTTATCTCATTTAGGTCCTGTATGGAAAGTCGAAAATGGTGTATATTACATTGGTAGCCCATTATGGTATTCAAGTTCTTATAACACGATTGCTTCATTTGGTGGAAACTCAAATTCAATTGGTATTGAAATGTGTTCAAATACATCAGGTGATATTTATGATACATTCCAAAGAACTGCATTACTTGTTGCGGACATCTTAATTAGAAATGGATTAGATACAACACGTGTTAAAATGCACAATACTTGGAGTGGTAAGAACTGCCCACAAACGATGATTTCCGGCGATTATTGGAGTCAATTTATGGAAATGGTAGAAATCGCATATGAAATTCAAAAGAATTATGCAAATGCTGAAATTTCAATTAAATCTAATAATCCTGAAATTTTAGACAATACAGGTCGTATTGTTAAGGCACCATCTGTAACTACGACAGTTTCATATGAACTTACAGTTAAACTTGGTAGTGAAACTAGAACAATTACTTTATACAGTGTTGTTACCGGTACAACTACATGGGAACAATGGGATGGTGAATATGATGCAAGTGTTATTTGGAATGGAGGAAAATATTCCATTAAATAGATATAGCTCATAACATCATATATTGAATCTATCATAGTATAATAAAAATGCTTATAATACTTTGTATGTGTAACTGCATACATTGTATATAAGCATTTTATTATTAATAATTTACTTGACAAATAACAATAAAAGATGTATAATTAAAAACGTACGTTTTAAAACGATAGTTTTAAAAAAGAAAGGAAATATTATGGAAAGTATAATTGAAATTAATCATTTGTATAAATCATTTAAAGATGTCCATGCAGTAGTTGATTTATCATTAAAGGTTAAAAAGGGAGAATTCTTTGCTTTCCTTGGTTTAAATGGAGCGGGAAAAAGTACTACTATTTCAATAATATGTGGGAAACTTGCAAAAGATCAAGGTGAAGTAATTGTAAATGGACTAAATATTGAAAAAGATTTAGATAAGATTAAAGCAAAATTAGGAGTAGTATTCCAAAATAGTGTGTTAGATAAGGCATTATCCGTACGTGATAATCTTGAAAGTCGTGCTGCTTTATATGGAATTGTCGGTGATAGTTTTAAAAAACGCTTAAACGAACTTGCCGAGTTATTTGATTTTACTGATATATTGAATAGACCATTTGGTAAATTATCGGGTGGCAAAAAAAGAAAAAT
>JBJEEE010000111.1:0-5528 GCA_051872775.1 Bacilli bacterium
TGTTCTGTATTTAATGGTTTTTGAATAATAATTCCTACACCAAATGATAAAACTAAACATGCAAGTAAAGTTAAAATATGGGTAAAAATCAACTTAGGTGAGCGAGGACTTATTCCATTAACAATGGCATATCTTCTTTCATATAAGAATGCAGCAACAAATACTGGAACATAAAATCCAACTAATACTACTAGTAAGAATCCCGATACTCCAGGTGTAATTGAAGTAAAACTTAATGTATTGGCGAAAAGTTGAACCGGATTTTTCTTACTAAACATTGTATGTGATCCATCAATGCAACAAGCAACAAATAATACGATAAAAAAGTAAAATATTGCAAGGGCAATTGTAATCAAATTTTTTCTTGTGAAATAGGTTTTTTTCATAACTCTACTCTCCATTTTCTTCACTATTTTCATTTATTGTTATTTTTTCTTCTTTAGTCTCAGAAGTATTTTTATTCTTAACTTCTTTGATTATAGTATCACTTGATGAAGCTAAATATTCACTATCGGATATTTCGGTTTTTTCCACAAAACCATCTTCATTAAATGAGTAAGCATAACCTTTATAATAAATCTTTTCAACATATTCAGCTTGGAAGCCTAACGTATCAGCTTCACCGCTATAATCAATAACATCTTCTAATTGCTTAATTCGTTTATCCTGTACTTTATTGATTTTTTCAGTTAAACGATCAATCATTAGTATACAATAAACCAATGAAACAACCGTGATGATACCAGCATATGATTGTAGGAACACTACAAATATACCTAATCCTTTAATTCTCTTACCTGTATACATACCAATAACATCTTCAAAAGATGGATTGTACTCATCATCTTTGTTATTAGCATCACCACGGGTTATGTAACTTCCATTGGCATTTATTTCTCTAATTCTATGAATAACATTAATACCCTTATCATTAATATAAGCAACGGTATCATAAACTTTTAATTCAGATGCACTATTAACTTTCTTTAATATGATGATATCATATGTATCAAATTGATCATCTAAATTATTTGTTACTAAATATCCATTATCCGCATGTTTTTCACTCATTGAACCTGAGGCAACAACCATTAAAGAACGATTCCCAATCATCATTCGATTATTCGTAAAACGATTGATAATTGAAAAAATAAATAATGGTACTAAAATTGCAAGAATCGTATAGAAAACTATATTCTTAATAATCTTACCAATTTTTCTTCTTCTTTTTGTTTTTGCTTGCCTTTCATAAATTACTTCATCGATTAGTTCGATATCTTTTTTACCAGAGCGCAACTCCGCAATTTGCGAAGTTGCATAGCTCTTATATAAAATGGTAAATATCGTTGCAAAACTAAAAACACCAATGAATGTAACTATGAGAGAAATAATCTCAATTGAAGTCATTTAGATGTTTCCTTTTCTTTAAATAATTTTTAATTAGTTAGCTGTAGCAGAAAGTACAACTTGGAATTGAAGTTTGTCACCTGCATGTGCAGTAATAACTTCATCTCTATTTTCTGCTCCATCAAGTGCAGCTTTATATCCATAAAGTTCTGCTCTAAAATCTTCTAGTGTCTTTTTGACCATATTATCACTTATAGCTTTTCCAGCTTCTACTTCATCATAATATTTAGATGGGTTAACATTACCAAAAGTTGAACCCCAACCAAAGTTAACATTGATAGTAAAACTTACTTTGTCTGGATCAGAAGTATTAACTGAGTAGTTAGCATTTGAAAATACTGGTTCAGATCCACTTGTATAAAGTATTAAACCTTTACCTTCTAATGCAGCAGAAGAATATTCAATCTTGCCTTCACTATTCATAGTGCCTTTTACAAGTAATTTTTGAAGATCTTCAGTTGACATTTTAGCACCATCTGCAGTTTCAAGTGTAATATAGTTTGAAGTACCAGTTAAGGCATTATAAACACCTTCTGTAACAACAAGATATACCTTTAATTGACCTAAATATGCTTTAGGAGTTACATTACCAGTAACTGTTGTTTTTAAACTTTCAGCATGTACACCTTCACCACTACCTAAACGTACTCTACCAGAGTAGTCATCAGCAGCTGGTTCAAAGTAAATATCTTTATTTGAAATTAAAACTTCATTAAAGGTTAAACTAGAATCAGTAACAGTACCAACAGAAATATTTCCTTGATCAACATCTTTCTTAGAATTTGTAGACATAACCCATGCGGCAAAACCTGTAGAAATTAAAGCAATAGATATAAAGATTAATACACCAAATAAAATTACTTTTCTCTTATAAGAATTTCTAGTTAATTTAGCCATTAATAATCACCTATTAAGCGCTTGTTGTTGGAGCAGCAACAGTTATTGTTAATTTAAATGTAACTTCTTCTAAGGCAGCAACATAACCTAAATATTCTGCAGCATCTTCACCCCATGTAGGTCCAGTACTACCACTTACAAATGCACTTGCAGATGCTTTTGAATTATAGAAGTCATAAGGGTTTTTATTTTCAAAATGGTCTCCCCATTTACCAGTTACTTCTACTGTATAAGTATACTTACCATCATTAACATTTTCTGTCCACTCAACATCTGCTACTGTTAAATCAGCAACAACTTTGTTTGATAAAGCGGTTGCCCAAGCGGTTGATACTGTATCAACGATAGCAAGCTCATTAGTAATTGTAGGTAAAGCATTATCTGTTGATCCTTTTCCTGGATAGTTAACTTGAACTTTTTCTTGTTCTCCATTACCAGTAATATTTACAACTACTGTAAATACAGCGGTTAATTGTTCAAATCCACTATCAGTTAAGCTACTTGTTAACCATTTGTATGGCGCACTTTGTGCTTGAGGTGCAGTAAATCTTATTTCATTTGCAACATCTGTAACAACAACTTGATATGTTCTAGTACTAACAGTTTCAACTGTAATGTTACCAGTTTTTTCAGCAGAAGAATTATAAGTAATCAACCATGCTGCGAAACCTACACCGATTAGAGCTAAACAAGTAAGTAAACATAAAGTTAAACTTAAAGTTTTTCTTTTCATTTTTAATTTTCTCCTTTTCATTATTTTTTGATATACACGATATTACCATAATTAAGTGTATAATCGTAGTCATTATACTACATTTCGGCACAAATGTCAAATTTAAAAGTGCTTAATGCGACTTTTCAGTATCTTTTTTCTAGCAAATACCTTTAAATTTTGACAAATTATTACAAATTACGAAATTTTACTTATTGAAATTTTCCTAGAATTTTGTATAACGTATTTAGATTATTTCTTAATCTATGGCAATAGATAAGACACAAGTTTTTAGTATATTGTCCGTATAAAATTAAAAAATGATAGTATCAGTTGATACTACCATTTCTATTATATTATAGTAATGATTTATATAATGCTTTGATGTCTTCTACACTAGTTGGACGAGGGTTACCGCCTGTACATACATCGTTAAATGCATCTACAGATAGTTGATCAATTGCACTTTCAGGAATACCTACAGCTGTAATAGTTGAAGGAATACCGATATCTTCACTTAGTTTTTTAACTAAATCACATGCTAAGTTACCAGCTTCTTCATCTGTTAATCCAGTTGTATCTCCACCTAATGCTTCCGCAATCTTTCTATATTTTGGAAGTGAAGCACTTTCCATATTGTATTTCATTACGGTTGGTAAGATGATGGCATTAGCAACACCATGAGGAGTGTCAAATCTTGCACCTAGAGGATGAGCCATTGAGTGAACGATTCCAAGTCCAACGTTACTGAATCCCATACCTGCGATGTATTGAGCTAGCGCCATGTTTTCACGAGCAACCATATCGCTACCATTATTTACAGCAGCTCTTAGGTTTTTACCGATTAATTCGATTGCTTTTAGTTCTACCATATCACTCATTTCCCATGCTCCTGGAGTAATGAAACCTTCGATTGCATGAGTTAGTGCGTCCATTCCGGTTGCGGCAGTTAAGCCTTTTGGCATTGAAGCCATTAATTCTGCATCAACGATAGCTACAACAGGGATATCGTGAGGATCTACGCATACCATCTTTTTACCATTTTCTTCATCTGTAATTACATAGTTAATTGTAACTTCAGCAGCAGTTCCAGCTGTAGTTGGAAGAGCAATGATTGGAACACATTTATTCTTTGTTGCCGCAACACCTTCAAGACTACGTACATCACTAAATTCTGGATTATTGTTGATGATACCAACAGCTTTAGCAGTATCCATAACACTACCGCCACCAACTGCAACAATAAGTTCAGCATGTGATGCTTGGAATTTTGCAAGTGCATCTAGTACATTTTTAATTGTAGGATTGGCTTTAACATCATCTGTCATTTCATACGCAATACCAGCTTTAGCTAATACTTCTAATACTTTATTGCATACACCAAATTTAACTAAATCTTTATCAGTAACAACAAATACTTTTTTAACTCCTCTTCCGTTAATTTCAGTTACTAATGCTTCACGAGAACCAGCACCAAAATAAGATGTTTCATTTAAAATAAATCTACTTGCCATTTTTTTATATTCTCCTTTTCTTTATTTGCTTTACAATCATATTATACCATATTTTTCATTTTTTTATAAAAAAATACTTTATATTTGTATATATTTTCTGTAATATAATATAACAAAATCAATATAATATAATAATATACTTTTTTACAATTAAATATTGTACACATTATACAATATGATGATAAATATGTTTTACAAAATAAAAACTCCGGGAATGGTCCGGAGTAAAATGGATTATAATCAAAAACAAACATACAACCATAATCACATAAGCAACTTTTATTATTTATCGATTATTTTACTTACAACATAGCTATATTTATAGTTAGCGTCTAATAATAATATAAAGTGAGATTATTTAGTTTACTTGAATATGAATAAATTATTAATTATAATTAAAAGACAATTCCATATTTATTTGTTACTTCTACTGAGATTGATATTTCATCATTATTAAATAATATTCTAATTTTTCCTTTTGTAAAGATTAAAGCATTTTCTTCTTTTTCATATCCATAAGAAGAAAGAATATTTGTAATTTCTTCATCGGCTGAAGAAGAAGATAATCCATAGAAATGAATATCAGGATCTTTAATTTCAATTCCAGTGATAGCTTGACCTTTACTTGAATAATCAGGATAGTTAGTTACCGTATAAATAACATATCGTTCGGGATCAACTTGATTATTGTCTTCATCATAAGTAGGAACATAGCCAGTTCCATAATACATACTTCCCCCAAACATTCCATATTTAGGTTGATAACTAGAAAAGTCAAAATTTGTCACATCTTCTGTAATCCAAAACTCAAGATTAGTATCTTCTGGTTTAATCTCACGCTCTGCATAACTACAAGATACAAGTAAGATGAATAGAGATAATGTAATAGCAAACATCATTTTTTTCATTTTAACACCTCATTTTATTATAACATACCTATATTATTATTGAAAATGAAATACTTTTAATTTTACTTTATTAAAAAATAATGATATAAT
>JBJEEE010000112.1:0-21762 GCA_051872775.1 Bacilli bacterium
GGACATTTTCTAAAAATAATTATTAAGACATTATCATAAGTTAAACACATTATAAAAATGATATTACAAAAGTAGCTTGCGAAAAAGTTAATCTTGTGATATACTATGTATTAGGTGATAAAATGAAACTAATGATTGCATCTGACATCCATGGTAATTTTGAGAACACAAAAATATTAATAGATAAATTTAATAGTAGTAAAGCTGACAAACTAATAATCTTAGGTGATATATATCATGGTTATAGTTATACAGATACAAGAGCAATGATGGATTTATTTAGTACTATATGTACAAAGTTAATTCTTATTAAAGGAAACTGCGATTCAGAATTTGATGTTGAACAATCTACTGTGAGTATGTATAAAGAATATAGTATTAGAGTTAATAGTCGAACAATATACTTTAATCACGGTCATCTTGGGTATCCGAATGTATGTTTTAATAAGGGTGACATATATTGTCATGGTCACACTCATATTAATGAAATCGTTGTAAGCGACATTATTAGATGTTGTCCAGGTTCGATAACTTTGCCAAGAGCAAATACTCCCGCAAGTTATATGATTATTGATGAAAAAGGGATTTATATATATAATTTTAATGATTTAATTATTAAGCAATATTTATTTGAGGTGTAATATGAAAAATAAGATGATATATATATTTATTGCATTTCTTTTTATATTTTTTCTTTCTAGTTGTAATAAAACAGTAACAATTACTTTATGTCCAATGAATGGCGAAGAAAGCGAGAAGATAACTATAAAAGCTAATCAAGAAATTAGTAATTTAAAAAGCTTTTCCAATCCAGGATATTCCTTTGGGGGATGGTATTATGATATGGGGTTAAAAAATAAAGTTGAGTTTCCACTAACTGTCAATAAAAGCATCACTTTATATGGAGGATGGTACGAAAATTTAAATTTTGAGTTTGATGAAGTAAATAAGCAATATATTGTATCCAGTGTAAAATATAGCGATAAAGTAATTGAAATACCATCGATATATAAGTTTTATCCTGTAACTAAAATCGGACCATCGGCTTTTTTTAGCAATGAAATAGTAGAAAAAGTTATTATTCCTGATACGATTACCGAAATAGGAGAAAGTGCTTTTGCATATTGTGAAAATTTAAAAAGTATCAATATACCTGACACAGTTACAAAAATAGGCAATAAGGCTTTTAATAATTGTACGAATTTAGTCTTTAATAATATAAATGGACTTAAGTATATTGATAATTGGCTAATAGATGCAACCACAGCCATCATGAGAAATGACGAACTATTAGATTCAACGATTGGAATATGCCCCTATGCTTTTTATCAAAACCAGAACTTAGATAAAGTCATTATACCTTCTAAGGTTAAAGCAATATTTGAAGGAACATTTGAAGAATCGAGTATTAAAGAACTTGTAATTGGCGATCAACTTGAATCAATAGATATATATGCTTTTAAAAATACCATAAATCTAGAGTCTGTAGACGTATCGGTTAATAATAATTATTTTTCTAGTTCCAATGGTGTTCTTTATAATAAAGAACAAACGAAACTAATACTTTATCCTTCATCAAAAGAGAATACTGAATATTCAATTCTACCAACAACTATCATCATTGGTAAACGCTCATGTATGAATAATCCTTACTTAAAACACTTAACTTTTTCGAATAAAATAGAAGTAATTGAAGAATATGCTTTTTACAATTGTAGTAATCTAGAATCAGTAAACTTTAATGACCAATTAAAAGTCATTTCCCAAAATGCTTTTAGATTATGTGGTAGTCTTACTGATATAATTATTCCAAGTAGTGTTGAGAAAATTGAAACAAACGCATTTGCATTTTGCAATAATGTTGTTCGTATGGAACTTCCATTAACTATTAATGATAATACAATTACTATTAGTTATTTATTTGGTGAAGATTTAAAATCATTAAAATCAATCGAACAACTTACGATATTAGGAACATCTACACTTAGAAACAATGTCTTAAAAGGACTAGTAAATCTAAAAAAATTAACCCTTGATGGAGCCATAACAAACATTGAATCATCGTCATTTATTGATTGTTCAAATATTACTTCTTTGTCAATTAGTGATAATACACACTATAAAATTGATAATAATATTTTGTATACTATCGATGGAAAAAAACTAATATGGTGTATGCCTTATAATGAAAACGAAATAATCAACATCTTACCAACAACACTAGTTATCTATGCTAATGCATTTAAAGATGTAACAAAAGTAAGGGAAATTGTTTTAAATAAAGAACTTAAAGAGATTCAAACCAATGCATTCAATAGTTTATTAGAACTAAAAAAATTGGTGATTGATGAAAATGTTGATATTACAGAACAAGATATATGCATCAACACTCCAGGAGTAACTATCTATGTTATTAGTAAGTCAAAGGGAGAAAATTGGTGTGAAGGTTGGAATACTTTTAATTATCCAGTTGTATGGGGAGCGTTATTTCCTAAGATTATTGTTGATCAATATGAGCGACATATCAATATAGAAGAAACTACTACTTTTTCATTTGATGTAATGGATGCCCCTGAAAATTATGAAGTAATCATTACTTATGATAATGACGGGGTTGGATTAATATCTGATAATACGGTAATTGGCGTTAAGGATGGTATAATAATTATCTCATTTGAGGTAAAAGGATATCCTGATTCTAGATGTTGTTTATATATATATGTTGGAAATATATAAAAAAATTAGTAGCACAATAAAGTGTTACTAATTTTTTTCATCTTTAAATTGATATTGATATAATTGATGATATAAACCATCTTTTTGAAGAAGTTCATCATGGGTTCCTCGTTCAACGATGCCATCTTTAGTGATAACGATAATCTCATCGGCATTTTTAACCGTTGAAAGTCGATGTGCAACCACGATAGTTGTTCGTCCAATACTTAATTTTTCAAGTGATTGTTGAATCATCATTTCTGATATTGTATCAAGAGCCGAAGTAGCTTCATCTAGAATAAGAATGGGTGGATTCTTTAAAAAAGCTCTTGCAATAGATATACGTTGTTTTTGACCACCAGATAACTTAATACCACGTTCTCCAACATAAGTATCATAACCATTTTCAAGTGTCATAATAAAATCATGAATATTAGCTGACTTGGCAGCCTCAATAATTTCCTCATCACTTGCATTTAGATTGCCATAAGCAATATTTTCACGTACGGTACCACCAAATAAGAAAACATCTTGTGTAACAATACCAATATTTTGACGAAGAGAACTAAGTGAATAAGTTCTTATATCAGTTCCATCGATAGTAATTTTACCATCCAGTATTTCATAAAATCGTGGAATCAAATGGCAGATAGTTGTTTTCCCTCCTCCCGATGGTCCAACTAAAGCAAGTGTAGTTCCTTTTTTAATAGTGAAAGATAAGTCTTTTAAAACAAGTGATTGCTCATCATCTGCAAGTGCATCTCTACTTTTATATTTAAAACTTACTTTATCAAATGTAATGTCGCTTTTAAATGATTCAAGGGTTATTGGATTATCACATTCTTTTTCCATTTCTTCATTCATGATTTCTTGGAATCTAGCAAATCCAGTCATACCACTTTGTATTTGTTCATATATAGCAATTAATGTTCTAATAGGACTAATAATCATTGTAATGTATAGAATAGCAGCAGTGAATTGTCCTGGTCCAATTAAATCAAAACATAAGAATAAACCACTTGAAACAATAATAACTAGATAAAGAAAATCGGTAAAAAAGCTCATCCCAGAACCAAAAATTCCCATCTGTTTATACGCCATAGCTCTTGCTTGTTTAAAGTTAGTATTAGCTTTTTCAAACTTTTGTTCTTCATAGTTTTTAGCATTGTATGCACGAGATACTCTAATGCCAGATATTGAACTTTCTACTTCAGCATTAATTTCCCCTGTTTTGATTCTCATTTCCGAAAAAGCATCTCGCATTTTCTTTCTTCTTTGAATGGCGAAAAGAACGATAAAAGGAATAATAACAAATACAATTAAGGTTAAACGGTAATCAACAAAAATGATCATCATTACAAAGGCACCTATTAGAGATATAACAGATAAGAATAAATCTTCAGGTCCATGATGTGCAAGTTCTGAAATATCCATTAAATCATTGATTATTCTTGACATAATTGTACCTGTTTTATTTTCATCGAGATATGAGAAAGGAAGAGATTGTAAGTGGGTAAATAAGTCTTTTCGCATATCACCTTGAATACGCACACCGACAATGTGACCCCAATATTGGATAACAAAATTAAGAAACGCCTTAATTATATATATACCAAGTAGAATTGAACATAAGATAATAATCATTTGCCAATCCTTTTCTACAGAATATTTATCAACAATCAGTTGGGCAATCATAGGATATACAATATTGCATATTGCGACAAATAAAGCACAAATCATATCGATGGTGAATAATCTTAGATGTGGCTTATAATATGACATAAATTTTTTTAACATATAGTGACTCCTTTCGATTCTAATTAATTATATCAAAAATTTTATAAAAGTCAAACAATTGATTTTTTAAATAAATGTACTGATTAATGGCATATTTTTACTAATTATGATATAATATCATTGATAAAATGTGGAGGTACAAATAAAATGAGTAAAATAATGGCGGTTAATGCAGGCAGTTCATCATTAAAATTTCAATTACTTGAAATGCCTGAAGAAGTAGTAATTACAGAAGGATTAGTAGAAATGATTGGTCTTGCACAACCAAATTTTGTAATAAAATTTAATGGGGTTAAAGAAGAAAAACCCGTAAAAGCTGCTAATCATGAAGAAGCTGTACAAATACTATTAGATGCATTACTTGAAAAACATATTGTAAAAAGTTTAGATGAAATTGTAGGAGTAGGTCATCGTATCTTACATTGTGGTGATAAATATCAAGATTCAGTTGTTATGGATGATGAAGCAATAAGAGTAGTTGAATCTGTTAGCGACCTTGGCCCTCTTCATAATCCCGCAAACTTAACAGGTATTAGAGCATTCAAAAAAGCTTTACCAAATGTAGTTCAAGTTGGTGTTTTTGATACATCATTCCATCTAACAATGGATGAAGAAGCATATATGTATGCAGTACCATATGAATGGTATGAAAAATATCACGTTCGTAAATATGGTTTTCATGGAACTAGTTATAAATTTGTTTCAGCTGAAACAGCAAAAAGATTAGGTGAACCTATTGAATCATTGAGAATGATTGTTGCTCACTTAGGTAATGGTGCAAGTCTTGCGGCTATAAAAGGGGGAAAAGTTGTAGATACATCGATGGGACTTACTCCACTTGATGGTATTCCAATGGGAACAAGAAGTGGTTCAATAGATCCTGCAATCATTGAATTTATAGCTAGAAAAGAGAATTTATCAGCATCAGAAATTAATACAATTTTAAATAAAAAATCAGGTTATATCGGATTTTTCCATGAAAGTAGTGACGCAAGAAAATTGAGAGAAGCACAAGCCAATGGTGATCATAAAGCAGATTTAATTTTAAGAATGCAAGAAAAACGTATCGTTGACTATATTGGAAGTTACTATGCATATATGGGTGGATGTGATGTTTTAGTATTTACTGCTGGTATTGGTGAAAAATCACCTCAAACAAGAGCAGAAATCTGTGCTAGATTAAAAGAACCATTTGGTGTTGAAATTGATGAAGAACTAAATGCAAAAGTTAAAGGAACATTTGCACAAATTTCTACACCTAATTCTAAAATCAAAGTATTGGTTGTTCCTACAAACGAAGAATTAATGATTGCCCGCGATGTAATGAGACTTGGTAACATCAAGTAATAAGGATAAAAATAGGTATGCTTTGAGTAAAGTATACCTTTTATGCTTCATAAAAATAAAATATACATACCTTGACTTTTATTCGTGTTTTTGGTATAATCTAAATACTATGAGTATGTAAAAAATAGTATATAAAATATCCTAATATATAGAAGGGAATGATAAATGATGAATATTAATGATGAAATGTTCTCAACAAAACCAGTTTTGAAAGTAATTGGTGTTGGTGGCGGTGGTGGTAATGCTATAAACCGAATGATTGAAAATGATATTCGTGAAGTAGAATATATCGCAATCAATACAGACTGTCAGGTTTTACGTTTATCAAAAGCAGAGACAAGAATTCAAATTGGAAAACAAATTACGAAAGGCCTTGGTGCAGGCGCAAACCCAGAAGTAGGAAGAAAAGCTGCAGAAGAGTCGGAAGAAGAAATAAAAGAAGCCATCTCTGGGGCTGATTTAGTTTTCATCACAACTGGTATGGGTGGTGGAACTGGTACTGGTGCAGCTCCTGTTATCGCTAGAATTGCGAAAGAACTTGGCTGTGTTGTTGTAGGTATCGTAACTAAACCATTTGGATTTGAAGGAAAACGCCGTATGCAACATGCACTTCAAGGTATTGAAGAAATGAAGCCATTTGTAGATACTTTAATTATTGTTCCAAATGATAAATTACTTGATATCATTGGTACTAATACAACATATTTACAAGCATTTGCGGAAGCAGATAAAGTCTTACTTCAAGGGGTAAAAGGAATATCAGAAATTATTGCATTACCAGGATTAATCAATGTTGACTTTGCGGATGTTAAAACAGTATTATCAGGCAAAGGAACAGCTCTAATGGGTATTGGTATTGCAAGTGGTCCAAACCGTGCAGTACAGGCTGCTAGAATGGCAATAAGTAGCCCACTTCTTGAAATTGATATCAACGGAGCTACTGATGCAATTGTTCAAATTACTGGTGATGATGGTATGACAATGAAAGAAGTAGATGAAGTAATTGCGGAAATTCAAAATGCATCATCTACAGAAATCGATATAATTCATGGAACGGGATTAAACTATGAATTAAATGGTGAAATTGTTGTAACGGTAATTGCAACAGGATTTGATCTTCAAAAAGAATCATCCATTAATAGTTCATCCCCATCAGTTCAACCACAACCACAAGAAGAAACAAAACGCTATGTTCCTCATGTTGGAGGAGGAACAACTGCTCAAGAAACTGAAGGAAAAGAAGTCAAAGAAACAATGGTTCCAAGTTGGCTTCAAAATAGATATCGTAAACCATAATTGATTATTTGATAAAAAAACAGATTATATGTCATTAAATGAACTATAGTCTGCTTTTTTAAATTTAAATAAAAAACCCAAATGTTTTTAATAATTGAAGGAGTTATATATATGTCAAGAGAAGAACGAGAAGCTCGTGAAAAATTGGAAAAAGAAAAAGAAAAACAATTGTCAGAAAGCATTCAATTAAATTGCCTAGTTGATTTTGAAAGAAAAGTAGGGGTAAAAAATCCATTAAGGTATCAAAATGATAATGAATATTGGGGATATTTGGGGACAAAGCTTGCTTATGGCAAAGCACGGATTACGATATACTTTGAATTTGATGAAATTGGAACAATTGGCTCAATGTATGTTGATTTAAATGATGTTTATGAAAAATATATGACTGATAAATATTATAGTTTTTATGAGTTTATCAAACGATTAAATTGGGGAAGACGTCAATTTAATGTTGAAGAAGATTGGGCACCAATGAATGATTATGAAACAACTAGAATGGTTGTTACCTCTACTTCATATAATCCTAATATTGAATTTAATGAATATGTTCATTGGGGTGCTGCCTTATACGATTTAATAGATATTTTAAATAGTATAACCGATTTAAATGTAAAAAAATATTCAAGTGATGAATTACTAGATATTACCGCAAAAAAATGGCTTGTAAAAGGATTGACAGTATTAGTCTTACCTAGTTTATTAGGTATAGCATTTGGTGCATTTTTAATATCCAAGGCTATTGCTAAGACTTTTATTCCTTTTCTAGGTTGGTTATTAGGCATTATATTAATTCTCGTATTTTTGTTTCTTTTATCTGTAGGTATATCTCTAGCATTCTCCGATCCTAAAAATTTGAAGAATAATACACTACATATAAAAGAAGAAAATTATAAAAATAGATCACCGAAAGGAAGATAATAATTATGCGTTATAATATGTTGACTTTTTTAGCGAATTCTACAGAAGATCCTATATGGGGAATTGTAAAAATTGTTTTAGCTGGTATGGCAATAATTATTGGTTTTAGTATTGTTATGGCCTATATAAATAGATATGCATTTATTCGTTATGGTGTAATGATAGCTGCCGCAATCTTCCTAACCATTACAGCATTTAAGAGCGGATATAACTTTGTTAATTGGTCTGAGAAATCAACTTGGAATGTTCTTATAAAAGAAATCGCAGCATGCTTCTTCTTTTTATGTGCTTTCTTCTGCGATGTTGCTTTTAATTCATATTATGAATGGGAAGGACGTGTAGTAGAACATTTCTTTTCTGAACCAGAGTATATCGAAGAATATAAAGAAAAAGATCATTTCTGGTCGGTTGTATTTTCTTGTTTTGTCCTTGCATTTGCCCTTGTTGCATTCTTTACCGCTTTATTAAGTGATATTGTATATGGAAAGAATAGTCATATCCTTCTAGGTTGGTTTGGTGTAGCACTTCTTGTCATTATTGCTTTAAAATTTATTGGAGTAGTTATTAAAATTAGAAGAAATAGCTAAACTAATATGTCATTTATCTAATAAAATGCTAAAAAAGCTCTTTAATCAAGAGCTTTTTATTAAAATAAATCATTGATATTAATATTACATAGATTAAATATCATTAAAATAATACACATATAGATTTATATTATACATAATAATCATATGATAATAGGAAGGTTAACAATGAATAATTTTGAAATTTTAATAAGAAAGAAAAATGCAGCATATGTATATAATTTAGTTTTAAAATTAAATATGCCAATCGAACATGAGCATTTTAAAAAAATTGTATATGATGAAGAAGTATGTAAATCTTCATTAGATCAATATATAAAAAGAATATATGTATCATATACGTATTTGTTATTAAATACAAGATCAATGTTAAATATTGAAATTATATCAAAGTATCATTATTTATTAATAGGAAAAGTCATCGATGAAAATGTTGCTCTTCAAGTAGTAAGTGCGTTTTATAAACCGTTTAATAACAATTTGTTAAGACGTTGTATAAATTTTTTACAACAGCTATTAGTAATATTTAATGATTTATCATATAATGAAAAATATATTATTTCAGCATCTTTGTTTAATTATTCCTTAGCATATTATAATCTTGAAATGGTATCGGAAATTGATATTAATTATTATGAAACGAATACGTATGAAGAAATAGAACATGAATATTTAAAACAGGTAAATAGAGAAACAAGACAACCTAAATCATATTATAGAGATTTAAAAAAAATAACGAAAAAAGACATAATAAATGTCTTTGAAAGGGATAGAGAAATTTTTCATAACAAATATCACATAAAAACTCTAATCTTATTTGGTTCTTTTGCAAGAGATCAACAACGGATAGATAGTGACATTGATCTTTTTGTTGAATTTTATGATGGAATGAGTTATAACCAAAAGAAAGACATTATAAATTTAATTAAAGAACAGTATTATAACGAATTACAAAGACATATTGACATAATTGAACTAACTAACCTAATTTTGGATTGTTATATAAAAAAATTACAAGATTACTATTTAATATTTGGAGGAGAAAATGAGTAACGTAGGAATAAAAAATTTTTTAAATTATTTAACATATGATGTTGGAGGTGCAGGGCAAGTATATTTGTATCCAATGCATCCGAATATTGAGTCAGAAAACTTACATATTGTAATCCCGATTTATAATTCTAAAGATATAAATAAAATTAGCGTTAATGCAATTTACTCAAAACAAATAAGGGGAATAACTAATTCTGATTCAACCAGCAATTATAGTTTTCCTAATGAATTTGGTGCTGGTACAAAACTTGATTCAAGAATAATTCTAAATTTTAATGGAAATCAAATTATTAAAACAAATGCAGATGGTTCAACAACGATTTATTATCAAACTGAAGACAATAATATTTATATGGAGTTTGAAAACTTTACTAAGTATGACAAAGAATATAATCAAATAATAGATTCACACAACAATATAATAGAATTAGATATAACACATAATGCAACGATATTTAAAGGATATCCTAAAAGAATTATTTATGCAGACGGGACTATTTTGACATATTCTGCAAATTCTACAACTCATTTATTGGAAGAAATAGCAAGTAACTTTGGTCAAAAAGTAAATTTTACATACGATAGTAGTAATTTTATAACTGAAGTTATCGTTAGTGAAGGAAACGAAATAATAGAGGAGATAAATTTATCTTATTCAAATAGGTCATTACAAACAATTGAACGGAGAAAAAATGCAAATAATATATTGTATGGGTTATATAGTTATAATTTAGCACCAGAACCAGCTGATAACAAAATTACTATTTATAATTATTATGAGAGTAAGTACATATATTTTTTTATGCATAGTGGTAAAATAATAAAGGTATGGGAAAGCAGATTTCAAATTTCTAATTTGTCAGCATTTCCTTCATCAAATGTAATTCAGACTTTCATCTCTACAGATGATTTACTACCAATTACAATAATAGATAAGTTTAAGGTACATCAAAGAGAACTATATTTTGATTCCGGTTTAGTAACTACTAATGAAGAGCTTTATCGTGCTGCTCAAGTTAATTATGAAATAATTGATGGTAAGTATATAAAATCATATTACTATTCGGGTTTGAACCTAATAGGTACTAGTAATATACAATTAATTGATAAATCATGTATTACAAACAATCTAGTAAATAACGGATATTTTGAAAACAATATGGAAAACTGGGAGATTATTAGTGGAAGGGTGTCGGTAATAGACGAAATCAACGGAAATGAGCAAGTACACCCTAACAAATGCTTGGGAGACAATGTAATTACAGTACAAAATAATGGTAAGGTAAAGCAAACAATAAATTTATATGAATCTTTATATATTAATTCGCATGAACAATATATATTTTATTTCTTTTCTGCTCAAAAAACATATGATGTAGAACAAAATGCTAAAGTTTCTATATCGCTATCGTTTGACAACGATATAATCCAAGAAAAATCGATAGAAGTCTCTAGCGCTAATAATTATAAATACAATATAGTAAATTTAAACCCTAACAAAGCTGTTAATAAAATAGAAATTATAATTGAAGTTAAAGGAAATTCAGAATACCATTTCGATGGATTTACAATTGTTAAAGGAAAAGCAACATTTACAGATTCATATAATGGAAATACAATGTTTATTGAAAACGGAAATTATGTAGAAAATGTTATTTATAACGACTTAAATTATCCTATCCACAAATGGGATAATTATGGAAATATTATAGATTTTAGTTATAGTAATAATATGAATAAAGAAATGATGATAGAAGAAGAAAATGTTAATAACGATACATACACCTTTAATTATGAGTATTATTCCAATAATAAAATTGTGAAAAGGAAAATAACTAGACTTAATGATAATCCAATAGAAATAGTAAAATATGATGAAAAAAATAGAATTGTATATAAAATAGGAAATAATAACTGTAAAATAAAGTATGCATATGATGATTATGATAGAATACTATCAATATCTTATTTTTATTCAAATATTAATGATAATATAATAGATGATGAATATAATGGTACACTTATTTTTCAAAAATCATTTATATATAATAATTATGTAGACGAGTTAAATAGTCAAAGTAGAATTGAAGAGATTATTACGTATATTGATAATCAGCATGTTTATGATACAATACTGATTAATGGGATAATTTCAGATGAAAATGATTATCCATATTCCGTTAGGTATTCATTACCATCAAGTGAGATAATAAGTGAAGTAAAATATACACATATTTCACAAGAAGGAGAAATACCTTTATATAATCTTAATGATGTTGGTGCACCTTCTTTAAATATAGAACACGAATTTAAAAATAAAAAAACAAATGATTTTTATGAATTTAGTAAGCATATATATTTTAATACTGCGGACACATCAACATACTTAGGAAAAAAATTATTATATGAGACAAGAATCGGTGATACAAATGATACTTTGTATATAACATATAATTATGAATATGATGATTTAAAACGTCTAAAAAGTATAACAACAAAAAAAGGGCAAGAAGAATATGTACAAACATATAATTATAACTCATTAAATCAATTAACCATGATAAATAATGAAGGTATATATTGTCGATATGCTTATAATTATGATAATACATTAGGAATGACATGCTATAAATCAAGTAAGGAAACATATGTTACTTTTGCACCTTTAAATAAATTACTATATATTAATAAAAAAGTGTTCTTCCATGAATATATGTATCATAATCGTGATGGAGAATATATAGCATCGTTTGCAATTAAAGGTAGTTTAGAAACATATGTTAAAAACGAAAATAATAGATATGAATATCATCACATAGATACGTCTGCAAATATTCCAATAAGTTATTTTAACAACAATAGTTATATAAGTAATGATAATAGCAGATTTTTAAGTTATTCATTTAATAAGTCATATGAATCAATTCCAAATATAAATGTTTCTTTTTGGCTTATGATAGATGATAGTTCTACAAATGACAGTTATATTTTAAATATTTCTGATAATTCTAATCACATTATTTCTTTAAAATATACAAGTACAAGATATTTATATTTAGTTATCAATTCTAATGCAAATATCACAAATTATAGTGTAGATGTAACATTAGATTTAAATAAATGGTATTTTATTAGTTTATCTATATCAGACATAATTAAATTACAAATAGATACGTCAAAATATGAATTTGAAATCAATTCACAACTATCTAGTCTAGATATATTGAATTTCGGATATAAAGAAATAAGTGAAAACAATAAGTTGAACCCAGTATACGGAAAATTCTCGGCTCTACTTGTTAACACTACCATTTTACCAGATGAAAATTATATTGAAAGATATAGAAAAGCATCAAAAGTATATTTAATTGATAATGATAATACTAATAGCATAAGTGATAATTCATACAGTGGAACATATGTTTATACAAATGAATTGAACTATCAACAAATAACTAGAATTCCTTTAAATAATACATTTATTACAGTAGGAATGAGCAAGCCTAAATTATATAATTCTAATGACTTGTTAGATAATGAAATAAACAAGAATTTTGTATTTGATGAAGATATTAATAGGCATGTATATTTTGCACATGGACAAGATCTAATATATAGTACTCCATCAGCTAATTCTCATACAATTCTTATGAAGATAAAGTCATTTGGGAAAAAGGCAAGGGCAATTTTTGAATATAAGTGTTATCAAAGTAAAAAAATATATTTATACACTAATAATCAAAACCAACTTAGATTATATTTTCTTGATAAGATTATACAGACTCAATTAACAATTAAAGAAAATGAGTGGAGTAATGTAAGTGTTTCGTGGGAAAAAATGACAGTTGATTATTATGAAACAGGTGGATATAATATCAGAATTAGAGTAGACAACCATCAATTTTTAACCTCATCTAATAATACTTCATTTATATTAAGCCCAAGAATGAATATTGGAACAAGCTTTACCAAAATAAATGATGAGTATGGAAATAGTGGTATCTGTCCATTTGATGGCTTGATTACTGATGTTGGATTATCATCAATATATATGACTTCAAGCGCAGTAGATAATTACTTTGATAATACCCCAACAATCGTAAATATTAAAAAATACAATGAAGATGGAATGTTAATTAAACACACAGTTGCAAATAGTGTAGAGAAAGTATTTCTATACGATAGTTACAATAGAGTAACAAGTGAGACTAACAATAAATCACAAGCAGACCAAATAAGTTATACGTATAATGGTGATTTAGTTTCTAGAATTGAAACCCCAAATTATACCAAATCATATTATTATGATAATAAGTATCAATTAATCAAAAGTATTTGTGGTAATAATCAATATGAATATGCTTATGATATACATGGTAATATTATTTCAAAAACAAAGGATGAAGCAACGACAATAAATTATGAATACGATAATCTTAATAGATTGATAAAATATAATAATCTAGAATTTGAATATGATACTCTAAGTTCATTACCAAAAAGCTATGCAATCCAAAAAGAAAATGATATAATAGTATCAGGGTATGAGTATACATGGATATCAAATAGATTAACACAACTAAAAAAATATGAGAGAAATGACAACGGAGTGTCAGTAACAGAAGTAACATATGAGTATGACCATAATGATATAAGAACGCACAAGGAAGTAAACCAAAATGGTGCAATTAAAACATATGATTATATATATTTTAATGGTTTATTAAAATATGAGAAAGTATCTGAGAATACTACTAATTATGAAATAGAATATTTATATGATGAAAATGACATTATATATGGATTCAAATATTTAAAAGAAGCAACAGAAGAGTTCTATATATATAAAAGAGATGTACTAGGTAATATAAACGGAATACTAGACGCAAATAATCAAGAAGTAGTAACATATGAATATGAAGATTATGGTACAATAAAATCAGAAATATTGAATAATAGTAATACAAATGCGAGATTTAATTCAATAAAATATAAAGGATATTATTATGATGTTGAAACGGGATTATTTTGGTTATCCTCAAGGTATTATAGTCCAGAATTAGGAAGATTCATTCAACCTGCAGATGTATCAACTTTAAATCCATCTAGCATTAATGGACTTAACTTATATAGTTATGCGAATAACAATCCAATCGGCATTGCTTATAGTAGTTCTAGTGCTGGCTTTGACTCTAATGGCGGAATGATAAGTTCTATTGGCAACGCATTTGGTTCAATTGGCAATAGTATTTCTGGATCATCAAGTCGAATTCCTTTACCAACAGTTCCTTGGCTTGTGGAAAATGCAACAACAATGTATGGAACAGCGGCTTCTTTAATTTCTGGAACTCCTATTTTGGCTCATTATTTCAAATACGCTTCCATAATTAATGATGAATTCAAACTATATGGTATTTCTAAATGGAAAACATCATTACAATTATCAAATGTAAACCTTAAAATGGGTGCACTTGATGGTGCGTTGATTGGAGTGAATGTGTTGATTGATATGTATGATAGCTATCAAAGAGGTGTAAGTACTGAAGGAATCTTACTTGGAGGTACCTTAACTGCTGCCAGTGGTGTAGGGATGTTTTACTTAAATAAAGGAATTATGTGGTCAACTACAGCAATTGGAACAGCAATATGTCCTGGTTTAGGAACAGCAATAGGATTTACAGTGGGATTAGGTATAAGTTTATTTGTAGATTGGAAACTTGGAGAATTGATTTCTGACTGGATTGATTCAATTACTTCATAATGGAGGAAAGTATGAAAAGAATAAAAATAACGGCTTTTTGGGATATGTTGATTGGTTCAATTGTTTGTTCAATATTGTTTACAGTCGCAATATACATTTTCATAGTAGTTAAAGGAGACAAAGGATGGAATGATATTTCTTGGTATCATACTTTAATTTGTGCAATCTGCATTGCTGTGCCAGTAACTATTATGTTATCATTGCAAAAAATGACGATTGATTTATCATGTGATAAAGTAAGTTTGTTTTATTTAGTTAATTATAGAAAAAATGATAGAGATTTACATAGTAATTGGATAATTTATCCATCTGAAATTGAAAGTATTGAAATTGTTAAATTATCAAATGAAGAAAAAAGAAAATATACTTCTGCAAAGTTTTTGTTTAGCAAATATCTAAAAATAAATCTTAAGTATGGACATTGTAAATATGTTTATGTATCGCATTATTCTAATTCTCAAATTAGGAAAATAAAAAAGATGTTAACAAATAACTAAAAATCTGCTACAGGATAAGAGTTGTACCCAAATTTTGGGTAAAGCTCTAACCCATGCAAATGGGATACCCATTTCAAATTTAAAAGAATGAAGAAATGAATATTATCTATTTATTTATTATGTATTGTTTAAGGATAACCAAGATTATGACGTCGAAACTCAGCTTTATTGGTTATCATCAAGGTATTATTCTCCAGAACTTTGTAGATTTATAAGTCCTGATGATGTAGAATATTTAGATCCAGAATCAGTAAATGGATTAAATTTATATTGCTACTGCATGAATAATCCCATTATGTATGTGGATCCTACAGGGCATTTTGCAATATTTAGTTTTCTAATTTCTATTGCAATTGGTGCTGCAATTAGCATCGCTATGGAAGCTATTGAAGATGGAAAAGATGGACAATTCTTTAATGATAAAGATTTCTGGGATTACTTTGGCGCAGGCGTAGGTGGTGCAATTAGCGGTATGGCCGGAAATGCTGCTGCAGATATTTTACTAGGTGGAGTTGCATCTATGGTCGAAACTGCAATTTCAGGTGAAGCCACAACTTATAATATGATGTCTTCGTTTTTAACTGGAGCAATAGGTGGGTTAATTGGCTTTGGAATAGGCGAAATCGCCAAATATGGAGCTTCATTAGCTGAGGCAGGAATTGGGAAAGTGGTAGCAAAATTTACATCAAACAACACAGTAAATAGATTGTTTACAAAAATGGGAGCAACAACGACAAAAATTGGTATGAAAAGTATTAGGAAAATAGCTAGTGGACTTGCAGCGGCAGAAAAGAATTATTTTGCTGTGACAATAAGTTCTCTTGCTTCCGGGTGGTTTTAATGATTAGAAAAATTTTTTGTTATGGATCTTTTTTAATAGAATTAATATTATTAGGTTACGTTTCATATTGTTTTTATATGAAGAAAATATGAACTTTACATTATTTGTAATTTCAATTATAATGTTAATACTTAATATTCCGGCTTTAATAATTTCAATATTATTATTTGGTGCACCAAGTAATACTTATAGTGAATATATTATTAGACATATTTCATATAATGATATTTTAAAAGAAAATCATAAGTTAATAGTTGAATATAAAGATGGTATTTGGCAATTCTTTCATCGAGATAAATACTATATATTTGATTTCAAAGGGTGGCCGAATACTAGAAAACTAATTTCAGATATGATTTTTATACAATATCATAATAATTATTGTGATACTAAAAAAGTGAAAAACAAAAACTATTATAAGAACTATTTTAAAAGATATAGAATTAAAATAGAATTTATAAAAAATAACAAATCTATCATAAAAAAATTTGAACCATCGTTTATATTAAAACTAAAAATGATTATTTCATGCTCTCAGTTTAAGCATCAAAAATATCACTTAGATAATGTTTGGAAGAGGGATTTATGGGATACTTATATGATTATAAAAACTAATAAAAAAACAAAAAAATAGCAAAACTTTATCTAGTAATAAAAGTAGGTATACTTTAATCGGTATATCTACTTTTTCTTTTTTTGATAAGATGCAAAAGCTGGATATCCCATTTGTCGCAACAGTCGAAAATGCAACTTGTTGCTTTTTCCTTATCCTGCCTATAAAATAAACAAATTTGCAACACTTTTGAGTTAGATACTTAAATTTAATATTTTTGTTTTTAGTTGATTAATTTTGTATTAATATAAAAAATGTGGTATAATCATTATATGAAATAATTGCCTACAAGGATAATCAAGATTATGACGTCGAAACTCAGCTTTATTGGTTATCCTCAAGGTATTATTCTCCAGAATTATGTTGATTTATAAGTCCTGATGATATTGAATATTTAGATCCGGAATCAGTAAATGGATTAAATTTATACTGCTACTGCTTGAATAATCCTGTGAATTACAAACAAAGACCCGTTCCTTCAGGCGGTTTAGTACTTAGTTCATCCATTTCTAGTATTTCAAATGGTGGAATTTACTCATCTGGTAGTGTTTCATCAGGAACAGTTGGTTCAAGTAGAATTAATTGGGAAAATGGTGGGTTACAGATACCTATTTGGATTTCATCTTTAATGTCAGGTTCGGATTTTGGCGCTTCGATTGCCCCTGCTTTACGGACAATATATCAATATATTCGTTATCCAGGAGTAAAGGATTTAAACAAACTATACGGCTTAGATTTTGTTCCTGGAAAATTAAATACTGTATGTTCCGTGATAGGCTATGGATTATTGGGAATTGATATAGGTTTATCAGCATGGTCGAATTTTACAAATGATAATTTGAATACAAAACAACAATGGATTAGTTTTGGAGTGGATACTGCTTATACATTAGGAACATTTGGAATTGGTTATGGTGTTGGCGCATTGGTATCATTAATTCCGGGTGTCGGAGTATTTATTGCTCCATTTGTATCAGCTGGAGTTACATGGTTTATCGATTGGACAAATGAAAAGTGGGGTGGTTAGATGATGTCAAACAATGGTTTAATGACTTATAAAAATAAATGGTTATCATTTATTAACAAAGGAATAATAGTTCTATTATTAGTGTTGCTGATGATGATGATTGTTCCATTTTCATATTTATTGTTTGCTTATTGGTCAGAAATGCCGATATTTATTAAGATATTTTGGCCAATTTTATCAGCAATTATCTTTATGGGAGTAATAATTACACCATTAAATGGAATGGTTATCACAAAAAAAGGATCCGTATTATTTTTACCTGACTTTAGATTTAAGAAATTTAATGCAAAAGATTTAGAGAAAATAGCAATAGTATTTACTGAATGGGAAAATAATAAGTATTCAGCAATGATAAAATTTATATATAGAAATGGCCAAGTTTTTTGTAAAGATTATTCAAAGCAATTTAAAAATATGAAAAATAAAAAATTAGCTATGTCAATGTATACAATAACTAAAAGAAAAGTTGATAGAATTTGTAATAAGTTATTAGATTTAAACATTTGTATCACTACAATTATAGATAAGAATAGAAATATTTCTTATCAAAGTATATAAAATGGAACTGTGAATATGATGACAAAAATGCCAGAGGAAAGTGCATGGGGTGCTTTTGCAGGCGGATTTTTGAAGGTGCAGTATCTGCTGCTGCATTAGCTGCTGGTCTTGCAATTGGCACATTTACAGGAGGCGCTGGTTGGGCGATATTAGGAGGAACTGTAGCTGTTACTGGTGGTTTTATTGGTGGCAAATATGGAAATGCTATTAGTCAACAAATTTCGTATGGTAATGTTGACTGGGGAGTTGCAAATTTAAATGGTGGATTTGCTGAACTTACTAATTTAGTTTCATATGCTGGATTATATGTGAATAAAGACATTTTATCTACATCTTGCAAGCTAGGTATAAGATTTCTTGAAAATGTTGGTCCATCAGCTGTTGGATTAGGAATGACTGCATATATTGCATCTTTGCCTAAACCAAATCTAAATGAATTCAGAGATGAGGAAAGGATTAAATCTCAAAGAGGAAGAATTATTTGGGATTACTGGTTTTAATGAAAAAATTTTTTGTAGGGTTACCAATTGTATTTATTTGGTCGATTATTTGTTTGATTGCTATTATAGGCTTTTTTTGGGAAGTGATAGATGGTGGTAAATTTGTTCCTTTTGCCTTTATTACATCAATTATGCTGCCATTAGCTCTAGAAATAATTTTAATTATTTTGTTATGTCAATATATTGTAATTGATGAAGAAGGGATTAAAAAGTATATTTTTAAAAAGAAAATTGTAGAATATAAATGGGAAGATATAAAAGAAATAAAAATCGACATGGGGGCGATATATATATCTTTAGACTTTTTAAAAGGTGAAAAGAAGTATTGGGATAAGAAAAGATATATATTTATAATGTATTCTGATAAAGCAATCAGTACCTTAAAAAAATACAAAAAAGAGTGGATAATAGACAATTTTAATAGTTTATAAAATTATAAAAATTATTTTTACTATAATACAAAAAGGAACAATAAAGATTAAATAAAATTGGCTAAACTTTATCTAGCAATAAAAGTGGATATACTTTAATCAGTATATCTACTTTTTCATTTTTGACAACATGCAAAAGCTGGGTATCCCAGTTGCGCAAGTATTTCAAAAATACTAGCGTAGTGTTGTATTTTTCTTATCCTGCCTATAAAATAAACAAATTTGCAACACTTTTTAGTTAGATATTTAAATTTAATATTTTTGTTTTTAGTTGATTAATTTTGTATTAATATAAAAAATGTGGTATAATCATTATATGAAATAATTGTCCACAAGGATAATCAAGATTATGACGTCGAAACCAATCTTGCGCTAGTATCCTCAAGATACTATTCTCCAGAATTTGGAAGATTTATTCAACTTGCAGATATTTCTAGTTTAAATCCACAATCTATTAATGGGTTAAATCTATACACATACGCTCTAAATAATCCAATCATTATTAAATATGATAATTTTAATGGCAGAATAGTGAGTGCATTGAATTCTAATATTGGCACACAGATAGGTTCTTCACAAGGAAATACATCAAGTAGTGGTTCATCATTTCTTTCAGGATTATATGGCGGAATAAATTCAATGTTTAATATAGCTGATGCATTGATGTTTTATTGTGGTGGAGTTTTGGATGGCCTATTATCATTATTAGGTTCACAACGATTTGATAATTTTCAGACAAAACTTTCTACGGTGTCAAAATGGATGGCAGGAATTGGAGTTTGATTAGACATTATATCAAGCGCAATAAATAATTATAATAACGATAACTTAACTTCTGGACAAAAATGGGCATCATTTGGTGCTGATGCTGGATATTATGTTGCAAAAGGTGGCCTTTCTTATGCTGCAGGTTCATTGTTGACAAGTGGTGCAGTTGCACTAGGTACTGCAGCATGGTGTGCTGCGATTACATATTTAGGAGCGGGATTTTTAGGAGCTTCTTTAATTGCAGGTGGAATTGTAGCAGTTGCCATTGTCGGAGGAACAATATTGATAGCAGTTTTGTCTGATGCTTTAGATAATTGGTGGGATAAGAAAAAAGAGGAATGGTTTAATTAATTTATGAAAAAAATTTATATTTTTGGTTTATTTACACGTATTTTTATGTTTTTATCAATTTTATTTATGATTTATTTACCTATTAATGATTTGTTCTCTAATGGTATTAAGTTTGATAATTTAATAATCATAATTATTTTAATTATATTTTTAGGAGTAGTTGTTTATTGGCAATGGACTTTAGGCATTTTTGTAAATGTTAAAAAAAATAGAATTACAATTTCTTTTTATATGAATAAATCAAAAAATGTAGAGAGAGCGTTATCTGATATTGAAAGTATATCACTAGAGGAAAGAAAGAATTATGGATTTGTTTTTATTATAAAACATAAGAATGGTGATATTGAAAAAATAAATTATAGGTTTTTTAGGCTAGTATGGTTAGAGTCTATTCAATCAAAAAGAATCAAACAAAAATTAAAAGAATTAAATCAAACATTAAAATAATATAAGATAAAACTTTATCTAGCGATAAGAGCAGGTATACTTTAATCGGTATAACTGCTTTTTTTGTCAAGTAGCAAAAGCTGGGTATCCCAGTTGTCGCAATAGTAGAAAATGCGACTTGTTGCATTTTCCTTATCCTGCCTATAAAATAAGCAAATTTGTAACACTTTTGAGTTAGATGTTTAAATTTAATATTTTTGTTTTTAGTTGATTAATTTTGTATTAATATAAAAAATGTGGTATAATCATTAT
>JBJEEE010000113.1:0-20671 GCA_051872775.1 Bacilli bacterium
TCTTTCACATATTACTGGTTCAAATTCTCTTGAGACATAAAATACTAAATATTTTACATCGTTGATTGTTTCAATTTTTTTATCATTAATTAAAAGTAATTCAACAATTAATTTTACATTTTGTGCTATAATATCATTGTTCATAAAATTCCTTTCTATAAGTGTTAGGCAATATTTATTATATCAAAGGAACGCACAAAAAAGCGGTAATAGATAAACCGAATATCGGCATCTATTACCGCTATTAATTTTTTATTTTACACCACAAATAATTATATCTAGTCATTATTAAAACAAGTCATTAATATAATAATTCAATACAATCAATTTGATTTTATATTTTTTTTATTTTAATGTAATTATAAAACCTTAATAATTCCTCATCATCTCTTCTAATAATTTTTTTTATAGTTTCTATATTTGATAAATAATCATTAGTTATCAAATATGATATAAATTCATTATCAAAGGTTTTAACAATATTTAAATCATATACATCATTTTCAACGATTTCAAATAACTTTACTTTATAAAATTGTGGATATCCAAGGTTTCCAATTAATAAATAATGCAGTTCATTATTTATCATTGCTATGGCATAAACATTATAACATTCATCAACATCAATTGAATAGGTGTATTTTTCACCAATATTATTATAATAATTAGATATAATAGGATCTCCATCTTTATCATTTAACCCTATTAATTCAAACTCATAAGTAATATTATTTATACATTTAACAATCATTACAAAGCACCTCTTATTTAAATTTAAAATCATCGAATATGTCTAAAATTTCATTATAAACATAGTGAATCTCTATAGGACCAAATTTTATTGCATATTTGACCCATCCTTCGCTAGAAAGCCATCTTGGATCAGTCAAATTACGCATTATAACGGTTCCTAATCGTTTACCAGCTTTAGCTGCCGATTTAACTTCTTCCATAGCTAGTTTTTCATTTAAAGAATTAGCTACAGTTCTACCCGTTGATCCTCTGCTTTTGAATCCTACTTTTTTTATTAAGGTTTTAAAACTATTAATAACTTTCGTTGCTGCTTTTTGAACATATGGACCTATAAAATATCCTATTACACCTGCAGCAGCAGAAATAACTGTTGTAATTCCAATAATAAATATTTTTCTTTTCCAACCAGATAAGTTCAGTTGATCAGCTAAATATCTACTCAAAAAATATCCGCCGACTGCACCAAGCACTACACCGATAGCAGCACCAATAATATTAGCAGGAGTAATAGCATTCCCATTATAATCTACATTATTAACTGGATTATTCTCACAATAGCTATAAAGATTATAACTTAATACACTACCACTTGCTCCAAGATAATCAACATCATCCATTGTTATAAATCTTAATGTTTCTACATCATAATATCTACTATTAAGATAGTACCATCCAGTTTCATCATCTTGATAGTAGCCACGATATCTAAATGGATTAATTTCACTTAAATTAATTCCTGAAATATCTATTTTATTAATTATTTTACCATATGCATTGTAATAATATTTTACCACAATATTATTATTGCTGTCAACAATTCCTATAATATCTTTTTGAAGATTCTTTAAATATAAGTATTTAACATTATTATATGTAAATCCAACAATTTCATTATTTGAATCATAGAAGTATTGTAAAGTTACATTATTTTCACCACTTCTAATTTCTTTAATAATATTGGTTCCATCTAAAATATATTGGGTTGTTGTTGTACTATTATTCTTTGTTACTATTTTAGATGTCCTTATTCCACTTGCATTATAAGTGTAATTAATTTCATAATTGGTATTTAAAACAGTAGTTATATTCTTCATATCATATGCAATAGTCCATCCAAGATATAAACTTGGTTCACCATTTACAGAATAATCTATGTTATATTCTTCATTTGTTGTTAATGATTTTACTTTAACTAACTTGTTCTTATTACCAGTTTGATTGTAAAATAATTCATAGCTCACTAATGTTTGATTTGTTCTAACATCAAGTACATAATAACTTATAATATTGCCTCTAACATCATACAAATACTCACTACCTATTTCTTTATCATTTGCAAGCATGTATTGCATTGTTAATTGATTATATATATCATATGTATTATCCTCTTGGTATACAAGAACATTATTTTCATATCCCGTTATATTAGTTATATTATTATTTTTGTCATAAGTATAAACATACTTCATTAGTAGATTACTTCCACTTGTGTACTCAAACGATTTTACTCTTCCAGTGTAATAAGTTGTACCATCAAGTATGGTTGTTTCATAAATATAATTTTTATTTATTGCATTTGTTTGAATAAAATAACTAATTGTTTCAAGTTGTGCAAATGAGTCATTTGAATATGTATAATTAATATTAAACCTATTTGACAAATTCTCACTAATTAATTTTTCATTTTCTTCGTCAGTTATAGATACATTGCTATATCCATATGTATTACCACCATTAATATTTGTCTGTTTAATAAGTCTACTACTTTCATCATATTCATAAGTAATAGTATTTCCGTTTGTTGCATTAACATTGATCAATTTATTTTGATAATCATAGTTATAATAATATGTTACACCTTCTTTATAATCAGTATATGATGCAATTTCACCGTAATCATTATAAGTATACTCTAAGGTTTTTAAAAGTTCTCCATTTTTTGATTTTTCACTAATTGATTTTACTCTACCTTCTTCATCATATTCAAAATATACTGTTCCATAATTATAAATTGTACTTTCAATATTACCTGTATATATTTCACTAGAACTAGATTCATTTTTGTAGTTATTTGTAACTAATAGTTCTCCACCAACTGAAATAGTTTTAATATCATTATGACTATTATATGTAAAAGTATATGTTAATCCTTCACTCGTTATGCTTGTAATATTACCATGTACATCATAAGTATAAGTAATAGTTCTTTTATTTGTTCCTTTACCATTGATAAATTTAGTAATATTACCATTTTTATCATATTCGTATTCTTTAAATACGCCATCAGAATCTATAATTTTTTTAACTAGACCTGTTATATAATCATACGTAGAAGTAGTAATATTACCAAATACATCTTTTGTTGTTTTTGGATATAATCCATCTGGTGTATATGTTGTAGATCCATAATAGTATTTTATCTCATTATCAGAAGTTTCTGTTTCAATTTTTGTTATATTTCCATCGCAATCAGTAGTATAACTAGATGTAATATTTTTATTAGTAATCGAACTAATATTACCTTTATTATCATAAGATATATTTGTTGTATCAATTTTAGAATTAGTCGAAGATGAACTAGTAGTTCTATTAATTGTTATCAAATTACAATCTTCATCATATCCATATTCTGATAATTCATCTGTAACTTCGTTATATTCTTCTTCTTTATATCCTTCATCATTATAGGTAATATTGATTCCATAGCCTTCTTTATAAACCGCAAGATTATCAAGATAAGCATAACTACTAGAAGAATTATTTGTAATTTCTATATTAATAGAGTGATAAGCTTCTGTTGCGGTAATACGTGCCATCATATAACTAGCATTAATATCAGAATCTTCAAACGTGAAAACATTTGTTTCAATGCCATTTTCTTTTACTAAGGTTAATCTTATAGTCACATTGCCAGTATAGTTTTCATATAACGCATATCCTCCAAATACAAACGTATCACCTTTTGACCCAGGAGAATTTATTGTTTGGCTAATGGTACCATTTGTTAACAGTTTTAATGACTTTGAACCACAATTTTCATTAAATTTATCATTATTTGATATAATGTTATAATTACTTCCACCCCAAGCACCAATAGTACTATTTTCAAATGATGAATTTTCTAAATAATTATATCTTGTATCTATATAATTAGTATTAATTTGAATATTATCAAAATATGAATAACCAGATGAAGCATTGACAAGTGTTATTCTAGCTTTTCCTGTATAATTTGCTTTAAACTTATATTCAAACTTACAAAAATCTTTTGAATTTTTTATATTGCCACTTTTTTGTATAGTCGTAATTGTTCCAGTTATTCCAGAAACATCAATATATGCACCATTTCCATTATTATTAACATTTTTTATATATCCAGTTACTATATATTCAGTTCCATTTTTAACATCAATATCTTGATAAACTTGTGCTATACCACTTATAGATTTATAAAGTTCTAATACTTTTGAACCATATAAATATGAATTTGTTTCAATACTTGCACTTGATCCACTAGTAACATTTTTTGTCCATCCATAAATACTACCACTTGTTATAACTTCAAAACCATGATTTACAATAGGGTTTATTACATTCTTAAAACTATTCGATTGCACTTTTACAGCATGATTCTTTTTATAATTTGGTGAAGTTATAGTATTACCATTTTCATCAAAGTATATATCTTCATATTTATAAAACGTTGTATAACCATTACTATCTTCTATAGAATTAGTGTGATAGTAACTGTCAAATGTATATGTTGTCTTTTTTCCTGTTCCAGTAGTTACAATTGTTTTCTTTCCGTTTTTGCTATATGTAAAATCTATATAATCTCCATTAGTAAAACTTGAACTATATATTTTAGCTTTTAATACTCTATTTTTATTATCATAAGTAAAATTATAACCATTTCCATTTTTATAAATGCGTTCTATATGGTCTTTACTATTATAATTAAAATATGTATAATCTGCACTTGAACTGTTTTTATAATTACCTATTGCAATTAAAGCCCCTTGCATATACTCAAATTCAACTCTACTTGCTAAATTAATTTCTTGTTCACTATCCATTTTATATACTTCAATGTATGATAGATATGCTATTCCAACTTGTGAACTACTTGGATCGTTTGCAATAGTACTGTAAGTGAAATAAATTTTATTCCCATATGAATCTATAACTTGTTCCAAAACATTATTATCACTATATAATAAAGTAATTTGCTTGGCATCGGTATTCCAAATACCATCAACTCTTTCACTTTCATCAACATAGATCTTGGTAAGTTTACCAATACTATTATATAGTTTTATTCCACCATCACTTGCTATTTCATAGCCAATAATTTCGTTATTTTGATTTAGTTTTTTTGTTAATGTGTCACCACTACCGTCAGTTGCTATATATTCTGTTTTGGTTTGATTTGTTGGATAGAATATTACATTTCTACCACTTCCAAGAGTTAGAATAATATTTGAATAATTTAGTGTTAATTCTTCATTATAACTTATATTAAATCCATTTCCATAAATGCTTTCATTATATTTTCTATTTGCATTATATATATGTGAAAGATTAAGTAAATTATTATCGGTATAATCATTAAAAAGATAAGTTAAGTTACCACTATTATGAGCTAAATATATATTTGATTCATTGTCTAATGGAAGTTCTTCATAAGTATAATAATCACTTAATCCAGCATCATCCAAATATCCCAAAGTAATTAATGGTTTATCTCCACCTAAATCAAATCCTAAGGAATAGGTTACTTCTGTATTACTTGCTCCATCAAGATACAATTCAAAGGACATATATATGTCATTAGTTGCAAATGCTTCTATTTTTTCATTTAATGCATCTATTATGTTAAATTTGTGATTAAATACATTTGTGTTATGAAATGTAACTTCATCAATAATATTACCATCATACTTCATTTTTACTTTTGTATCACTAGTAGCATTTGTTGAAACAGTTGTTAATGTAATATTAGCATACATTAATTGATTTCTAGTAATTATATTGCCAACTGATGTTGTATATTCTCTTGGAATATACACATGCAAATTTGCAATTAAATCATCTGTACTAATTGATGCATTTCTATTGGCAAGACTAAAAGAACCAAGTGTTAAAAAAGTATTTGTATTTGCATCTTTGTCTATTGAATAAAGACTTGTGATACCATCTATTAATCCCCCATCAGTTAAAGTAATTTCTGGATCAATTACTACTGGATACGTAGCTCCACTTAAAAATGTATTACTTGGAGTTACAATTATTTTATATGTATCACTATCAATAACTTCAATATTAAAATCAATATCATTTGATTCTTGATTGTTTGCATCGAACATATAATACTCATTCATCACAAATATTTCTTCAAGGCCATCAAAGAAATGTATTTCATTTCCTATTCTTTCAAGTCTGAGTGAAGTATCAATGAAATATGAATATGAATAATTTTCTATATAGCTACTCAAAATTATATTTTCTTTGATTGAGTTTTGTTTTAAAATATATTGTAATTTTTCATTATTACTAATTTGATAAGAAATTTCATCTTTTATATTAGTTTTGTTTCTTGAAATATCATTATGAAGTATTCCTTGAATGTTACTATAATCATAATAAAGTTTAATTTCTTTGTCTTTATACTTAAGCGATATTTTTTTATTATTGTCTAATACTTTAGGTAAACTAAATAAATAACTATTTGCCTTATTAACATATGTATTATTTATTAATTCTAAAGTATTGTCAATCTCTTTATAAACACCATTTTCTAAATAATGAATAATTTCACCATATACGTCGGTCTCAAGTAAGCCGTTTTCTTTTAAATATGTTTTTGAGTCTGGTGTTCTTAAATATTCAATTTCTTCTATTCTTTTTAATTTTGATAAATCTCTTGTTACATTTTCTGTTGTTTCAATATTGTTTGTTTCTTTAGGCATCATTGCCGCAAAAGCAGCAAAATTTATATGACTAAATAACATTCCTATAACAAGAACTATAATAACTATTTTCGAAAATATTCCTAAATGTTTTGCATTAGTAGTGAAATAAATTTTTCTTTGTTTTTTCATATATAATCTCCTTTTTATCTTTTTTATTTTAAACTTGGCATAAGAATATTATGCCTTTTTGGAAATGAAGATTATTTTACAAAGTAATAAATAAATTTTCATTACTATATACTCCTTTCAAAAAAAATTACATTTAAGCAAAAAAGCCCTCTTTGCCTAAGAGAGCTTTTATCTAGTCAGTGTATTTTATTCTTAAGAGTGTATTAAAGCAGACTTAGGAAATATTAATGTATTACAACTATATTTTACCATAATATGGAAAATAATGCAAACGCTTTATTTAAGAATTTATGTTTATTATTGATAGATTTAAATACAGCTGGATTCGAAATCTCGTGAGTATCCTCTTCTATATGCTTTTACTTATATTTACTCTTATTTTGTATAAAGAACTGACAAAGGTCTTAAAACATGTTTAAAAATTGCAATGATACTAATATTCAAATCCCCTTGTTACTAAAATTTTAAATTAATTCAACTCACCATATAATCCTACACTTTTTAAAAAAAAAACTATTTTCAGCATTTCATCATAGTGAAACTATGGATTTTTACGAAAATAACTTATTTGTTAAAAGTCTACAAGTGGCAAACTCATGTTATATCACAAATCATAATTAATTTAAAGAAATTAACATATAATAAATATTATTAAAAAAGAGATCTTCAAGAGATCTCATATTTTAATCTGATATAAGGGTTTCATCTATTTCATCTGTTTTGTTGTTTTTTTGTTTAAATGTAATAAAAAAGATAACAATAAAACAAATAATCATTACTATTAGTCCGATGACTAACTCCAAAGGAACAAAAACGAAATTAGCATTATCAATAATGCATGTTTTTAATACAATGATTGGTGCTGTTAAGATAAAAGCAAAACTTGCAAAAGATGTTTGTGATTGAAATTTATTCATTAAATATTTAATAATATTAGAGAATAAGAAAGCTCCTATTCCATAACCTAACAAATATACACCAAAAATAGATAAATTATAAGCGAAATTATAAAATGTTATTAGTTCAAATGCAACATTAATAAAAGAACTATAATATCCTAATGCTAAAAAAACAACTGCAAAATCTACGCCAGGAATTACTAGAGTTACAGATGTAAAAATACCCACAAAAAATAAGTGAATATAGTCTCCTAGAAGCATATTAGCAAAATCGATAGCAATTCCTTCTTTTAAAAACATTGAATAAGAGAATAATAAAGCAATGGTTATAATTAATGTAATAATATTAGATGGCTTTTTTAACCCTGGAATTAATTTTTTAAATTCTTTTGGTATGCTTCCTAAAATACATCCAATAATCAAAAGAACAACAACAAGCGGAAATAATTCATATACAACTTTAATTATGACTGCACCAACTAATGCGCCAATAAAAAAACCTAAAATTAAAGAAATTAAAAAAGGAAAATTCTTCTTAAAATTCTTTAATATTCCACTTATAGAATTTATCATTAGGGAATAGACCCCAATCATTATCGCAACAGTACTTGCGCTTAAGCCAGGAATGGCAATACTAACAACACCGAGTAAAATACCTTTAAGAATAATTTGTAGATACCTCATTTTCTTATTCCTATTATTCTAACTTAAATTGATGCTTTATAGCACCATCCAAATCCTTCCATATAAAGTTATTTTTCTCAATCGTCATATATCCGTGATATCCATTTTCTTTAGGAATTGAAATAGACCCAACATTCATATATACATATTTATCCATTTGTTCATATGCTTGAACATGCGTATGTCCACATATTAAAGCACTAATTGATTTCATTGGCAATAAATTATTAGGATTATATATATGACCATGCGTTAAGCATATTAGCTTGGTTCCTATATCTAACAATAAATAATCAGCCATAATGGGAAAATCTAAGACCATTTGATCTACTTCAGAATCACAGTTTCCTCTTACACTTACTATTTTATCAGCATATATGTTTAACATTTTAATTACTTCTTTAGGATTGTAATCCTTAGGTAGGTCATTTCTTGGACCATGATACAAAGTATCACCTAACAAAATAATACGATCAGGATGTTCTTTTTCAATACATTCAATTAATTTTTGACAATAATAACTTGAACCATGTATATCTGATGCAATTAACCATTTCATATTTATACCCCTTTTTATTTATTTTACCATATTTTTTTTCTTTTAGCAATTTTTCTACTAATCATTATTTTTATTCTTAAATAAAAATGCCTCATTAGAGGCATTTTTATGGTCTTAACTATCTTAGTTTTTCCATAATCCATGAAGATTGCAGTAAGCATATACAGCAACTACTTCATCATCATCACAAATCATAAAACGAACAGTAGGTTCTTGACCTGGATGAAGTTGTTTTCTTTGATTTCCTTGTTTAGTTTGAAGTGATACCCATTCAATAAAGTGTTCTTCAGTCATAGGATGAGCAATTGAACCAACATTTACTACTACTTCATTTTGTTTTACTTCATATACAGGGATGTGTTTTTCATGAGATGCTTCAACTGTACCAGCGACAATTTCTTGCATTTTTTCTCCACAGCATACTACAGAAACACCTGATTCCTTAACTACAGCAACAATATTTCCACAATGTGGACATCTTAAAAATTTTTGTTCCATACTTTTTCTCCTTTATTATTTTATAATCTGTATTAACATTATAATATATATATAATGGTGGAAAATTTAAAAAACTGATTGTACTTTGAAATAATGATTTCATTTCTTATCACTTAATTATTCCTACATATATATTTTATCACTATTTTTTTATTGTGTCAATAATTTTATGTATAATCTTCACATCTGATATTTTTTTAAATCAACTTTATCCTTTTCAACTATTATTCCTTCTTGTTCTAGTTTTTCCTTTTGCTTATTAATTCCTCCAAAAGCATAATTAGCTGATAGTTTACCAAATCTATTTACTACCTTATAGCATGGATAATAGTATTCGTTAGGGTTACTATGTAGTATATTACCAATTACTCTAGCTAATTTCTTATTTCCCATCTTTTCTGCAATTTGTCCATAAGTTACGACTTTACCTCTAGGAATTGTTCTTAAATAATTTAATACTTTATATTTCATAGTTTATACGCATTTTAAAACTTATTGATAATATTTTTTTATTTCAGAAACTATATTTTCAACAGATATTCCATTTTCTTTTAATAGTTCTTCGGGAATAAAATCACTATGAAAGGCTTTAGAAATTCCATGATTTATTACCATAGTTTGACTTGGGCCATAAAATGATGCAATCTGTTGACCATAACCACCTTGCAATTCACAATCTTCAATTGTAATTATTAAATGATGGTTAGTTTTTAATGTTTCCAATAATTCTTCATCAACGCCACTTAAAAAACGAGGATTAATAACCGTAATATCAAAGCCAAGTTCTTCTTTTACTTTTTGAGCTATTTTTAATGCTAATGGGAGCAATACTCCTACCGCAAATATGACTACATTTTTACCGCTTAATTCAACTTTGTTTTTATTATATTTTGTATAATCTGTATTATCAATTTCTCCTGTGGAGATAAATGTAGTAGGTACTCTAATCCCTACAGGGTGTTCTTTTTGGGTGGTTGCAAAGTTAAACATTTGTTTAAACTCTTCCTTTGATGCAGGAGCAAGATAAATAAAATTAGGAATATGAGCAAACATTTGAACATCACATAACGCTAGATGGGTACTTGAATTCATCCCATATACTCCAGGATTTAACACTAAAATCGTAGCAGGATTGTCATTTAAACATAAGTCATGTGAGATTTGATCATATGTTCTTTGTAAAAAGGGTGCAAACGTACCAAATACAGCCGTTCCACCATTTTTGGCGATACCACTTGCCATAGCGACTGCACTTTCTTCGGCAATTCCAACATCAATAAACTGACCTCGTCGAACATATTCTTCTCTTACTCCTTTTACAAAGCCAAGGCCACTTGGTGTACCAGCATTTAAAACAACAGCTTGAGGACTAGTATCTAATAATTCTTTCAAACAATCAAATACGGTTGTATCAGGAATTTTTACTGTATTAGGCTTAGGACTTCCATCTTCTACGTTAAATGGACCTCCAGCATGCCATGCTTCTTTATTTTCTTCAGCATATTTCAAACCTTTACCTTTAATGGTATGAATATGCAATACAATAGGATGATCAATTCCCTTTACACTTTCAAATAGTGATACTAATGATTCCATATCATGCCCATCGTCCAAATATTTATAATCAAGACCAAATGTTTTAAAAATATTATTTGAAGATGTTCCTTTAGATTCTCGCAATTCTTTTAAATTTTTATAAAGTCCACCATGGTTTTCAGCAATACTTTGATCATTATCGTTGACAATTATAATTAGATTATGGTTATATTCTCCCGCATAATCTAATCCCTCTAAGGCTTCTCCTCCTGATAGTGAACCATCACCAATAAGAGCAACAATATTTTCATTTGTTCCTTTCAAATCTCTTCCTTTTGCCAGCCCAAGCGCAAGAGAAATCGATGTTGAAGTATGTCCTACTTTAAAAAAATCATGTTCACTTTCATTAGGATTGGTAAAGCCCGTTACATCTTTAAAATGCAAAGCATCCGTAAAAGCTTGTTTTCTTCCTGTTAAAATTTTGTGGGCATAGCATTGATGAGATACGTCAAAGACAATTTTATCATTAGGTGAATCAAATACATAATGTAGCGCTACTGTTACTTCAACAATACCTAGATTGGGGCCTTTATGTCCCCCAATATTACTTATTCTATTAATTACTGCATTTCTTGTCTCATCAGCTAGAATTTTTAAATCTTCTATTTTTAGTTTCTTTATGTCCTTAGGACCATTTATTTTTTCTAAATACATATGTCCCCCTTTTACTTAAATATATATATAGTATATCATAAATTTGATTTTTATGTATGTCTTTAGTTTTCTTCTTTTTTTAGTATTCAGATTAGTGATAAATAAACCATAAATTCTAAAAAAGAACTGTGGTACTTATTTTTATATTTATACTTTGCAATAGGTGATTATCAAGATTATTTTTATCACTTTTCATATTTTTAATTTGTTTTCAAAGAACATATTTCTAATAATTTCTTATTGATTAATTTCGCGTTGAAATAAAAGATTAGATACTAGAATTCAATAGAATGCTTGATATGTGTAAAGCAAAACAACTTGATATCATTATTACTAAAAGTGTTAATAGGTTTGGAAGAAATACAATTGATGTTCTTACTGCACTTCAAACATTAGTTGATCTAGGCATTCGTATATATTTTGAAGCAGAACAAATGTGATCTGATGATCCATCAACTAGAGTCTATATAACTGTTGCAACTGCTGTTGCTGAAGGACAAGTAAAAGAAAGACACGAAAATATCACTTGGGCAATTCGTGAACAAATTAGAAATGGCACATCACCACTTTACACTAAACCTTGTTATGATTATAAGAAAGATGATAAAGGTGAACTAGTTATTAATCATCCAGCAATTATAAGTGCTGAACAATTTGAACAAGTAATACAAGAAATTAAGCGCTGTTCTAATGTGTCATACGATTAATATGGTAAGGCACATAGGAAAGATAGTAAATATTCTAGTAAAGTAAAAGACCATTAAGGCTATAATCAGCTTTAGTGGTCTTTTTAAAATAATTAACATAGATGTTCAATATAATTAGGTTCCGCACTTCTAATAAATGGTAACTTTTCTAACTCTTTTATTAATTCAATAATATCTTCTTTTGTTTCAACATCAACATATAAAAATACAATTTGATGAAAATTATTTAACTTGTCTTCATTTCCAGGTTCATAGAAATGACTTGGGGGAGTTGAACTTATATATACTACTTCAGTTATTTCATCTAATTTAAAATGTTTTTTTGATAATTCTATATATGTTGTTGTATGCTTTAAAGTTAATAGAATGACATCACAATTGAATTCGTCATCAACACTACCTTTAAATAATATTTGTTCATCTGATAATCTAAAGTTTTCATTTAACCAAACACTATCGAATTCACCGCATTCACATAAACCATCAATGTAATTGTGTGTATGTTCTATTTCTTCAAATCTTACAGCTATAACTCCAACATAATCTTCTTCACTTGTAACTATTGCTGTATAAGAATTAGTTTTGTTACCATCTACTATTTCTCCATTAAATAACCATTCTTTTACTTGGTATCCCATATTTGGAATTGCAATAAACGTAATCTCTCTACTCCCTTTTTCTCCACCATTTAATTTAATAAAATATGATTCTTCTACACAATCTAGTGCACACATATCTTCAACATTTTTACATAATTTAACATCCGGATTAAACGAAGATGATGTTTCAATTTTTATGGTTCCATTACCACCATCTACATAAAAATGAAATTGATATCCATATGTTGAATGTACACACCCTACTAAACATAATCCAAATACTATTAAAAGCATACTAATAAATATTTTTTTCATACAAATTTACCTCCTGTTAATATAACAAATAAAAGATAATTTTTATTGAAACTATTTTACTTATTTATATTATAATACATAATTTTAAAATCTGCACTAGAATACTATCTCTTTTTAAGATAACTTTTATCTTTTCATATATAAAACAATTTAAACTAGTGAAAAGTGACAAAAAGTTTTTTATCTTCATCTATATTATACCATTATTAAATATAGCATGTCAAATTATCAATCTCTTATAGGTTCGAGCCCCATCAGAAACTAACATTTGAAACCCGTAAGTTAATGGTTCGAGTCCGAGGTCAGTCTCCTATAGTTACTAAATATAAATGTTTCATAAATGTATAAAAAAATAAGGTATTCTAACCATTATTGGCTAAAATACCCTATAAAAAAAAGAATAGATCCTCTTTTCAGAAGACCTATAGATTTCAAAAAATGTATCATTACTACGAAATATTTCACACGATTTTACAGATTCAAATTAAAAATATAATTAATTCTAATTCTCATTGATTCAACAAAAAATTTTTTTGAACATCACTAATTATTTTTAACCCTTCTTCGTCATTAGGTATTTCTTTTATAAATTTAACAATGTTATTCCAAGAATCTACAATCTTATCTTTAACTATATCAATGGAATTATTTAAATCTTTATCTAAGTTTTTAATATGTAATGTTTCAAAAAACTTCTTAAAATTCATAACCACATTATCTATAGTATAATAGCACATTCCATTTAAAACAGAATTATTCATCTTAGACTCTGTAGACATAATTCCTAATAATTTTTCATCAGTATGTTTAGAAACAAATGATGATCCATTATCATATATAGGAGCTGGTTTATATGATTTATCCTCTTTATTATAAAGTAATCCCCAATTATTTTTATTTCTATCGTTATTATTAATAATAAAATCAATAACTAGCATTTCCCAAAATAAATTCTTAATATCTTGATTATCTTTAAATAAATCATTCATTTCAAATTGTAATAGTATTTCTTCGATTTTAATACTATGCTCTAAAATACCACTTGATTTATATTTAGGTAAACTTTCATTTAATTTAATTAGTTCATTTTGCAATTCATCACTATAGTTGTTTTTTATGCTTTCATAATCAACAAGAGTATATTTATCATTTTCAGTGAAATCTTCACACGCAACAACAATTTGCTTTTTCCCTAACTCTTTATTAAAAAAATAACATAACATAGTATTATGAGCAGTATATCCTAATAATTGATATATATGACTTCCAACATATTCAGAAAGCGGTGAAGTTGTAAAAGAAATAGTAACATTATCAAATATTGATGTTTCTTGAGGAAACTTTAAAAGCCAATTTTTATCATCAATTATAACCCCACGTTTAAGTCCAGCATTACCTCCATAATGCTTATTACTATATGGTAAATTAGTAAAATCAATTAAAAATTTTATATCAATACCCCCCTATTATGAAAAAAGAGCCGTTATTCACGGCTACTTATTGCAATACTGCCTTCGAGATTGCAATAGGAAAATATCTAATCATTTACTGCCTGCGAGAAATGAATAACATAGATATTTACATAATCATTTTATCACTTTAATAATCATTTGTCAATTATTAAACTAAATATTATTATATGCTAGATTTGTAAAAATCAAAACATTCTATTTTAATTTTATATATTATAATTAATATGTTTTTTTAACTTATTTAGTAAAGTATTATAGCCTTTTGCGTAATTAGAAAACACAAATTGACCACTTGTTGAATATACATGATACTTTATCATTCCATTACTATATTTTTTTATTTTAACATTGATTACATCTTTAAAAAAATATTACTAGTCTTACCTATAGTTGGTGTATAACATAAAAAATCAGTATAGATAACTATTTTTTCTCTAAAACTTTGTATACAAAAATATGACAATATGCAAATAAAAATAATCATGACTGTTTCAAAGCCAATTCCAAAATCATCATAGATACTTATTAAAACTGTACAAAAACAAAAAAAAGGTCATAAATAAAAGTGTATATGAGAAAAATTTGGATGCTGCCATAATTAAAGGTTTATCAGTATGTTTTTTTAATTTCGCATTTTTAATTATTTGCGTAGATATAATAGGAATAACGAGTGAAGCTATTATCGGAATTATTATATAAATGTACATTTAAATCCTCCTATTTAATAAAAAAATCATTTATATTTTACTATATTTGCTCATTAATATCAACCTTATATATTACTCATTAGACTCCCATCTAAACTAAAGGTTCGATACCCGTAAGTTAATGGTTCGATTCCATGGTCAGTCTCCTATAGTTATTAAATATAAATGTTTCATAAATGTATAATAAAATAAGGTATTCTAACCATTATTGGCTAAAATACCCTATAAAAATAAAGAATAGATCTTCTTTTCAGAAGACCTATAGATTTCAAAAAATGGTGCTGAGAATGGGAATCGAACCTACGACCTACTGATTACGAGTCAGTTGCTCTACCGACTGAGCTATCCCAGCATCATTTATATTTTACCATATTTTGTTTAAAATTGCAATCGTTTTAGTTCTTAATTTCTACGTTTTTTTTGAATGTTATAGACTATATGACGTGATAGTTTTCGACTTATAAATCTATTCATAAAAATAGCAATGCGATTTTTTGTTCCAGCAATTGCTACTACTTTCCCTTTCATCATTTTTTGGTATCCATATTTTGCAACATCATATGCAGGAGCCGGATGCATGTTTTTTAGTAGGTTTGTTTTATCACTTGTTGCGTTAGCATTATCGAAAAAATGAGTGGCGGTTGTGCCAGGACATAGGGCTGTTACTGTTATACCATATGATGCAAATTCTTTACTTATTGCTTCTGAAAATGATAAGACAAAAGCTTTGGTTGCATAATATGTTGCCATAAATGGACCAGCAAAAAAAGAGGCAATTGATGCGACATTCATAATTTTACCATACTTATTTTCACGCATATCATTACCAAATAGATAGCATAGTTTCATAAGTGTCATAATATTTAAGTTTATCATATTTTCATATTTAGTAATGTCGCCATCTAAAAACTCACCATAGTCTCCAAATCCTGCATTATTAACTAAATAATCAACGCGTAAGTTTTGGGATTTAACTTCATAATATAACTCTGTTGCTGCATTTATTTTTGTTAAGTCTTTTTCAATAACTACAACTTGAACACCATATGTAGTAATCAAGTCTTTTTTTATTTCTTCAAGCAAATCATGTGATCTTGCGACAATAATTAAAGGATATCCATCTTTCGCAAACAATTTTGCAAATTCAAGTCCAAGCCCTTTGCTTGCACCAGTTATTAAAACATAATTATTCATTTTATGCAGGGTCAACTTTCTTATAATCTTTTACTTTTACTTTTTTGATTTTCTTTTCTTCAAATTCCCAGTAATTATAGTTATCTTTACGTTTAAATAAAGCTAAATTATTTTCATCATATCCTAAAAATTCATATCCAGCTACCCAATATTTAGGATCTTCTTTTGTTGGATGTTTAAGGATAACACCTGGAATATGATCAAGTGCATACTTTACTCTAAAAGATTGCCAATGATATACCGTTTCTGATGTTAAGTAGAACAACTTTGATGTATCAACAAGAGCTGCCCATGATGAATTAAAAAATTCATCCGCATGATTGTATGGATCAAAACAAGTACAGCCTTCATCATTACGCCACCAAGCAAAGAAAGTAATTAAAAAATTAAGAAAATCTTTAAATAAATTATTTTGATAGCAATATCCTATAAATGTTGTATCCGGTTGTTGTTCAATTGTACCTTCTTCCATTGGCGTTAGGTAATACTTATGAAAAGCAAATCCCATGGCATAACAACTATCTTTTCCTCCAGCATTCCAATCCGCAAATTTATAAAAATCTTCAACATTTTGTATACCATTTTGTTCAAGATCTTTTTTACCATCGTGATTTAAAATAAACTTGTAAAACTCACCATAATAAACTCTAAATAATTCTTCTTTACTATTCCAAAAATCTATACCTATTTGATGTTCTTTTATTTGATAATTCATAAAAACCCTCCTATTATCCTTTGTATCTATTATGTTCATAATCATAAGTTAAGTCTTTTTCGCCATAAAAGCGACGTCCAGTTGCTCTTGCTTTCATCGAAGCATTAATCATTACTTGAAAGTATTTAGATGCACTAGATAAAGTTGATGTACAATATGCTTCTTGAACTAATTCAAGATTTAATAGTACGCCATCGACCCAAACAAATGCTAAATATCTACCATATACTTCTGTTCTAGCTCCTTCTGCTTCAAGAACAATCGTTTTAGCGTTTTGCAACTTTTTTTTAGTAAAATCTGAAGCAGGATGACCCCATGGATCATCACGGAAAGTTGATTCTGGTGTATCAATTCCTAAAAACCTAACCGGAAAATCATCAGTCATTGTTTTAGAATTAGGATCAACAAACCGAGCAGTATCTCCATCAACACTATATACAAGTTTAACCTCACCTATTCCATCATCAATAAAGCTTTTCCCTTTATATGAATCTTCATCTAAGTGGACTTGATCTAAATAGTTAAAATCTAAATGAAGAGGAGTCGTTTTTACAGTAATTATTTCGTCTTTTTCAATGGTTTTTCCTACATAGTAGCCATTAGCATATTCGACAAATTTATCGTAATCACTATCGTTATAGCAAGGAACATCTGAGAATTTAAACTGATAATTTATTCCTTCTTTATCTAAACATTCTGCAATTTGAGATCTTGTCATATTAGTTAAATCAGGTAGTACTAGTTCTTTCTCCTTTGTTGATGTACATCCAACAAAAGATGATACAAGGACCATCATTATTATTAATAATAAATATTTTATTTTGTTTTTCATTTTAATCACCTTAAATATTATATAATATTTTTCAAATTATTTAAACAAAATAAATAATTTTTCTACAAAATTCTTTTGTATATTGACTTATAATCAATTTGTGGTATAATTATCATAGAGGTGATTTTATGAAAAGAAAGATATATTTACTCCTATTTGTTTTTATATGCCTACTAACTGTAGGATGCAATAAAAAACCAAGTACTAACGAACCACCAAAATTAGATAAACCTCAAATAACCTTAAATGTAGGTGAACTAATCGTAGGAGAAACTACAGAGTTGAAAGTTTCTAATTATGATTCATTTGATGATTTCATTTTTACTACTAATCCAAGTGATGTCATATCTATATCAAGTGATGGTAAAGTAACTGCTTTAAAAGAAGGCAATGTTACAATAACTATCACTTATAAATCAAATAGTGCTATATATAATAGTATCAATTTAAAGATAGTTAATCCTCTTCCTCTTTTTACATTGTCAATTGACAAATATGAATTAACTGTTGGAGAAAAAGCAAATCTTTCAATTACAAATTATGATTCATTTGATAATTTTATTATTACAACTAATCCAAGTGATATTGTGAGTGTATCTAATGTAGGAGAAGTTACAGCCTTAAAAGAAGGCGATGTAACAATTACACTTACACATAAAGATAACCATAATATATATGAATCACTTAATATGAAAGTTAATACCAAAAAAATAGATGTATTGATAGAAAACAATCTTGTTGAAGGTGGTATTTACGATTTATTAATCAATGGAGATACTGACTTTTCAGAATATGATGTGGTATGTTGTAATAGTGAAAATGTTTTAATCGGTAATGGTTATATTCATTGTTTACGTGCAGGAGCTTATTGTATTACTATTTATGAGAAGAATACTGATAATGAATTAAATAAAATAAATATTATCGTGTCAGAACGAATTAATGATTCAATTACTTATCCTGAATTTAATGTTTCTAAACCTTATGCAGAAGTGGGAAGCAAGATAAGCATTAAGTTTAAAAATGGATATACAATCAACGACTTTGATTTGTTTACTGATTTGGTCGACGAATATGAAGAGGAGCAAGTATCATTTGATGCGTATTTTCGTCTTGTTGGAGTTAAACCATGTAAAAATACTTTGTTCGCTAGATTAAAATCAGATCATTCGGTTGTTATTTCACTTGATTATGAGTTTACTACTATTAATCCAAAAATATTTTTATATCGTAACACATTATTTGTTAACGAAGTAAGCTATGTAACAGTTTCAAACTTTGAAAATACTTATGAAAAAGTAATTGATGAATATTATATTACTACCGACAATAATGATATCATTGGGATAGATGGAAGTAAAATTACAGCTTTAAAAGAAGGTAAAGCCAATATTATCTTAACAAGCGTGTATAATGACTTAGTTTCATCATCATATCAAATTGAAGTTTTACCAAATGATGAGGGTAAACTTGGTATGGAAGTAATTGAAGACTATTCAGGTATCGTCGCAAAAGGCGATCAATTTCATCTTGAAATATATAATGGAACTAGCATTACACAAGATATAAGTAAATATACCTTAACTAGTTCAAATGAGGAAATAATCAGAGTAACCAGTGAAGGATTAGTTACTATGATTAACGAAGGATATGGTTCAGTTGTAGCCTATGAAACGGGCAATCCCTCTAATAAAGTAATGTTATCTTTTTATATTGATGGTGTAGCCAATATTGATTATATATCTAGACTATTACATCTTGCTTTAAATGAAAAGGGATATGTAGAAAGACAAGATCCTATAACAGGTGAGTATGTTAATGATACTAAATTCAATCATTGGTACAATATGGATGGTGCATGGTGTGCAATGTTTGTATCTTGGTGTTGGTATCATGCTGGTTTAAGTAATGAACTTTTAGTTAAATATTGTAGTTGTTCTGCTGGTAAAGAATGGTGTGAAAATAAAGGTATCTTCCACTATAAGAAAGATTATACTCCAAAATCAGGTGACATCGTATTCTTCTTAAGTTCGGGTTCATCTCATACAGGAATAGTTGTTTATTGTGATGGCACGTACATTTACACCATTGAAGGTAACGCAAGCAATCGAGTTGATGTATGGCGTTGGTCATGTAAAGATGCAAGAATTACTGGATATGCATCACCAGATTATCCATCCTATGAAGGAACTCGAGAAAACTTTAGTTGGATTAAAGAAGTGAAGATTGATGGTACATATTGGTGGAACAATGTATCTGAAAAACATGAAATGGTATAAAAAAAGATTATAGAAGTAAGCATAGTCTTACTTTCTATAATCCTTTTTTTATTGGTTCTTTAGAATTAGTTGGGGTTTTGAAAAAAGCTCTAGAATTAGTTGGGGTG
>JBJEEE010000114.1:0-5214 GCA_051872775.1 Bacilli bacterium
CACCCCAACTAATTCTAGAGCTTTTTTCAAAACCCCAACTAATTCTAAAGAACCTTTTTATTTTTTTTCTTCTTCTTTTAATTCGTTTATTTTATCTTGAAATTCCTTTGGAAGGGGAACTTCAAACTCCATATATTTATTTGTACGAGGATGGATAAATCCAATCTTCTTAGCATGTAAATATTGTCCAAATGGTTCAACTTGTTTTTTTACCCCATACAATGGATCACCTAAAACAGGATGATTAATATAAGCCATATGAACCCTAATTTGATGAGTACGACCTGTTTCTAGTTCAAGTTCTAATAAAGTAAAGTTACGAAAACGATCTAAAACTTTAAAATGCGTTACGGCATGCTTACCTTCTGCAACTATAGCCATCTTTTGACGATTAGAGGGATCGCGACCAATTGGTGCATCGATTTTCCCTAAATTATGGCCAATTGAACCAGTTACAATCGCAACATAGGTACGTTTAGCAACTTTATTCTTTAATTCATCACTGATAATACGATGAGCATAATTAGTTTTACATACAATTAATAGACCAGACGTATCTTTATCAATACGATGAACTATCCCTGCCCGATGTTCACCATTTATGTTTGACAATGTATTGTAATGATACATTAAAGCATTAACTAATGTGCCATGACTATGACCAGGGGCTGGATGAACAACCATACCACTTGGTTTATTAATTACAATTATATCATCATCTTCATAAATGATATCAAGGGGGATATTTTCCGGTTCAATATTTGATAAATCATCGACATATTCTTCAATTGTGATAACATCACCATTTTTTACTTTAAAACTTGGTTTTACAACTTTATCATTGACTTTAATTAAGGAATCATCAAAATATTTTTTTAATTCACTTCGTGTTATATCTTTTAGACATGTCGGAAGATACTTGTCAATGCGTTCTTCATTTTCAAGTACAACCGTTATTTCATTTATTATCACAAGTATCATCCTCCTTTTCTACGTTTGATTGTTCGTTATTATCAACTGGTAAAGAGGAACTATCTATAATAGTATCATCACTTGCCTTTTCCGTTTTCTCTTCTTCTTTATAGAAAAAGACAATATAAACAGCAAGTAAGATGGCACCTATCGTAATATAGCTATCCGCAACATTAAAGACGGCAAAATCAACAAAGGCAGGATTGAGAAAATCAATTACCCCTTTTTCACTAAAGATTCGGTCAATCATATTACCAAAAGTTCCAGCAAACAATAAGATAAGAGAGATTGTAAATAATAAATTATGTTTAAAATCAGCTTTTTTCATAAAATAACCAATTACAAAACATCCAATAATACTAACAATCGACCAAATCCATTGATATCCATCACCAAGACCAAAGGCAAACCCCGTATTATAAACTAACTTAAAATTAATAATACCTTTGATAAATGGAATTTCTTCATATAAGTTTAAATATTTAACCGCAAGAAATTTAGTAAGTTGATCAATGCCAACTAAAACAAAAGAAATTCCCAAACAAATTAAGATATTTACAAATATTTTTTTATTAATACTTTTTTTCATATCGCACCTACAATATAAAATAAATGATAAAAGTAACAACAAAAGCAAAAAAGATATAAAGAGGATTAAACAATTCACTTAAAAAAACATCTGAAGCTTTAATTTTACTTAATTCATCTATTTGTGTATAATTTTTTAATAATTCAAAATACAATGTCATATAAAGCATAGGAAATAACATCGATAAAACAAAAACCAGGAATAAAAGAAAATATGTAAAAGGAATAATAAGTGAAAATTGCTTAAATAACTCAACTAAAACTAAGACAAAAGGAAGAATAATCATTAACATTAATATTGTCGCAAAAAGTATAGACTTAACAGAAGCTCTTTTGGCGATTTTATCTTTGCTAATCATATCAAGAATAGCTTTGGTTTCTTTAATTTTAGAAAATAATTTTTTCATAAGCACTACTCCTGATTTTGATAATTTGTTAAATAATTGATTATTTCCGCAAGCGACCAAACCGGTACCATTTTCATATGAGGATTTGATAACTTATTATATGCGGCAAGAGCATCTCTATAATTGGTTTCAGAGTCATCATTTTCATAGTTGGGACTACTGACAGGAACAAAGAAAATATCAACACCACTGAGTTCTGCTGTAATGATTTTTTGTGCAATTCCCCCGATAGGACCAGCCAAACCATCGATATCAACGGTTCCGGTTCCAGCAATTTTCAATCCAGAAGAAAGTGTGGCCCCGGTTAATTTTTCATAAACATAAAATGATTGAAGTAATCCACCACTAGGTCCAATACTTTTAACATTACTCCATAAAATTTGGAAAGATGGAGAATTTGCGGTAGTAATGGGAATATTATAAGCATAAACACTTAATCCAAATCCATATGATTTCTTTCCTTCATCATCAAATTCTTTGGTTTTAATATTTTGTTCAACAATTTTTTCACTATTAGTACCATAGTTTTTGATAATTGTCATACTAATTGAATGATCAATTCCATTAACAATTTGTTCCCGATTATCCGTTATAGCTTGTGACAGACTATATTCATTAGATAGCTTCTGCCCATTTACATGTGTTACAATATCGCCAACCTCTAAAAAATCATCCGCATATGTTAATTTTGTATGAATAATATAGCCAACAAAACTATAGTCCAAATCATATCCAGCCATTTTATATCCGGCAATAATCGCATTATATAGACTGACTTTTTTTTGGATTGTGCCTCCCTTATACATATCATTATATGAAATATCATAATATTCAACAGACTCTGATACTTCCACATAAGGATTGAGGTTGGCAAGTAGATAACTTAATAAATTGACTTTTTCATAAGAGTATACCGAAACAACATTTATTGAACCATCTAAACTTGATTCATTTTCAATATTAATAACATTTTCAATCGAATCAATTGAAGCCGGACAAGTTACATCATATTTAATATGAATTAAGGAAAGTGTTAAAACTAATACATCAAAAAAGATTATCAAAATAAACAATATCTTATGTTTATTTATAAATTTAATCACAAGTTTTTACCTCAACTGTAACATCATTCATTTGACGTAATTTTATCCCAGCCGATTTTAGCATCTTTTTTGAAGCAGTATTCTCATTTGTTCCATCATACTTATCAGAAACATAAACAATTTCTTTGATACCACTTTGAATAATAAGCTTAGCACATTCATTACATGGGAACAAAGTTACATAAATAGTCGCATTATCTAGTTTGTTTGTGCTATTTAAAATTGCATTAGGTTCGGCATGAACAACATATGGATACTTAGTATCAAGAAAATCACCACTTCTTTCCCATGGATATTCATCATCATTGCATCCATAAGGAAGTCCGTTATAACCAATCCCCACAATGCGTTTTTTTTCATTAACAATGCATGCACCTACTTTGGTATTTGGGTCTTTACTACGTAAGGCGGAAAGCTTGGCAACTCCCATAAAATATTCATCCCATGATATATAATTATTACTCTTCATTGTCATTTTCTCCCTTTTTACAGTTTTCAATTTTCTTTTGCCTTGCTTGATCATTTTTGTATCTTTCTAGACTTTCAAGACAAGTTTTATTTGTACATGTTAAACAATTTTCTGGCAAATCAGGTTTTTCCATTGTTTCTTCCCCTTTTACTTTTGTATTGCGATTTAAAATTAAGGAAATCGTAAATAAAAGGATTGAACCAACAACAACTAAAATCTGAAAAACAATCATTCCTTAACCTCAATACCTAGTTCATTTAATTGTTTTTCATCTACTCTTGTAGGAGCGTCACTCATTGGACATTTAGCACTTGCAGCTTTAGGGAAAGCAATAATTTCTCTCAAATTTGAATTATGAGTAAGTAACATTACAAGACGGTCAAAACCAATAGCAAGTCCACCATGAGGAGGAGTTCCATATTTTAAGCCATTAACAAAGAAGGAAAATTGACGTTGAACTTCTTCATCTGTTAAACCAACAGCCTTAAACATTTTTTTCTGAATTTCTTGATCATGAATTCTAATACTACCGCCACCAAGTTCATATCCATTAAGGACGATATCATATGCCTTTGCTTTACAATTGGCTGGATCGGTTAATAAGCGATCTTCATCTCCATCTTTAGGACAAGTAAATGGATGATGGGCCGCAACATAGCGATTTTCTTCTTCACTATATTCAAACAATGGCCAGTCAACAACCCATAAGAAATTAAATTTAGATTCATCAATCATATTCATTTCTTTGGCAATTAAGGTTCTTAATCCACCTAAAGCAAAATTACAATTTTCAAGTTTATCGCAAACAATTAAGACTAAATCATTATTATTTAAATGATAGTTATTAATCAACATTTCTTTATTTTCTTCCGTAATAAACTTAGCGATTGGGCCACTTAAGATGTCATTTTCTAATTTTAACCAAATCAAGCCTTTCGCATGATATTTTTTCGCAAATTCAGTTAAACGATCAAGTTCTTTTCTTGAATATTTATCTGCCGCATTATTAACAACAATACCCTTAATACGATTATTAGCTTCAATACAAGATTTAAAAATACCACATTCAACTGTTTTAGCCCATTCATCAAAATCTTGAAGATACATCTCAAATCGTGTATCAGGTTTATCACTACCATATTTGTTCATACATACATCATAAGGTAAACGGATAAATGGGGTTTCTATATCCATATTAATCGTATCTTTCCATACTTTTTTTAGTAATCCTTCAATTAAGGTATAAATGTCTTCTTCATCAATAAAGCTCATTTCAACATCTACTTGGGTAAACTCAAGTTGACGGTCTGCTCTTAAATCTTCATCACGGAAACATTTTACAATTTGGAAATATCTTTCAAATCCCGCAACCATCAATAATTGTTTATACATTTGTGGTGATTGTGGTAAAGCATAGAAAGCACCTTGATGAACACGAGATGGAACTAAAAAGTCACGAGCTCCTTCAGGCGTAGATTTACCAAGAACAGGCGTTTCTACCTCGATAAAATCTAGTGAATCGAAATAGTTACGGATTGACATCGCTGCCTTATGACGTAATAAGAAATTTTTTTGCATACATGGTCTACGTAAATCTAGATAACGATATTTCATACGTAAATCTTCTAATGCATCTGTCTCATCTGCAATAATCATTGGTGTCGTCTTAGCTTCA